>CAJOKR010000016.1 GCA_905235135.1 uncultured Bacteroidales bacterium
AAACCAGACAAAACTGAGTATCAGCGAAATACAGCAGGTCTGGAAAGCCATCAAAGACCTCACACGGCAACGGAAGTCGGTGAGCTGCTCCGCCTTGGAAATCGCACGCCAGGCGGGATGGAACGACGAGGTGGCAGACATCGAAACCCGCGTGCGCACTGCGGTTGCAGCTTTGGAGGATGCCGGCTACGTGAGTCGCGGCAACAACGTTCCCCGCGTTTTCGCCACGGGTATCAGGGTCAAAAACATGGAGGAAGCCCGCCAGCGCATCGAGCACTCTTCGCTGTTCTCCCATGACGAACAGACCCAAGCCATCCGCATCATCAAATCCCTGATTTCCAACAAATACAAAGCGAATGCAGGCTCTGTGGAAGCCGAATCCCGCGTGGACTATCTGGCCGACATCTTAGGCATGACCAAAGCCGAGGTCATCCAGGCCGTGAGTCTGATGCGGCAGGAGGGCATCTTGGCCGACTCCCGCGACATGTCCGCCCTGATTCACAAAACCGACAACGAGAAGAAATCACAGAAACGGTTCGAGTCGTTCGCCAGGCTCGAACAGTTCCTGTTGGCAATGGTCATTTCACGGGACAATGAGATCGAGATTTCATACAAAGAACTGAATGAAAGTGCCTTAAAGGCCGGAATCCATGATTCGAGCATTCGCAATATCCGTACCATCCTCTATTTTCTGAGCTCAAATCCTACATCAAGAAAAAAGAAAACATCGAAAAGGGGCTGGTCCGTTTTTCCTTGAACAAGGACATCGACACCATTTCGAGGAAAAACGGCCTTCGCATCGAACTTTGCCGGTTCATCATTGAAAATCTCTACGCGACGCCGGCGAAGGAGGCCGATAACACGTCCAACGAATTCAGAATGGTGCAATTCTCGGTCACGGAACTTCAAAAGCAGTTCGCCGAACAAATCAGGATGAACACTTCGGAAAAACCGTGTACTATTGCCGATGTGGAGGAAGCGTTGCTCTATCTCAACAAAATCGGGGCGTTGAAGCTGGAAGGCGGGTTCATGGTGGTTTACAACGCCATGCAAATCCACCGCCTGACCGACATGAAGTACAAATACAAAAAAGAGGATTATCGGTTATTGGACGAGTTCTACAAACAGAAGATCAGGCAGATACACATTGTCGGCGAGTATGCCAACCTGATGGTCAAGGACTACGGCGCAGCGTTGCAGTTTGTGCAGGACTATTTTCTATTAGACCACAAGAAATTTGTCAGCCAATATTTCAAAGGCGACAGAGCGAAGGAGATCGAGAAGAACATCACAACCGAAAAATACCAGCAGTTGTTTGGAGAACTGTCTGAAAAACAGCGGGAGATCATCCAAGACAAACAGTCGAAGTGCATCGTGGTGGCCGCCGGACCGGGGAGCGGAAAGACGAGGGTGCTCGTACACAAATTGGCCTCCTTGTTGCTGATGGAGGACGTGAAACACGAGCAACTGTTGATGCTGACCTTCTCCCGCTCCGCAGCCATAGAATTCAAACAGCGACTTATCAAGCTGATCGGCAATGCCGCCCATTTTGTCGATATCAAAACCTTCCATTCCTTCAGTTTCGACCTGATCGGGAAAACCGGGAATCTGGAAGAGGCCGACCACGTGGTCCGGATGGCGGCCGAAATGGTGGAAAACGGCGAGGCCGAGCCCGCCAAAATCGGAAAAACCGTGTTAGTAATCGACGAGGCGCAGGACATGGACGCCGACGAGTACGCGCTCGTGAGTGCGCTGATGCGGCAAAACGAGGAGATGCGCGTGATTGCCGTCGGCGACGACGACCAGAACATCTACCTGTTCCGCGGCTCCGACTCCAAATACATGCAGTCGTTCATCTCTGATTTCCAAGCTGTTCAGTATGAAATGACTGTCAACTATCGCAGTTGCCGGAACATCGTCCAGTTTTCGGACCGTTTTATCCATCGTTTAGATGGCCGTATGAAAAAACAGGGGTGCACGGCGATAAGTCAAGAGCCCGGACTGGTTTTTCTATCCAAACACAATAGCAGCAATCTATACACCCCCATCATCAATCAGCTGAAACACAACGGGATAAACGGGAAGGTTTGCGTGATGACCAACACCAACGACGAAGCGGTGCAGATGGCGGGACTTTTGCTCAAGGAGGGATTCCGCACCAAGCTGATTCAGTCGGGCGGCTCGTTCCGGTTAGCGGACTTGGCGGAAATCCGCTATTTCCTAAAGCAGATTGACAAACGGACCTCCACGCCAATCATATCGGATGCATTCTGGAAAGAGGCGAAAGAGAAAACACTTCTCACCTATTCGCAAAGCAACCTTCAGGAGTATTTGCAGGGCTTTTTCCACGCTTTCGAGAGCACCAACAGAGTGAAATACCGCAGCGATTTGGGCGATTTCGTCTTCGAATCCAACATCGAGGACTTCTGCTTTGCCGACAAGCGGACGGTGCTGGTTTCCACCATCCACAAGACCAAAGGCCGCGAGTTCGACACGGTGTATATGATGCTGGCGCGGAATGAAGAGGAGTCGGCGGAGAACATCCGGAAGCTGTATGTGGGCATGACCCGCGCCCGGAAATCGCTCTACATCCACGCCTGTACACCCGTTTTCGACGGAATCCGGCTTCAAGACGTGGACTACACGGAAGATCACACGCTGTACAATGCGCCGAACGACATCTCCGTGCAGCTGACCCACAGGGACGTCTATCTTGACTTTTTCAAAGACAAGAAGGAAAAGATTCTCGCGTTGCGGAGCGGGCAGCCATTATGGTTCAAGGACAACGGTTTCTACTCGGCGGCAGGCGACTGCGTGGCGGCTCTGTCTGCTAAAAAGCGCAACGAACTGCAGGAGCTTTATCGGCAGGGATTCTCAGTCTATGCGGCCGAGGTGGCCTTTGTGGCGGCCTGGCGCGGCGAGAACGATGCCGTAGAGTCGGCGGTGATGCTGCCGAGGCTGCATCTGCGGAAATGATCTCCACGTATCGCACGGATTGGCTCGGATTCCATCGCGTTACATTTTCATTTTTGGGCGTTCTGTGCGATAAGTTCAAAATCCAAAGCCCAACTGCAAATTCCCCGCCCAACCTACCGAAATTTTTCCTATATTTGCAGGTTTTTTGAAGAAAAATAAAACCATTAATAATGAGCGAGTTAGAAAATAAGATTGAGAAAGAAGAAACCTACGGTGCGGGGAATATCCAGGTCCTGGAAGGGCTTGAGGCCGTCCGGAAACGTCCCGCCATGTACATCGGCGACGTCAGCGACCGCGGTCTGCACCATTTAGTCAACGAGGTGGTCGATAACTCCATCGACGAGGCCCTCGCCGGATTCTGTACCAACATTGAAGTCAAGATACTGGAAGGCAACGCCATCAGCGTGCTCGACAACGGGCGCGGCATCCCCACCGACATGCATCCGAAGGAGAAACGCTCCGCATTGGAGGTCGTCATGACCGTCCTGCACGCCGGCGGCAAGTTCAACAAGGACTCCTACAAGGTCTCCGGCGGTCTGCACGGCGTCGGCGTCTCCTGCGTGAACGCCCTCTCCAAGCACCTCACCGCCGAGGTCTTCCGCGAAGGAAAGCATTTCATCCAGGAATACGAATATGGCAAGCCCCTCTACCCTGTGAAAGTTATCGGCGAGAGCGACTACCGAGGCACCAAGATCACTTTCCTGCCCGACGACACCATTTTCCACACCACCGTCTATGAGTTCGATCGCCTCGCGCACCGTCTCAAAGAGCTCGCCTACCTGAACAAGGGCATCCACATCTCCATCGAGGACGAGCGCAAGACCGACGCCGACGGCAACCACCCCAAGGAGGTCTATTACTCCGAGAACGGTCTCCGCGACTTCATCATGCACCTCGACGAGGGCCGCACCAAGATCACATCGCAACCTATATATATTGAAGGCGAGAAGCAGGGCGTGCCTGTGGAGGTTGCCATGCA
Organism: uncultured Bacteroidales bacterium; assembly: GCA_905235135.1. GTDB lineage: Bacteria > Bacteroidota > Bacteroidia > Bacteroidales > WCHB1-69 > F23-D06. Next base: position 3,956 of record CAJOKR010000016.1, read on the forward strand.
GTACAACGATTCCTTCACTGAAAACATCCACTCTTACGTCAACAATATCAACACGATAGAGGGCGGCACGCACCTCACGGGCTTCCGCCAGGCGCTCACCCGCACCCTCAAGAAATATGCCGACGACAACAAGCTGCTTGACAAGCTGGAGAAGAACAAAATCGAGATTTCCGGTGACGACTTCCGCGAAGGCCTCACCGCCATCATCTCCGTGAAGGTGGCTGAACCGCAGTTCGAAGGCCAGACCAAGACCAAGCTCGGCAACAGCGAGATTGCCGGCGTGGTAAACCAGATGGTGGGCGAGATGCTGACCAACTATTTGGAGGAGAACCCGAGAGACGCGAAGTCCATCGTTGACAAGGTGGTATTAGCCGCACAGGCGCGCCACGCTGCCCGCAAGGCCCGCGAGCTCGTGCAGCGCAAGACCGCCTTCAGCGGTTCCGGACTGCCCGGCAAACTCGCAGACTGTTCCTCCAAGGACGCCACAAAATGCGAGCTTTTCCTCGTGGAGGGTGACTCCGCAGGCGGCACCGCCAAGCAAGGCCGCGACAGCCACTTCCAAGCCATCCTGCCTCTGCGCGGTAAGATCCTGAACGTGGAAAAAGCCATGCAGCACCGCGTTTTCGAGAGCGAGGAAATCAAGAACATTTACACCGCCTTGGGCGTCACCATCGGCACGGAAGACGATAGCAAAGCCTTGAATCTCTCGAAGTTACGTTACCACAAGGTCATCATCATGACCGATGCCGATGTTGACGGTAGCCATATCGCCGCGCTGATCCTCACCTTCTTCTTCCGCTTCATGCGCGAGCTCATCGAGCAAGGCCACGTCTATCTGGCCACTCCGCCGTTGTACGGTGTCAAGAAGGGCGACAAGCTGCAATACGCTTGGACCGACGAGCAACGCGACAGACTCACGGCAGAAGCTTCCGCCGGCGGCCGTAAGGTGCACGTGCAACGCTACAAAGGTCTCGGTGAGATGAAGGACGACCAGCTGTGGGACACCACCATGGATCCCGCCAACCGTCTGCTCCGCCAGGTCACCATTGAGAACGCCGCCGAAGCCGACCGTATCTTCTCCATGCTCATGGGCGACGAAGTACCCCCGCGCCGCGAGTTCATCGAGCAAAACGCCACCTACGCCAACATTGACGCGTAAAAGACTTGAGACTTAAGACGTAAGACTTTAGATATTAGACTTTAGTATTATGGAAGAACCCGAAGTCATCATCAACAACGAGCCCGAACAGCCCGTACAGGAGCAGCCGACCATTCCGGCGGATGTCATCTCCTTCAAGCACGTCAACATCTCGCACCGGAAGCTGCGGGTGCTGTCCGACATCAGCTTCAACATCCGGCAGGGGGAGTTCGTCTATCTCATCGGGAAGACCGGCTCCGGCAAGTCCTCCATCCTGAAAACCCTTATCGGCGAGCTGAGACCCGAAGGTGAGGAAGCGATGATGATCGGCTACGACTTGCTGAATATCAAGAAGAAACAGATTCCCGAGCTGCGCAAGAAAATCGGGGTGGTGTTCCAAGATTACCAGCTGCTCAAGGACCGCACTGTCATCGAGAATCTGATGTTCGTGCTTCGGGCCACCCAGTGGAAAGACAAAAACCTCATGCTCAACCGCTGCGAGGAGGTGCTCACCTTAGTCGGGTTGGAGACCAAGGACTTCAAGCTGCCGTCACAGCTCTCCGGCGGCGAGCAGCAGCGCGTCTGCATCGCCCGCGCCCTGCTCAACAGCCCCGACCTCATCCTTGCTGACGAGCCCACCGGCAACCTTGACCCCATCACCGCCGAGGAAATCTTCCAAGTCTTCCACCACATCAACCAGAGCGGCACCACCGTGTTCATGGCCACCCACAATTTCTCCCTGATCGACAAGTTCCCCTCCCGCGCAATCTGCGTCGAAGATGGGAAGCTGATTGATTCGTTGGTCTAATATGATTTCAGTTCTTATCCCAATATACAACGTTAACGTACACCCATTGGTGTCGGAGTTGGAAGCGCAGCTCGCGAATTGCGGGAGTGCTTACGAGATTATTCTCGCCGACGACGCCTCCTCTGACCTTTCCTTGCGATACCACAACAGCCTGCTCGCACAGCAGGAGAACGTCCGCTATATCCAGCATGAGACGAACATCGGGCGGTCGGCGACTCGCAACGAGCTGGCCGACACCGCCCAATATCCCTATCTGCTCTACATGGACTGCGACGCGAGAATCAAGCGGGAAAACTATATAGCTAATTATCAAGCTATTATTGAGAAAAACGAGAATACCGGAAAGCCCTTTGCGGTATCTGGTGGACTCTCATACAAGGTTATTATTCCGAAACGGGGACAGCGGCTGCGCTACAAGTACGGCCTTTGTCGGGAGGTGCGACCCGCTGCGGTTCGGAACCGGCATCCTTTCCACAACTTCACCCCCTTCAACCCAAATCCGCGTTCGAAAGTTGCCGTTTTGACGAATCGCTGACCAACTACGGTTACGAGGACACCTTCTTCGGCCTTGACTTAGAGGCAAACGGCATTTCCGTCCGCCATATCGACAACGAGCTCTACCACGACGGTTTGGACGACAACCGCGACTTTCTCCACAAAACCACCGACAGCGTGGAGAACCTCTCTGAACTCTACCATTCAGGCCGTGTGGACGACCGTTTCCGCGAACAGAGCCGCCTGCTGCAGACCTGGGAGCGCCTTCATGCCAAACGCAACGGCAAAACCATCTTCAAGACCCTCCGACTGATGAAAAAGCCCCTTTCCAACCTCATCCTCCGCCATAACAGCCTCAAAGCCATGGATTTGTATAAGTTGGTGCTGTTTGATGATTTACAACGCGGCAAAGGCGAATAATTATTCATTAACTTTGACTATTGATCTGAAACTTGAAACCTTAAACTTGAAACAAAAAAATAACCCTCTAACCGCTTAACCGTGTAACCAAATATTTTTTACTTTTGCACTTTCAAATATCATTAAAATTTACAGCTATGGGATTTTTCAAAGAATTTAAGGAATTTGCGATGAAAGGCAACGTGATGGACATGGCCATCGGTGTGGTCATTGGCGGTGCCTTCGGAAAAATCGTCACCTCTCTGGTAAACGACATCATCATGCCGCTCGTCGGTGCGTTGATCGGCAACGTCAATTTCACGACGCTGTCGCTGACCCTTCGCGCCCCGAAGCTCAACGAGGCCGGCGAAATCGTCAGTGAGGCCGTCACCCTCAACTACGGCAACTTCATCCAAGTGACCGTTGACTTCCTGATCATCGCGTTTTGTATTTTCCTCGTGATGAAGGGGATCAACAAGGCCACAAGCGCGCTAAAGAAAGCCGAAGAAGAAGCTCCGGCACCCGCTCCCGAGCCCAGCGCCGAAGAGAAACTCCTCACCGAGATTCGCGATTTGCTGAAAGAGAAATAAAAACGTTGTGTTTTTACGTTTAGAAAGACGATCATCATTGGTCCGGGTCTTTTTGTATTCGTAATTTATTTAATTTTGCACATTCATCAAAATGCAGGAAATTCAAATAAAAAAATCCGCAATATGAACCGTAAATTATTCATTATGAGCTTAGTTATGGCATCCGCTATCCTCTGCGGGTCATGCAAGAAAAAAACATCCGGGGACGACAGTTTGGCCGGCAACCCCTTTATGAAGGAATGGGATACCCCCTACGGCGTGCCGCCCTTCGACAAGATCAAGACCAGCGACTACCTGCCTGCTATCGAGGAAGGCATCCGGCAGCAGAGGGAGAACATCCAGGCTATCTGCGAGAACAGCGAGGCACCGACCTTCGCCAACACCATCATCCCCTACGAATACAGCGGGGAGCTGCTGACCAAGGTCTCCTCCGTCTTCGTCAACCTTGCCGAGTGCATGAACAGCCCCGAAATGGAGGCCCTTTCCGACACCATCTTCCCGATGCTCACCCGTCACGGCGATGACATCATGCTGAACGCCCAGCTGTTCGACCGCATCAAGACGGTTTACAATAACCGCGACAAGGAGAACCTCAACGACGAGCAAAAACGTCTGTTGGAGGTTATCTACAAGGATTTCGAGCGCGGCGGTGCGAACGTGCCCGCCGACAAGCAGGACCGTTTCCGCGAAATCAACGAGAAGTTGTCGGCCCTCACCCTCAAATTCGGCAACAACGTGCTTGGCGCCACCAACGGTTACACCCTCTTCGTGGATAAAGAGGAAGACCTCAAAGGACTGACGGAAAGCCAATTGGCTACTGCTAAGGAGACCGCTGACGGTATGAAGGACGCCAAAGGCAAATACGCCTTCACCGTGCATATCCCCTCCATGGAGCCGTTCCTCCAAAACTGCGCCAACCGCGAGCTGCGCAAGGAGCTTTGGACCGCCTACTCCACCCGCTGCCTCAACGGGGAATTCTCCAATACACAGATTATCAACGACATTGTAAACCTCCGACTGGAAAAGGCACAGATTCTCGGCTTCGACAACTACGCCAACTACGTGTTGGACGACTGCATGGCCAAGAATGCCGACAACGTCTATGACCTGCTGATGAAGGTGTGGGAGCCCGCCCTCGCGAAAGCCAAGGAGGAGGCCGCCCAATACCAAAAGATGATGAACAAGGACGGTATTGCCGGTGCGCTGCAACCCTACGACTGGCGTTACTATGCCGAAAAGTTGCGCAAAGAGAAATACGATCTCGACGATGAGGCTATCCGTCCCTACCTCGCCCTCGACTCCGCCCGCAAGGGTCTCTTCTACGTCTGCGAGCGTCTCTACGGACTCACTTTCAAAGAAAACCCCGAACTTCCTGTCTATCACAAAGATGTGAAGGCTTTCGAGGTGATTGACCATAACGAGGTCATCGCAGTAGTCTATATGGATTTCTTCCCGCGTGAGAGCAAACGCAGCGGCGCGTGGATGACCAACTTCCGCGAGCAGTACTACGACCGCGACGGCAACAACCATATCCCGGTGGTGTCGCTGGTCTTCAACTTCACCAAACCCGTGGGCGACAAACCTTCGATGCTCAACATCGACGAGACGCAGACGCTCTTCCACGAGTTTGGTCACGCGCTGCACAGCATCCTGTCGCGTTGCCACTACCCCACCCTTTCCGGCACCAACGTCCCGCGCGACTTCGTGGAGATGCCCTCACAGTTCATGGAGCACTTTGCTTTCGAGCCGGAGGTACTGAAGGTCTATGCCCACCACTACAAAACTGGCGAACTGATTCCCGACGAACTCCTCAAGAAGATTGATGCCGCCGCCACTTACGGACAAGGTTTCATCAACACCGAGCTGCTCGCCGCCTCCATCCTCGACATGGACTACCACACCGTGACCACCCCCGCGACGTTCCCGCAGCCCGACTACGAGAACCAGCAGATGGCGAAAATCGGGCTGATCCCGTCCATCATCTCCCGCTACAGAAGTCCCTACTTCCAGCACATTTTCGCCGGTGGCTACGGGGCAGGCTACTACAGCTACACCTGGGCGGCCGTGTTGGACAACGACGCTTACGAATGCTTCAAGGAGCACGGCATTTTCGACCCGACGACGGCCACCTCGTTCCGCACCAACATCTTGGAACGCGGCAACACGGCCGACGCGCACGACCTCTACCTCGCTTTCCGCGGGCAGGAGCCGTCCATCGAACCGCTGCTGAAGAACAGAGGGCTGAAATAGTTAGCAGCCAACAGTTACACAAAGGGCGCAGCCATCCGGCCGCGCCCTTTTTTGTCTCAAGTCTTAAGTCTTACGGTCTAACGTCTCTTACTGCCGCCATCGACAAGCGTCCGGATGAACTCCTTGGCGCTGCTCTGCATATTGGCGAAGTCGCTGCCCAGCGAGGTGGTGCAGTCAAGCACGAGAACGATCATAGCGCTGTTCTTGTCCTCCGTAACAGTGGTGGAGCTTGCCGGATTGAACTCCGTCTCCTTGTCCCATGCACCCGTACTGGTCTGCTTCCACAACTTGATGTTGCCCAAATCCGATTGCGAGAGAGGAGTGCCGTCAAGATAGGCAAGCCCTTGGAACAGGAACTGGTAATAAGCGCCCTGTGGTGCGGAAGAGGCTATCGACGACGGACCTTGGGAGAGACCGTAATAGATGATATTGTCCAATGTTCTGCTGCCGCCCGAGGTGCGACGGTAGGTGGCCTCGATGAACAACGTTGACTGATTAGCCGCCGCCACGTTGTCGAATGTGAAACGGAGCTTCTGACCCTCATCATAACCGCCGGGCACCTTCACGCCCAGATTCACAGAAGTGGAGATGGAATAGAGGCTGGAAGCAATCTCCGAGAAACGCTCCATCGCCTCAGCCATATTGGCCACCTGGAAGACATTGTTGTCGCTGCTGGACAGTTTTCGCAACGTCTCCATAAACTGGGCCTCATCGGTCACGTCAGCACCCTTCAACCCGATGGAATAGGCCGAAACATTCAAACCATGTATCGGCTGATTCATGATCATGTTGTGCAGAGCATCGCGATAGGCGCTGGTACTGCCAAAACCTTCCGGGTCGTACTGATTGTTGGCGGTCGAGATATTGTCAAGACCGTCGGTGAAGGTCACCAAGGCCACGTTTGTCAGTTCCTTGGGCCGAGCAAAAGCCTTCATTTTCTTCAAAGCCGTGTAATCGGCATAGTACAACGCCGTACCGTTGCCGGGTGTCAAGTTATTAATAAAACTGGTGAAATTGTTGTATGTCGAGTTGTTCAGAAGACTGATATCCTTGACATACAATTGGTCGTTAAATCCAATTACGCCGAGATAGATACCCTCGGTGTTAGCCGGGTTGTCGGGATTCGGGGTCGGCTCGACGGGCTGGCGGTTGCAAGCACTGCCCAGCACGGCTATCAAGACTGCCACACAAATGGATAATTTGACTCTTTTCATTACAAATCAGGTTTTTGGTTTTGCCTACTCTTTCACCACGGTTTTCGGCACCCCCGCTATTTGAACCTCTATTAACGAGGTTTTTGCTATTTTATTATATCGGTGCAAAAAAAAATTGATTTTGTACTGACACGAGACGCAAGATTTTGCGTCTCTACTTCCCCGACATCTTGCTCACTCTGCGCGTGGCGGCACGCCAGACGAAGAAGAAGAAAACGAGGAATCCGACGTAAAGGGCGCTGGACAGGGCATCCACATCCTGCGGCAGGTCTGTGCCGTTGAGATTGTTCATGTACATCAGAACCCCGTCGTACGTGCCGTGCAGGAGGACAGGCACAAAATAGGCCAGCGCGAGATATTTCCGGCGTTGGGCGTAACGGAATCGGGCCAGACCTAAGAAATAGCCCATGAAGATGGCAAAGAAGAAGTGCGCGGGCACGGCAAAGAGAGCACGACCCAACGCCAGTCCAAGACCACCCTGCATGATGTAGAGTATATTCTCGAAACCCGCGAAACCGAGCCCCACGAATGCCGCATACTCCAACCCGTCGTAATATTCGTCGAAATACGGGTTTTTCCAGATGCAGAGGTAGAGCATCAGGAGCTTGCAGAACTCCTCGGGGAGAGCCGCACTCACAAAGGCGTTGTAGAGCGCGTCACCCAAGAGGGAGTTTTCGGGCTTCGGAATGATGTAGTTCAGCCCGCCAGCGACAAAAATATCGAGCAGCGCGGACAAGATGCCGAAGCCGAAGGCTTTCATCAACAGCGGCCACGGTTCCTTCTGGAACGTGTCGCGTTTGTAAATGTAGCCCATCAGCAGGACTACGGGGAGCAGGGAGGCGATTAGGAGTATTGACATTTAGGGTTTAAGGTTTAAGGTTTAAGGTTTAGGGTTTAAGGTTTAGGGTTTAAGGTTTAAGGGTTACGCGGTTACACGGTACGCGGTTAGGGTTTAGGGTTTAAGGGATTAGTCTTAAGTCCTAAGTCTCAAGTCTCAAGTCTCAAGTCTCAAGTCTCCTCTTCAAAATAATTCTCTTTGATGAAGTCCAGCTGGCGGCGGTCGCGTTTGGTGGGGCGACCGAGGCCGTGGGGACGGAATTCCTGCGTTTTGAGGGTCTTCATGCGGTCGTATTCAGCCTGCGGGGTGAGGTCGGTGCAGTACTGCGGCACCAGGGGCGCTCCCACGCGGCTCTTCGGCGCATCCACCACCTCCACGGTCTTGTGCAGCGAACCGATGTGCACCTCATACACCTCGCCTTTGCGCACGTCGCGGGAAGGCTTCACGTTGTCGCCGTTCAGCTTCACTTTGCCGGCGTTGCAGGCCTCCGTGGCGATGGAGCGGGTTTTGAACAGCCGCACCATCCAGAGCCATTTGTCGATTCGAACGTTCAGGTTTTCCATGAAGGTTTAAGGTTTAAGGTTTAAGGTTTAGGGTTTAAGGAGTTCGGGGTTATGGGGTTCGGGGTTATGGGGTTAGGGGTTAAGGGGTTGTAGAGACGCAAAATTTTGCGTCTCTACGACAGGTTTCTACGATAATTTTTTCCACGTCATGGTCCTCCCCAACGCGGGCACACCGATGTAGCCGCGCACGCGGAGGGTTTTGTCGTTCTCGAACCACATCTTGCACTTGTAAGTCTTACCGTGGACAGGATCGTAAATTTCCCCATCGACCCACTGATCCTTATTCGCATCGTATCTGAAATGGAAGATGAGCGAAATCTGATCGCCAGGGGTGTTGCGCTTCGCTGGATCCGGATTCTTGATATCGCGCTTGGGGGTGCCGTCCTTGAAATAGGGATTCTTCACCCAGATGATACGACCGCTGTAAGTACCTGACTTATCCTTCGTTATCTTGACCTTGCAATCCTCGTCGGAGGTGTTGTCCGAGATGTAATACGTTCCCAAAATTTTATCTGCGGCCTCCGTTTGGGCGACCGCAGACAAAACAGGAACTATAAAAAATGCACAAAAGATTAGAATCGATTTTGACATTGGTGTTTTCTTTTGTTTTAGTAGAGACGCAAAATTTTGCGTCTCTACACATTACGCTTCAGCGGGAGCCTCAGTTTCGGCAGCCGGCGCAGCCTCAGCAGCGGGAGCCTCTGCCTGTTCCGCAGCCTTGGGGTTGTTCATCATCTTGATCTTGTACTCCAGCTCGGCGACCTCCTTCTTGGCAGCCTCGATCTTCTTACGGAACTCGGCGGTCAGGATTTCGGCGTTTTTGGAGTTGGAGAAGAAGCCCAAGTTGTTCTCCCACAGCACGATATCGTCTTTCAGACGAGCAAGCTTGGTGGTGAGGAAGTTCTTCTCTTTGTCGATGAGCTTGTCGGCGTTGGGGTTGCGCATGATGTCGTCGATGCGAGATTGGTAACGGCTCTGACGCATGTCGTCGGCGCTAACCTTGAGCTCGGCGAAACGCTTGTTGATGGCGTTGCGGTACTCGGTGTAGATGCGGTCTTTGTCGGCGCGCGGCACGAAACCGATTTCCAGCCACTCCTTCTGGTAAGCCTTCATCGCGTCGAGGTTGGCGTTGCGGTCCTCGCCGAACTCGTAACCCAGAATCTTCTGGATGAGTTCCTCCTTCTTCTGGAGGTTCTCGTTCTCCTCGCCTTGGACGTTGCTGAAGAACTTAGCCTTCGCTTCGAAGAACTTGTCGCAAGCGGCGCGGAAGCGTTTCCAAACCTGGTCGGAGTATTTGCGCGGGGTGGCGCCGATGCTCTTCCACTCGGTCTGCAGCGCGAGGATCTCATCGGTAGCCTGCTTCCAATCGGTGCGGTCAGCGATGCCCTCAGCCTGGATGGCGAGGTTGAGCTTCTGGTTGTAGTTCTGCATCTGCGTGTCCTTAATCTGCTGGAAATGCTCCTTTTTCTGCTGGAAGAATTTGTCGAGGGTCGATTTGAAGCGGTTCCAAATCTCGTCATTGAGCTTGGCGGGAGCGGGTCCGAGGGTCTTCCACAGGGTGAAGAGCTCGGTCAGCTTGTCGCTAACAGCGTTGTATTCAGACACTTGCTCCACGGGCTTGGCCACAAGTTCCTCAGCCTGCTCGCACAACACGACCTTGGCATTGTAGTTATTCTGCTCCTCAGCGAAAAGCTTATCGTAATGCTCGCGACGGCGCTGGTTAATCTGGTCGGAAGCCGTTTTGAAGCGCTCCCAAATCTCCTCTTTCTTGTCATCCGGAACAGGTCCAATCTCCTTCCACTGACGGTGGAGTTCCTGCAACTCGTTGAATGACTGGTTGATGGATTCCTCAAGAAGAAGCGACTCAGCCTTTTCGCAAAGGAGGAGCTTGCTTTCGAGGTTCTTCTTGTAGTCGAGCATACGCATCTCGCGGTTCATGCGGACGATGTCGAAGAACTTCTCGATATAGAAATGGTAGTTCTGCCAGAGGTTGGTGGACTCGCTTTGCGGCACGGGGCCGATGGCCTTCCACTGCTCTTGGAACGCTTTCACATGGTCGTTGAGGACCTTGAGGTTGGTTTCGGTTTCGAGGAGGCGTTTCAGTCCCTCGATGATATTGGATTTTAACTCTAAATTCTTGACTTTCTGCTGTTCGAGCTCTTCAATGAAGGCGGCCTTGTTGTCCTTGAAGGTCTGGAAGGCGGCGTTGAAGCGTTTTTCCAGCTCGTCGGGTTCGTTGTTGAACTCGGGAACGGCGGGGGCTTCTTGTCCTTCTGGAACTTCGGCGGCAGCAGCTTCGGCAGCGGCTTTCGCAGCCTCAAACTCGGCCTGGCGTGCACGTCTGCGCTCACGCAGGAATTCCAGCGCTTTGGCACGAATCACGCCCACACGCAACTTGATGAGGTTGAAGTTGGGCTCCACAATCAGTCGTTCGAGCTCGGCGACGCACTTTTCGAGGTCAAAGCCATTGTATTCGGCTTCCACCTGCTCTAAGGTCTCCTCCGGTTTCTCGGGTTCCTGAGCTTTGGGCTCCTCTTGTTGTTCCGGAGCTTCTGCAGGAGCTTCCGTCTCAGCAACGGGCTCTGCTACAGGCTCTTCGGCAGGCTGCTCAGCGACAGGCTCGGCAGCGGGCTCTTCGGCAGGTTGCTCCACGACGGGGGCGGGTTCTTCCGCGACGGGCTCGGCAACGGGCTCCTCAGCGGTCGTTTCGGGTTGCGGTTCCGCTACGGGTTCCGCGATTTCTGATTCCACTGCGGATTCGGAAGTTGCCATTTCATTAACAGTCTGGGCCTCTTGAGAGACCTCGGGGTTCACCTCATTGTTCTGAATCTCAGAATTTTCCGGGTGAAGAAGTTCTTGTGATTCCATACTTTTTGGAGTTTTTTGTGATTAATTGAAAACGGCCGCGAAGATACACATTTTTTCGGTACGGCGAACTCACCATTTCACGACCCGCGCGACACCATGATCTGTCTTTATGAGATAGATGCCAGCTGGAAAAGCTGAAATGTTTATTTCAACCTTATCATCTTGTATATCATTGACATTCAAAATATTGCGACCGTAAATATCAAAGAGTGAGACTCTTTGTAGCGGAACAGCATCTTCCACCCGCACAACATCCTTCGCGGGATTCGGCCACACGCGTAGGTGCGTACGCGCATGTGCGGGAACGGGCGTGTGCGCGGGAGGGACAGCACCAGCGAAATAGGCGACACCGCCGGCGTAGTTGCCGAGCAGCAAGTCGGGACGACCGTCGCCCGTGAGGTCGGAAACGGCTGCTGCCACGCGACGACCTTCCCGGAACTCGTTCGCCACCCCATCGATGGTTTCCACAAGATTCGCTTCCGCCTTCTCGAAAACGCCGTCCAAGTTGCCGTCAATATCCTTGTAGTAAGCCACTTCGCCCTGCTCACCGCTGCAAAAAAGCACCGTACCGTGCTGCGCATCGCGGTAAAAACAAGGAACGCTGTAACCAAAATACGACAAGGTAAAATCTCGCATATCCACACCGCCTAATGTATCGGTAATCTTCTGAAATTCAGCAATATTCGCCCCCACATTGCGATAATAGGACAACAACCCGCGCCGGTTCCCGATAATCAAATCCCGATTACCGTCGCCATCCAAGTCGAAAAACTGAGGGGCACTACATTCCCCAACATCAACGCTGGCAAAATGCGCCGTAAGGTTGCCCGCACCAGTCTGGAGACGTTGGTGCGGCACGAGAAGCAACGTCCCGTCATCCAATCCACAGAGCATATCCGTGAGCCCGTCGCCGTCGAAATCCCCGAAAGTTGGGTGTAATCCCTTGAACCCGAGACTTTTGAGATTTCCGAAATCGTGAGTTTGCAAGGTAAACGCTGGCGAAGTCACCGTGCCTGTATTCCGGTAAAAGCTCACCGACGAGGAAAAGTAGGAGGTCAGCCAGCCATTCTCCAGCCGCGCACTGTCGAAACTGCCCCAATTGCCGATGAAGAGGTCAGTGAGCCCGTCGCCGTCGTAATCGTACAACACCGGACGGCAACCGCTCCCCATATCCACCATTCCCCCTTGCAGAAAGTCGGTCTGCGAAAGCGTATATTGCTGTAGCTGAGCATCGTAGTCATAGACCCAAACACTGTTCAAATCCTGCGATTTCGTGAGCGAGGGGTCGGAGGGCGACACCACCAACGACGGCTCGCTATGCCAGGGCAGTGTCACGAACGAAGCCGCCGGCATCGAATAGAGCCGTATCGGCATCTGCAGCGGCCAGGCCGTATCCTGAGCCGTCATCCGGGCCTCGGAAAGCGTGCCGTGATTGTACAATAATATATTGTAAGGCGAATCCACATCGCCGAGCAGCAGATCGGGCAGCCCGTTGGCATCGAAGTCATGGAGCAGCATCGATGAGCCCGTATGCCGCAAATGATCCTCGCCCGACTTGCTGTCACAATCCGAAAAGAGCGTAACCGTATTGTTGTCGGCCGCCTCCTCGAAGTGCCCCCAGCACTCGTCCTCCAACCGGAAATCGAAACTCTCACCCGCGTTGGCATAGTTGCGCAGGTAATGCACGTAACGACCCATCACCCAGAAGTTCAGCAAATCGAGATGGCCGTCGCCGTCAATGTCATCCACCACTAAATAGTCGTCAGGGGAAGCGTAGATATTGGTGTAGCCGTTATAATAGAACGCCTCCAGCGGATCAGCCACGAGCTCGAAACGCAGGGTATCCTCGGAAACGTTCTTGAACACGCGCACCGAAGCCAGTCCGTAGGTAAAAATGTCGGCTTTACCATCGTGGTTATAGTCGTAAAGAATCACCCAATCGTGGAGATCGGGGAAACGGCGAGCGTACTGCGGCGCATAGACAAAACCGCCGCCCTGCCACAGAAAGGGCAACAGCCGATGGCCGTGCTTTTCGAACCCTAGCAGGTCGGTCACGCCGTCCAAATTGAGGTCGATTTCGGAAAAACGCACGGAATTGAGGCCGCCCGCCCACGGAAACGACAACGGAAGCCCGTTCTCGATGACGGAAACGGTCTGGTCGCGTTCAAAACCAAAGTCGTAATAGGAATTCTGCGCCGGTGCCGAAAAGAACATCAGCGTGAAGAGGAGAAGACCGGTAAAGGGTCGGAGATTCATGGCTACCGCACGCGCAGACGTTGGCCCTCGCGGATGAAGTCGCCACGCAAATGGTTGAGTTTCTTAATCTTCGATACGGAAGTGTGGTATTTGATGGCAATCTTGCCCAGATTGTCACCTTTGCGAACCCGGTAGTATTGGGGTGAATTGGCAGGTTTTTGAGTCTGTTGCTGCTGTTGCACTGTCTGCTGGGCCGGATTGGGCACCGAAACTGTGTAACCAGAGATAAAGAGCGTGTCGTATTTGAGTTGGAAGTTGTCGAAATCGATGAGGCGATTGGGGTTGATGTCGTTGCCGAGGTAGCGGACCTCGAAGTGGAGGTGCGCCCCGTAGGAACGGCCGGTATTGCCACCCAATCCGATGATGTCGCCGGCTTTCACCATCTGACCGGGATTGACCAGACGGCGGGAAAGGTGGGCATAGTAAGTTTCCAAGCCGTTGTCGTGGCGGATGACCACCAGATTGCCGTAGCCACCCGTATTGGCGGTACCCTTGGAGATGCGCACGATGCCGTCCCATGCGGCAGACACGGGCGTGCCCTCGGGATACCCGAGATCGACGCCTCGGTGCATCCGGCGATGGCGGTAACCGTAGTTCGAGGTGATGCGGTAGTTGGCCGGATGGTAGTAGCCCGACAGGTCAATGGTGTCACGCGCCGCCGAACCCTGGTGACGGTAGTGAATCGTCACGATGTCGAAGTTCTGATAGAGGTTGTAACCCGGCATCCAGTTGAAGTAGGTGAACAGCAGCCCGTTGCCGTGGTCCACGTTGTCGAGGTTGGAGTCATACATCGAATTGATGAGGTTGCCCAAAGAGTCTTCCTCAATCACCGCTTCGATGCGAGCGGTATCGTTCACCACGTTGAATTGGATATGGTTTTCCTGCGCCGCCAGCCGCCCGATGAGCAGCATACAGAGCATAGTAAGGGTAAGGTATTTTCTTTTCGTTATGTTCATTGCTTAGCGTTTGATTTTTTTGCTGTCGTGACTCTTGCGGGTGGAGTGTTTCTTGATGTAGTAAGTGGTGCTCTGCGAGGTGGTGGAATTCCACTTCGGGGTATGGCGTGTACGCGTCTTTTGGTACTTCGACGCCTTGTGCACCGTGTTTTGTGAAGACTGACACGAACAGAACGTAAGCGTCAACGCCGCAACAAACAGAAAGACAACAAATTTCCAATATTTCTTTGTAATCATTATTCTCAATTTTAAGCGGCAAAGATACATTTTTTTAGGATAGGCTCGGAAAGCTTTTTGTTTTTGAATCATAAATATTTGATAATCTGTAAATTATAGATGTTATACAAAATATTTCATTTTCTTAGTAACGAGATGTCGCTTTAGGGCTACTAATCAAATAAAGAAAAAGATTAAAAATACAAATGCTCAATAAAAAAATGTATCTTTGCCGCAATAAATTAGATTACAATATTATGCATTTATATCTAAATTCAAATTCGGAAAACAACATTAGGAAGCTGTTATTCAGCCTCTTGATGTTCATTTTATGCTCCGTTCCTCTATCGGCGCAGATCGACAACATCTTCTGGTTCGCCGCACCGGACATTTCCCCCAACCATGCGCACAATCCTATCACTTTCTGTTTCACATCGTTCAGTACCCCAGCCACGGTAACAATCTCACAGCCAGCCAATCCGGCCTATACCCCTGTGACCATCAACCTCAATCCCTACAGCTACTATGCCCTCGATGTCACCAGCATGGAGAGCACCGTCTCCACCGCGCCGGTGAACACTGTCTGCAACTACGGTTTCAAGATTGTCTCCACCGCCAACATCACCACCTACTACCAGCTCGGCGCCAACAACAGCGAGATTTACACGCTGAAGGGCCGTAACGCTTTGGGCACCGACTTTACCGTGCCGATGCAGAACTATCTGCTGGACGGTCCTCCGACGGATGCGAAGAACAGCATCGAGATTATCGCCACCGAGAACAACACCACGGTGACCATCATCCCGTCGCAAGCGTTGGAGGGCGGCATTGCGGCCGGCACTCCCATCACCATCACCCTCAACGCCGGGCAGTCGTACTGCATCAAATCGGCCAGCCAGTCGGCCGCCGGCCACCTCACCAACACACGCATCACCTCCGACAAGCCCATCGCGGTGAATTCCACCGACGACCCCGTGGCCAGCAACCAAGTGTCGGGCTACTCCGGCCAGGACCTCGTCGCCGAGCAACTCGTGCCCGACGAGTATGCGGGCGACTTTTTCATCGCCATGTACAACAACCGCCTGTTCGAAAACATCAGCATCATCCCTATACAGGACAGCACCAATATCTATATCAACGGAAGCACCACCCCGACGGCAACGCTCAACCAAGGGCAAAGCTACACCTACCTGCCGAGCAACTCTCCGACCATCGCCACGATGGTCACCTCCAACAAGCCGATTCACGTGTTCCAGACCACAGGATCTGACGGTGAGGCCGGCGGCACGCAGCTTCCCGCATTGGGCTGCACCGGTTCCATGGAGGTCGTCTATGCACGTCCCTCCTACTCCACCCATCTGCGTCTCTCCATCGTGGTGCCCACCGCCTACGTCAACGGTTTCACCATGACCGTCGGCAACAACAACGTGCCCGTGCCGGCCTCCTACTTCACCACCCTGCCCTACAATCCCTCGTGGTCGTACTGCTACCGCGACTTCGCCTCCTCGGTGCCGACCCAGCAGGTGATGATCCTGCAGAATTCCATCGGTCCGTTCCACCTCGGCATTCTCGATTACTTCTCCGGCATGTCGTCGTCGCTGGGCTACTTCAGCGACTACAGCAGTGTGGGCCGCATCGACGTCTATATGAAGGAGCTCTACTGCCTCCACGACACCGTGCAATTCAACTATCTGACCGAAAATATTGACACCGTGCATCTTGTCACGCCTACGGGCGACACGCTCACGGAGGCACCTTACGTCATCACCGACCTCACGCTGGCCGACACAGGCTGGTATTTCCTACTGGCACACAGCGAGATAGGTTGCGAAGACACGTGGGTAAAGGACAGCATCAACATCCAGTTGGTGAACTCCTACAAGCCCGACCTCGGTCCTGACATCTACCTCCGCACCGGCGAGGTGGCCGTACTTCACGCCAACTACGCCGCCGACGGGGTGGAATACAACTGGAACACCGGTGACACGGGCGACTCCATCGAGGTTATCACATCCGGACCCTATATCCTCAATGTCTCCCTCGATGACCCCGACGCCACCTTCACCTGCGAGAGTTCCGACACCGTACAGGTGACTTTCTACCCACTGCCGCACGCCGATTTGGAGGCTGACATCACCGCCGGATGCACCCCACTCTCCATCCATTTCACCGACATTTCAACACCCGAAGTGGACAGTCTGACCACCGAATGGATTGTTTTCGACGAAAACATGAACATCGTTGACTATTCCAGCGAGGACAATCCCGTGTTCGATTTCAACGATGCGGGTTCATACTCCGTGAAATTAGTCATTACCACTCCAGAAGGTTGTAAAGATTCCATCACCAAATGGAATTACATCACCACGGCCGCGCAACCGACCATAGACTTCATCGCCACACCCGAAATCTCCATGCTGAGCGATAACGGCGGCAACGTCGATTTCACCGCGTTTCTGTCTGAGAACGTGGCAGGCAACCCGACCAACAACTTGGTTTGGGACTTCGGTGACGGCGAGACGCAAGAGGGTGCGGAGACTTCGGTTTCGCACGTCTATACGGACTGGAACGACTACATCGTGACGCTGACCCTCGTGACGGGCGGCGGCTGCGGCGATACGATAAGCCACACTGTGGTCATTGAGGATGACCTCATTTTCCCGAACGTCATCACGCCCAACGGCGACGGAATCAACGACGTGTGGGCCATCGAGAACCTCAACACCGACATCAACCCGGAGGATCCCGACGAGTATCGCCACAACGAGCTGCGAATCAGCGACCGCTACGGCAAGGTGGTGTTCCACGTCAAGAACTACGACACCTACGCCAAAAACGGGCAGATTTTCAAAGGAACGAACCCGTTCGGCGGCGAAAACCTTCCAGTGGCATGGGTCGATTACCATTATACGTTAGTCTGCGTAATCTTTAACCAACATCATTTTTCAACAGATGAACAAGAAACTTCTCCTTTTATTCTTCCTATTAGGAGCGTTACCGCTTTGGACACACGCACAACAAGATACTGACAGCTGTTACACGCCATTGGGTGTCACCGTGACAAACATAACACCCTATTCCGCCGAGATTGCCTGGACCGAGGCGAGTGATGCCACACATTGGAGCATCGAATATGGAGTGGGCAGTTTCACGCAGGGCACCGGTACGCTGGCTCTCACCGACAGCAATTCTTTCACGCTGACAGGACTGTTAGCCAATCACACCTACAACGTATATGTACGCAGCGACTGCGACACAGACAACCACAGCGAGTGGACGAACGCCTATACTTTCAGCACGCCGTGTTACGAAATCGATCATTTCCCGTTTACCGAGAACTTCAACGCAAAAGGAACTGGCAACGGAATCCACGACCTCCCCGAATGCTGGGGACGGCTGAACAGCCAATCCGTTGAAATACAATTCAGCGCACCATCTTCAGGCAGACTCTGTTTCATATACTACCCAGGCATTGCTGTCTCGCCGAGGATTGCCGACTTCGACACAAACGGTAACCCTATAGACATTCGCTATCTCAAGCTGGATCTGGATGTCAGCTACTATGACGAGACAAATCACCTTACCGTGGGTGTGTTGACGGATCCCAATGACGCAAACACCTTTCAAGTTGTAAAGGAAATCAACGTTGGATACACGTTTTCGAGCTACTTACTGCATGACGAGGTCTTCTTTCATTCTTATACCGGCGACGGCCGCTACATTGCCATCAAGAACCAGAGCGGTTCCTACGCAAGTGCCGACAACTTTGTTCTTTCCCAATACAACTACGACTGTGCTCCGCCCGACAATTTGGGTTTCGAACAGATCAGTAGCGGTTCCGCATTGGTCACATGGCAGGCTGGCCAAGTCGGCGATGTCCAAGAATACACTTTGCAATTCAGGGAACAAGGCGACAGCACCTGGGTCACCCACGACCATCTGACCAACACTTCGTTTTTCTTGACAGGCCTGACTCCCCGCACATGGTACGACGTGCGCGTGAAAACACGCTGCTCGGACAGCTTGTATGGAGATTGGGCCACTTCCTCTTTCCATACAGAGTGTTTTTCGGGCGGTTACGTGACAATCGGAAACAGCTCGAACCACGGCATTTACATACCTAATTGGGATTACAGTGTCACCCGCCAACTCTATTATCCCAATGATTTTGGAGGCCCTGGGCACATCTACTCCGCTTCGTTCCGGGTTTTTCAACCCACGACACCCCAACGCGCTTGGAAACTATTCCTTCAATACACCAATCAAAGTGATTTCTACTTTGGGGGCGCACCGTTTGACAACCTTCCGTACACTCAAGTCTTTGCAGGTCCTGTGGACTTTCACGACGGCTGGATCACCATCTACTTCGATACCCCGTTCTACTACAACGGCACTTCCAACTTAGTGCTCACCATACAGGACACCACCGGCTTTTCGGCAGCTTCCGCCAATCAATTCTACTATAGTTTTTGCAGCCATCTCTCGAACGCGACAGGACATGCATATACCCCTGATGCTCAATTCAACTCCGATGACTGGATGTGGGGCCAAGACCGTCTCAACGTGATTTTCCAAACGGACTGCGACAGTTCCGTCACCTGCGGCGCTCCGAACCTGCTGGTGGACAGCGTCGGCGGAAACGGAGCCCGCCTGATTTGGGCGGCCGGATACCAAGAAAGCCAATGGGAGTTGGAATACAAGAAGACGTCTGACACGGTTTGGACAACTTACAACAACCCGACGGGCTTCCAAGTCGCCCTGACCGGACTGCAGCTGAACACATCCTACGTGGTTCGTATGCGGTCAATTTGTGATACTGGGAACTATAGCAATTGGACTTCGATCTCCTTCACTACGGGATGCGGCAATATAGAGGTTCTACCCTACTCTGTGGATTTCGAAAGCAATATAACCAACAATTTCGTGGAATGTTGGCAACGTTTGGGGCAGGTCTCCGTTGTCAATTACAACAGTGTCACTGGCACTACCAACAACCACAGTCTCAATTTGCTCCACAATCCAGCCAACACATCGTACGCCTTGGCCGTGCTGCCCCGACTCAGCGACAACTTTACAATGTCCAACCTCGCCGTCACCCTGAACACACAGTGTAACAACAACGGGCTATTTGAGGTCGGCGTGATGACCGACCCGGCTGACACGGGGTCCTTTGTTTCAGTCAGCGGATGGCAGCCTGCCTGGGGATGGACAGAATATTTCGTGCCTCTCACATCCTACACTGGCAGTGGGAAATACATCGCCTTGCGTATGCGCTCGACCTCCAGTTCAACTGTCCAGCTCAATGTGGACGATTTAGTGGTGGATGTGATGCCCTTCTGCCCGAGACCCGCTGACCTGGCCGTTACAAGCATTTTAACCCAATCGGCCACGCTCCAATGGTCAACGTACTCATCCTCCGCCACCAGCTGGCATGTTGAATACGGTCCAATGGATTTCACTTTGGGAACCGGAACTTCGCTTACCGTCACCGACAGTAGCGTAACGTTGTCGGGTCTTAACCCCGCCACCGCCTATACCTGCTGCGTCCGCGCCGATTGCGGCAGCGAACTCAGTGCCTGGCAATGCATTTCGTTCTCCACCGACTGCGATCTGACAATTCCGCCCTATTTCGAGAATTTCGAAACTGTCACGGGCACATTTCCCGACTGTTGGTCACAACAATTCGATACCGGCAGCGTCGAATGGACTGTCGTAAACCCAACTTCCAATCCCACTGGGGCCCATGGCGGCGTCAAAGCCATCTGCATAAAAAACAACAGCTACACCAGTTTTATCACCACGTTAGTGAGCCCCACACTGAACCTTCAGAGCCTCAACAACGCTACCCTCCGTTTCTGGCACGTGCAGAAGAAGTGGGTCAACGACCAAGACACGTTGGCCATCCTTTACCGCGCCACTCCTTCCGACGAGTGGACGTTGCTGGCCTCCTACAATCAGGACATCCCGTCATGGACCTTGGATTCCGTGCTGCTGCCCAACCTCACCAGCACCTACCAGGTGGCTTTCCAGGGCACTGTCCGATACGGATACGGAATCTACCTTGACGACATCAGCATCACCGGGGAGATGATACCGGACACCTGCGCGCCTGCCGCCGACCTCACTGTCACCGACATCGGCAACCACGACCTCACGTTGAGCTGGACTCCCGACGGAGAAGCGGACCACTGGACCGTCTTTTATCGGGAAACGGGTGCAAACGCTTGGGATTCCGTCACGGTGAGCGCCCCGCCCGTCACAATCAGCGAGCTCCAAGGGGTAACCGAATACAAAGTTTTCGTGAGAACCTATTGCGAAGACGGAGTGCCGACTTCCACGGACACGATAACGGTTTCCACCACGAATATCGGCATTGCCGGATATGACAACAGCATCACTCTGCTGCCCAACCCCACCACCGGCCTGCTGACGGTCACCTCGCCGCAAGACCTCATCACCCGGGTCGAGATCTGCGACTTCGCCGGACGGGCTGTAGTATCATCTCCTGTAGAAAAAGGAAACGCCGTCAGAATGGACGTTTCCGAGCTTCCTGACGGCGTCTATATCGTAAAAATCTATACTGAGACAAGCTTTGCTGTCTGCAAACTGGTAAAAAAGTAGGTTCTATTACCGCAGCTCCGCGTGTTGTTTCACGCGCTTCTTGTCCTTGAACCAGAGGCCGTAAACTTCACTTACATTGCCGGCGGTAATGAATGCCTTAATTTCTTGTTTTCCAATAAATTCCATCAGTTTGGAGAACTCGTCCTTAGTGAGAAGGGTCTCCAGCTCGATGGATTTTTCGTTGGTGTAGCCGCCGATGACCTCATACAGCGTGCAACCGCGCACCAGCTCGTCGATGATGTAGCGGCGGATGCGGTCGTAGTCCTTGGAGACGATGCAGACACGCTTGCGGTTGTTGAGGTTGGCGGTGAAGTAATCGACCACCAAACCGTTGATCCACGTACCGATGAGGCCGATGACAACCATGCGGAACGGGTTGATGGCGAAAGCGGTACAGCAGATACATGCACCCGCGACCGTAACCGATTTACCGATGTCGAAGTGCAGGTACTTGTTGACGATTTTAGCCAAGATGTCCAAACCTCCCGTGGAGGCGTTGATGGAGAAAAGGACCGCCTGCGCCGCGCTGAGCAACAGCACAAAACAGCAAAGGTCGAACCATATGTCGCCCATCACGGACGTGGAACCTTCCTCCAAGAACATCGTGTAGGGCACATACTTTTCGAGCAAAGCCATCAGCGGTCCCAGAATCAGGGCCGTATAGACTGTCTTGATACCGAACTCCTTGCCAATCAGGAAGTAAGCCAGCACCAACAGGATGGCATTGACCACCAGAATGACGGTGGAAACCGGCAGCGCGACCCCGAACAATTGTTCGGAGACCCCGCTGATCACGATGGACAAACCGGAAATGGTACCGATGATAAGCTTGCTCGGCACCAGGAAATAATAGACCGCGATGGCCGTGAACAGCATACCCACGGTCATAATCAGAAGCTCCACCCAGAACTTCTTGGATTTCAACACATTGAGGATTATTTCCATAACTCTTTTAATTTACAATTCTTTTCGGAGACGTGCGACCGGAATCCCCATCTGCTCGCGATACTTTGCCACGGTGCGGCGGGCGATGTTGTAGCCTTTTTCGTTCAACATGGCGCAGATCTTGTCATCGGAGAGCGGCTTTTTCTTGTCCTCCGCCTCCACCAGATCGCCGAGAATCTGCTTAATCTCCTTGGAGGAGACATCATCGTTGTTCACAGCCTCGGAAAAAAGGTGCTTGAGCGGAATGATGCCGAAGTCGGTCTGCACGTACTTGCTGTTCGACACGCGGGAAATGGTGGAGATGTCTGCCCCGACCTCCTGCGCTATCGTCTTGAGAATCATCGGCTTAAGGTCTTTGTTATCACCAGAGAGGAAATAGTCGCGCTGGTGCTGCATGATGGCATACATCGTGTTGTAGAGCAGCATCTCTCTCAGCGACAGTGTCTTGATGAACTGCTGCCCGTCGTCCACGTATTTTTTGATGAACCGCTCAGCTTCCGCGCTGCGACGCTCATACTCCTCCTTCGACAGGAAGCGGTACTCGTTGCTGAACGCCTTGTTAATCCGCACTTTAGGGACATACTGGTTGTTCAGCGACAGGGTAAGCTTGCCGTCGCTGTTGGTGATGGTAAAGTCGGGGATGATGGTCTCGGCGTTCTTCTGCATCGGGGTTTCCTGCGAGGCCGGACGCGGATCGAGCTTCTGGACTACATCCAATGCGGCCTTCAGCTCGTCGTTGCTAATTCCCAACAGCGAAAGGATTTTGTCGTAGTGCCGTTTCGTGAGCAGATCAAAATACTCCACAATCAGCACTCTCGCGAGCTGGTGCGCGGGCGTAGGATCGGGGATGCGATCGAGCTGCAACAGCAAACACTCCTGCAAGTTGCGGGCACCGGTACCAGGCGGGTCGAGCTCCTGCACGAAATGCGTCAGCACATACTCCACCTCGGCAATGTTCGTTTGGATGTTCTCGGTATAGAGCAATTCGTTCACAATCGCCTGCAAATCAGCATGTAAATAGCCAGCATCGTCGAGTGTACCCATCAAGTACGTGGCGATCTGCGACTGACGCTCGGTCATGTCCATCTCATCCAACTGCGACTGCCACTGCTCGCGCATGGACTCGTAATAGACATCGGACTTCGGGTTGCGTCGATCCTCATCGGGCGCATTGACCTTGGCGATATAATTCTCCAACTGCGCGTCGGAAAAGCCGTCGTCGTAGTCGTCGCTGTCTCGGTAGTAATCTTCCTTAAAGATTTCATCCTCAGGAAGTTGTTCATTCGACAATTCCAACGGGTCACCGTTGACATCGTACTCTTCGCGGGAGACCTCCTCGTGGGTTTCGGGCTCAGCAGCTTCGTCGTCGTAAATCTCCAGGGCGGGATTATCCTCCACGGCATTGCGAACCTCCTGCTCCAACGAAGCATACGGCAGTTCCACGAGATGCATCAGTTGAACCGTCAACGGCAGACCGACCTGCCGTTGAACGTTCTTCTGCTCTAAACCGATTTTATTCTGAAAAGACATTTAACCGATTAAAATTCAGCGTTTTGTGGAGTACGCGGGAACGGGATTACGTCGCGGATGTTGGTCATACCGGTGACGAACAGCAGCAGCCGTTCGAATCCGAGACCAAAGCCGGAGTGCGGGGCAGAACCAAACTTGCGCGTGTCGAAATACCACCAGTATTGCTCCTCGGTCATGCCTAACTCGTGGACACGGTTGAGCAGCTTCTGATAATCGGCCTCACGCTCGGAACCACCGATGATTTCGCCGATGGTCGGGAAGAGCACGTCCATGGCACGAACCGTCTTGCCGTCGTCGTTCTGCTTCATGTAGAAGGCCTTGATTTCCTTCGGGTAGTCCGTCAGGATGACTGGCTTCTTGAAGTGGTTCTCCACGAGGTAACGCTCGTGTTCGGACTGCAGGTCGATGCCCCATTTCACGGGATATTCGAACTTTTTCTTGGCCTGCAGCAGGATGTCAATGGCCTCGGTGTAGCCCAAGCGCACGAAATCGACCTTCGTGACGGATTCGAGACGTGCGATGAGCTCCTTGTCGAACATATCGTTAAGGAACTTGAGGTCATCCATGTTGTTGTCGAGAGCGTACTGCACGAGGTTTTTGATGAAATCCTCAGCGAGGTCCATGTTATCCTTGATGTCGTAGAAGGCCATTTCGGGCTCAATCATCCAGAACTCTGCCAAATGGCGCGGGGTGTTGCTGTTCTCGGCACGGAACGTGGGTCCGAAGGTGTAGATGTTGCCCAAAGCCATGGCACCTAACTCACCTTCAAGCTGCCCGGAAACCGTCAGGTTGGTATGCTTGCCAAAGAAATCTTGCTTGTAGTCGATCTGACCATCCTCAGTGCGCGGGATGTTGTTTAGGTCGAAGGTGGTGACGTTGAACATCTCGCCGGCACCCTCCGCATCGGAAGCGGTGATCAGCGGGGTGTGGAGGTAGAAGAAACCTCTGTCGTTGAAGTATTTGTGGATGGCGAAAGCCATGGCGTGGCGCAGACGCAGCACGCAGCCGAAATAGTTGGTACGCGGACGCAGATGGGCGATCTCGCGCAGGAACTCCATCGAGTGACCCTTCTTCTGCAAGGGATATTGTTCGGGGTCGGCAGAGCCATACACTTCGATGGTATCGGCCTGAACCTCAACATTTTGGCCCTTACCTTGGGATTCCACCAAAGTGCCGATCACGTGGATGCACGAACCGGTGGTGATCTGTTTCAGGAGCGCCTCGTCAAATTTGGCGGTATCTGCCACCACCTGCAAGTTGGTGACGATGGAGCCGTCGTTGAGGGCGATGAACTGCACGAAGTTGTTACCGCGGCGGGAGCGAACCCAACCTTTCACGTCCACGGGGTTGCCTATGCCGACGACCTCGGGGGTTTTGATGATATCTTTCAGTCTTAATTTATTCATGTTTTTTTGTTTTTTATGACTACCCCGGCCTTCAGCCACCCCTTCTAAAAAAAGGGAATGGTCCTTCGACCGAAACAGATTCGTTTAACTGCTAACTACAAATAGGATTGCAGTGCCTTGCACTTCGCGTTGTGGCGGAGGCGGCGGATGGCTTTCTCCTTGATTTGACGGACACGCTCGCGGGAAAGGTCGAACTGCTCACCGATCTCATCGAGGGTGAGCGGATGCTTGCTGCCGAGACCGTAGAAGAGCTTCAGAATCTCCGCCTCGCGCTCGGGCAGCGTGTCGATGACCGTGCCGAGTTCCTGCTGCAAAGACTCGTAAATCAGCTCCCTGTCGGGCGGGGCGATGTTCTCGTTGCGCATCACGTCGTACATATTGGTGTCGTCGTCGGAAGTGAGACTGGCATCCATGGAGAGGTGCCGCGCGGAGTTCTTCATCGAATCCTTGACCTCGTCCTCGGTCATGCCCATGCGCTCGGCAATCTCAGAGATTTTGGGCTCGCGCTGAAGCTCCTGCTCCAGAATACCCATCGTCTTGTAGATCTTGTTGATGACGCCGACCTTGTTCATGGGCAAACGCACGATGCGTGACTGCTCGGCGATGGCCTGCAAGATGGCCTGACGAATCCACCACACGGCGAACGAGATAAACTTGAAACCCTTGGTCTCATCGAAACGGTGCGCCGCCTTGATGAGGCCGAGGTTGCCTTCGTTAATCAAATCGGAAAGCGTAATACCCTGATTCTGATACTGTTTCGCCACGGAGACGCGGAGGTTGGCGTTCGTCAGCTTCTCCAATGCATCCTCGTCACCGTTCTTGATACGGCGCGCCAACTCCGCCTCCTCGTCGGCGGTCAGCAAGGGTACCTTTCCTATATCGTGCAGGTATTTGTCCAACGACGGCGTCTCGCTACGGTTGGTAACCTGTTTTGTAATTCTTAATTGTCTCATTTTCAGTAAATAAAGAACCTGTATTTTTTACTATTAGCTATTGGCTATTGGCTTTTGCCTTTTGCCTATTGCCTTTTGCCTGTTGCCTGTTGCCTATTTGCCTAAATTAGAAGCTATAACCGATGCCTAAACCAATCACTTCCTTGAACTGCACACGGGCACGCGGGCCTTCGCTGTATTTGCCCCATGCCGGACCGTCGATCATCACCTTGTCGTAATACTTCAAGGAGGTCATCAGACTGACACTGAACACCTTGAGGAAATTATACGTGACGGCGAGATCCCAATCCACGTCGAAGTTGCCGAACTTCTGCCCGTTCTCCTTGTCATGGATTCTGGCCGTATAAGGCGTGAACAGGGTGATGGTGGAGATGATCTTGAGGTTCTTCACCAGCGTGTAGTTGATGCCGCCGTTGATGCGGAGACCCATGTTGAGGCCCACCGCCTTGTAGGTGCCGTCGTCGCGCACGGGAAGGCCGTAGTTCGGGCGGAGCGTGCTGTCCAGACAGGTCGTCATACGGCCTGCGACAGGATAGACACCGATGGTGAAGATGTCGTTCGGGCGATACTCGACACCGAGTGCCAGGTCCGTATAAGACGGGGAGAGCCACTTGGAAATCAACGAGCGGTCAACCCTGTTGCCATCCGCATCCACCACAAAAGTCGTGTCCGCATTCCAAATGCCGTCATCCACTTTCTTGTAGTCCCAGCCGGGGGCGTACTGCGAGCGGAAACTGCCCAGCAAGGTGAGATACCACTGTGGGTGCATCTGGTAACCCACTTTGGTCGTCAGGTTGATCTTGTCGTTGGCTTTTCTCCAACGGAAACCCTGCTTGTAGTCGCTGGAGTACATCTCGCCCAGCTCGGTGTCCAAATTGGTGTCCCACGTCCATTTGTTCTTCTTGTAGGACAACGTCAGGTTGGCGAAAACGAAGCCCGTCACGTTGTTGTTACCGCCGGCAACCCAGTTGAAAAGCGCGGTTTGGGCGGCGTTCAGACCGGTCACGCCCGTGAATTTCCAGTGCTTCGCGCTGTCAATTTCGGCCGATTTCACCTTGGTTTTCAAAGCCTCGTCAGCGGCGGTCTTCTCATCCACTTGTGCGTTCACAGCCATCACAGCCATCACGCACAAACTCAAAAGTAAAAATCCTTTCTTCATAAATCTGTATTTTAATTTAACTTATTAATTTCTATTGCCTTTTGCCTTTTGCCTTTTGCCTTTTGCCTTCTGCCTCTTGCCTTCTGCCTTTCTACGGATTGACCTTGTGGTAGGTTCGCCACCAACGGTCCGAGATCTTGTCCTCGCAGGCGAGGTCGTAGTCGCGTTTGGAACAGGGCAGGTAATAGTGCTGCACGTGTTCCTTATCTTTCTGATACATCGGCACCAACACCCACCAACGGTCGGACTTGCGGCTGTGGTAGAAAACCAGCTCGTCCAAGGCCCCGGTGACGGAGATGTTGAACTGGCGGTAGTCCTCCTTGTTCTTGAACTGCCCGTCGTTCTGGCGGAAGATGAAGCCTTCCACAAAATACCAGAGGATATGGCCGATGAGTTGGGAGGTCTGGTTGTTGAAGTCGAGCGTCGGATCGTATTCGTAGATGCCAAAGGAAGAGAGCTTGTCGCTGAGTCCCACGTACTTGGAAATCTGGCAGATTTCCTCGCCGTAGAATCCGTTGGAGGAGCTATGCGGGCAGCCGGGGGCATCGGGACGGCGCACGGCGGAAATGTCGAGCGACACCATGTCGGCGTTGCGGACCACCGGTTCCACCTCCTCCAAATTGCGGCGCATGAAGCCCACGCGGTAGGTCTCGAAGAAGAGTTCCTCCATCATACCCAAGGATTCGGGGCTGTTCATGTAGCTCTGGTAGCCGATGTTGGCGTAATTCAGCAGGAAGTTGGGCTGTTGGAGCACCATTTTGTTGACGTAGGCGTCCGAGCGAATCGGCTTGTTCTCGTTCCCGAGGTCGAAACAGGAGTCGATGGCAACCACGTTGGCCACGCGCTCTATCAGCTCGTAGGCACGATAATTGGCGTATGCGAGGTCGTTGCTGCCACCCAAAATTATCGGAACAACCTTATTCTCAATCAGATACGCTAACGCCTCGGAAACGGCGGAGTAGGTATCCTCCACGGTGTTTCCTACGCGCAGGTTGCCCAAGTCGAGGATGCGGACTTTGCGACGCCAGGGGTATAGCTGGTAGAACTGCCGGCGGATTTCATCGGGTGCGAGCGAGCACGAGGGGTTGCGGTAGGCGTTGCGCGACTCCGGCACCCCCACGATGGCGATGTCCGCCTCGCTGATGTCCAACGACGACGCAGGGTCGTAAAACATCACCGTGTGCAGCAGGCGATCGCTAAGCTCCTCAGCATCTGGCAGATGGAGTGAATCCACCGATACCGGTTCGAAATACAATGACAGATCCATAGTCCCTATTTTCTTTTTCTCGTCACAGTGCGTTTTTTGGCGGTCGGAGCCGTCTCCTGCATAATCTTCACGCAGTCTTGATAGGTCAGCTTGTTGGCCGGTATCTCCTTGGGAATCTTAAAGTTATCCGTTCCATTGGTGATATACGGACCGTAACGGCCGTTCATCACCTTCAGGTTGGCGTCTTCTTCAAAAGAGAGCAGCACGTTGCGGGTTTCCTTATTCTTGATAAAGTCGATGGCCTGCTCCTCGGTCAACGCATTGATATCCGTTCCCTTGTCGAGGGTGATGTTCTTGCCATCATATTTAATATATGGACCGTAGCGGCCGGCGGCGGCGAGAATCTCCTTGCCGTCGAGGTAGCCCACCACATGCGGGGCACGGTCGGCGGTCTTCTTCATCTTACTCTCTATCAGCTCAATACAACGTTCAAGCGAGATAGTATAGGGATCTTCGGTTTTGGGAATGGACTCGAAGGTGCCGTCATAGCGCACGTACGGGCCGAAGCGACCCACGCCCACGGAAACCTCCTTGCCGTTCCACTCACCCACGGTGCGGGGCAGGCGGAAAAGGTCGAGAGCCTCCTCTATGGTGATGGTGTCGATGAACTGGTCGGCCTGCAGACGAGCGTAACGCGGTTTCTCGTCGGCGTAGGATTCCCCGATTTGCACCATCGGGCCATACTTGCCCAACTTGGCGAAGACCTTCTCGTTGGTTTTGGGGTCGTAGCCCAACAGCCGCTCGCCGCTGGCCTTGGTCGAATAGTTGATGGCCGTATCGACCTGCTGGTGGAAATCGCCGTAGAAACGGTGCATCATCTCCTGCCAGTTGGCTTTGCCTTCAGCGATGTCGTCGAACTCCTTCTCCACATCGGCGGTGAAGCTGTAGTCCATGATGTCCTTGAAGTTCTCCTGCAGGTAGTCGTTGACCACGATGCCTACGTCGGTGGGGATAAGCTTGTCCTTCTCGTAACCGTATTTCTCCTTTTTAACCTCCTCCTTGATGCCATCGGGGGTGAGGGTGAGGCAGACGTACTGCCGCTCCTTGCCCTGGCGGGTGGCCTTACGCACGTACTCACGCTTCTGGATGGTGGAGATGGTGGGAGCGTAGGTGGAAGGACGGCCGATACCGAGCTCTTCGAGCTTCTTCACGAGGCTTGCCTCCGTGTAACGCACCGGCGGCTGGGCGTAACGCTGCGTGGCTGAAATCTGACGGGCATTCAGTGCCTCGTTCAGTTCCATAGCCGGCAGCATACCCTTAACTTCTTCATTATCATCGTCTTTGGATTCCGTATAGACCTTCAGGAAGCCGGGGAAGAGAATCACCTCGCCGGTGGCCACGAACTTCTCGCTGCGGCCCTCCACGGGGATGGAAATGGTGGTCTTCTCGGTCTTCGCGTCGCTCATCTGGGAAGCGATGGTGCGCTTCCAAATCAGCTCATAGAGGTTCTTTGCGAAGGTGTCGCCGGGGATGGTCTCCCGTGCAATGTTGGTCGGACGGATAGCCTCGTGAGCCTCCTGCGCACCCTTCGACTTGGTGACGTACTTGCGGGTCTTGGCGTACTCCTCACCGTATTTCTCGGCGATGACATTGTGCGCAACGCCGAGGGCCATGTTCGACAGGTTCACGGAGTCGGTACGCATGTACGTGATGTAACCGGCTTCGTAGAGCTGCTGGGCGACCACCATTGTCCGCGTGACGGAGAGTCCGAGCTTGCGGGCGGCCTCCTGTTGCAGCGTGGAGGTGGTGAACGGCGGCGCGGGAGTCTTCTTGCCAGGGGATTTCTCGATGGCCGAGATGCTGAAGTTGGCGTTCCGGCAGTGGTTGAGGAACTCGGTGGCGTCTTCCTTGGTGGTGAAGCGTTTGTTGAGCTCCGCGCTCAGCTCGATTTTCGCGTCGCGCAGGGGCGAGAAGAGGCCGTCGATGCGGAACGACGAGGTGCTGTTGAACCTTTCGATCTCGTGCTCGCGCTCCACGATGAGTTTCACGGCCACCGACTGCACGCGGCCCGCCGACAACGACGGACGCACTTTGCGCCAAAGCACGGGCGACAGCTCGAAGCCCACCAGCCGGTCGAGGACGCGGCGAGCCTGCTGCGCGTTCACCAAATCGACGTTCAAATCCCGAGGATTGGCCAAAGCTTCTTCAATAGCAGATTTTGTAATTTCGTGAAACACAATACGTTTCACCTTATCAGGATTCATACCGGTCACCTCCATGAGGTGCCAGGAAATCGCTTCACCCTCGCGGTCATCATCGGTTGCGAGCCAGATGGTGTCTGCCTCGGCCGCCTTTTTCTTGATGTCGCTGATGAGTGCCTTCTTGTCGTCCAGAACCTCATACTGGGGCTCGAAATCGTGGGCAATATCGATGCCCATGCCCTTGGCGGGGAGGTCGCGCACGTGACCCTTACTGGAGATCACGTTGTAGTCCTTGCCGATGAACTTCTGGATGGTTTTCGCCTTCGCCGGAGACTCGACGATGATTAAGTTTTTGCTCATATAGTATTACGTTTATTATCTTCGTTTATCTTGCCTGCCCCACACTGCGCTCCGCTTGTGGGGTAATAGAATATCGATAGCCGAGCATCGCTCTGCCAGTCGCGCTGGCGGATGTGGTCGCGGATGACGGCAGAGTGGACGCCAGCGGAGTGCCACATCTCCTCGGGGATATCAACCACCTGGAGATCGTGCTCGCGGCAGTAGTCCTTGATGCTGTCGTGGTGGCCTTCGCGATGGTGGCCAAAAGCGTGGTTCGGGCCCATCACCAGCGTGTGCGCGTGCAACGTGCCCATGATGACATCGCAGATGAACTGCTGGTAGGTCATCTGGGAGAATTCCACGGTGAACGGCAGCACGATGGCCACATCAATGCCTTGTTGCTCGATAAGATGCAGATTCTGTTCCAACGAGTTGATGGTGAAGAAATCCGAATCGGGACGGAGGACGGTGCGTGGATGCGGGTTGAAGGTCATCACCACGCTCGTGCCGCCGACCTGCTCCGCCTGCTCGCGCAGGAAGCGCAAGATACGGACATGCCCGAGGTGGACACCGTCGAACGCGCCAACCGCGACCGCCGGGTTCTGGAATTCCGGCAAATTGTCTGTTCCGTTGAAAATCTGCATGTTAACCCTGAATGACGACGATTATCTTAACGCAGCTTCGCGCCAGCCTCACGCTCGTAGGCGGCAATCAGCTTGTTCATCACCTTGTTGATTTCCTCGTCAGTGAGGGTCTTGTCCGCGCTCTGCAGCACGAAGTTGAGGGCGTAGGACTTCTTGCCCTCCCCCACTCCGGCGCCTTCATAGACGTCGAACAGGGTCACCTGCCGCAGCAGCTTGGAGGCGTACTTGCGGGCGATGCGCTCCAACGAGTCGTAGCTCACCGACTGATCCACCACCAAAGCCAAGTCGCGGCTCACGGCAGGGAAGGTGTTGATGGGCTGGTACGACACGGAACGGCCCTGAATCAGGTCGTTGAGCATCTGGACGTCGATTTCGGCGTAATAGACCGGTTTCTTCAGGTCGAAGTAGCGGAGTATGTCGCTGCGAAGAACGCCCACCTGCACCGGAGCCTGCTCGCCGACCTTGTAAGTGACATGCTGCGCGAACATGCGCGGCTCACCGTTGGTGACCAACTGCACCTTCTCCATCGGGAAGTTGATCTTCAGCAGGAAGTTGTCGATCATATTGCGCAAGTAAAAGAAGTCGGCAACGGCGGACTTGCCCTGCCAGTCGTCTTCGCCCAGCTTGCCGGTGACAAACATCGACATGCGGTTATGTTCCTGATAACGGACGGTAACATCATCGCCCACAGCGGTTTGCGGGTTGAAATGGTAGGTCTTGCCGAACTCGAAGAGACGCAGGTCGGCAGCCTTGTTGTTGACATTGCGCGCCACGTTCTCCAAACCGGAGAAGAGCAGCGTCTGCCGCATGGCGTTGAGCTCGCTGCTCAGCGGGTTGAGCAGTTTCACCGTCTCGCGCTCGTCGAGGAAGTCGAACTTCTCAGCATATTCGGCTTTGGTCAGTGAATTGTTCATCACCTCGTAGAAACCGTTGTCAGCCAAATACTTGGAGATGGCATTTTGCATCTGGTAGGCCGAGTCATTCTGACGCAGACAGGACATATCGTAGGTCAGCGTGGTCGGGATTTCGATGTTATTGTAGCCGTAGATGCGCAGAATCTCCTCAATGAGGTCGATGGGGCGCGTCACGTCGGCCTTGTTCTGGGGCACCGTCACGATGAGCTTGTCGTCGCCGGCGGGCTTCACCTCGTCGAGGAGCATTAAAATCTTGGTAACCGTCTGCTTGTCAATCACTTTACCGGCCACTTGGTTTACATCGTCATAGTAAAGCGTAACCTGGACGGGATCAATCTCGTTGGGATAGCGATCCACGATATTCATCACGGGATAGCCGCCAGCGAGTTCCGTCACGAGTTCCACGGCGCGTTTGAGGGCATAGACGGTGATGGACGGGTCGCAACCGCGCTCGTAGCGGAAGGATGCGTCGGTCTTGAGTCCGTGGCGTTTGGCCGTCTTGCGAATACTCACGGGGTTGAAATAAGCGCTTTCGAGGAAGAGACGGGTGGTATTCTCGGTGATACCGGAGTGCAGACCGCCATAGACACCGGCGATGCACATGCCCTCCTTCTCGTTGCAGATCATCAGGTCGGCAGCGCTGAGCTTCACCTCGTTGCCGTCGAGGGTCACGAAGGGCGTACCTTCGGGCAAATTCTTGACAATCACCTTGTTGCCTTCAATCTTGTCGGCATCGAAGGCGTGCATCGGCTGCCCAAGTTCCAGCATGATGTATTGGGTGATATCGACGATGTTGTTGATGGGGCGCACGCCGACGGAGCGGAGCTTGGTCTGCAGCCACTCGGGCGACTCCTTCACGTTGATGCCTTCGAGCAGCACGCCAGAGTAGCGGGGGCAGTCTTTGGTGTTCTCGATGACGATATCCACGCGGGCATGGACGCCAGCGACCGGCTGCACCTCGCGGGCGTTGCGACGCACGAGCGTGGAGCAGGGGATGTCACGCTGGGAGAGGGCGGCGTAGAGGTCGCGGGCCACGCCGAAATGGCAGATGGCGTCGCAACGGTTGGGGGTGAGGCCGATCTCGAAGATGGTGTCAGACTCAACCTTGAAATACTCGGCAGCGGGGGTGCCGGGGACGGCTTCCTCGGGGAGCACCATGATGCCGTCGTGGGAGGTGCCCAAACCAATCTCGTCTTCCGCGCAAATCATGCCCTCGGAGGGCTCGCCGCGCAGCTTGGACTTCTTGATGGTGAAAGACTCGTCACCGCTGTAGAGCACGGTGCCGATAGTGGCGACCACCACTTTCTGTCCAACCGCGACGTTGGCGGCGCCGCAAACGATGTGGAGGGGTTCCTCACCGCCCACGTTGACTGTGGTCACATGCAGATGGTCGGAGTTGGGATGGGGCTCGCAGGTGAGCACCTCGCCGATGACGATGCCGCGCAGACCGCCGCGCACCGTTTCAAAGGTCTCCATACCCTCGACCTCAAGGCCACAATCGGTGAGACAGGCCGCGGTCTCTTCCGCCGTCATGTTAAAATTTAGCAAATCTTTCAGCCATTTGTACGAAATCTTCATATATCTAACTTTTTAATTATAAACAAGTTATCGCAAAATAAACAGTATTTTTTTGCGGCTGCAAATATAATATATATAAGTAAGATACGGGAGGGTTCCGAACGATTTTTTTTACTATGCTGAGTATCAAGGGGATGGAGGTGATAGCCACTGCGATCGGCAGGAATGTCGATTCCCCTGTTGCCGATTGCCCAAACAAAAAAAACGATCAACTGCCCTTTTCAGGATTGCTGATCGCTTTTTTGTACCGGGTAGGGGATTCGAACCCCTGATTTTAAGAATGAAAATCTTACGTCCTAGGCCGACTAGACGAACCCGGCATGAGTGTCAAAATTTGACGGCGCGAAAATACACTTTTTTTGATATGCGCCGACAAATTCGGAAAAATATTTTTTCCCTACTCGTTTTTATCTTGTTCAAACCTGAATCCCAGACGTTTACCAGTCCGAAGGAGGTTCGTTTGCTCTTCCAATTGGAGGATATCGTTCACCGTGATGATCTTCATATCCTCATAATTTGGCACGAGAAGGTCAAAATTCAGCGTATAACGAATCGCTGAGGTGAGGATTTCCTTAGCCGCTTCGGGGGAAATTTCGTTGCTGCTGAAGTTGTTGATCACCTGCGCCAGCTCGCGTTTGCCCTCGATGTAGTAGTGGCCCTCCTTGTTGATGAAGATACGGCCGATCATGTAACCGAGGTCGTTCACGCGGTCGTACTTCAGAGAATCGCCTAAGAAGTTGAAAATCTGAATCATACCGCAGTAAGAACGGTCCTTATCCTCCTTGATATAGGGGGTGCGCATCACCTCGTGCTCGCGCGAGAACTCGAAGATGTTGGTGTGCATCAAGAAGATGAGCACGTCGCCGCCGAACTTGAGCATGAACTGGTACTGGTTCTTGTTGGTAAACAGCACCGGAATGTTGTCGTGGTCGTCGGCGTAGGTGTCGCGGTAGTACTCCTCGAAGCCTTTCGCCGCATCCTTGAAGAGCTGCATGGTCTCCAAGGTCACGGCAAAAATGCTCTGTTTAAGTTCACCCTTGGTTATCAGTAATTTACAGGTATTATCATCCATATTTTTCGTATCAAATTTGAGCGGCAAATATACAAAAAATGTAGAGACGCAAAATTTTGCGTCTCTACAACGACGAACAAGCGTCTTAGTACTCCATCATCGGGTCAAGTTCCTTGGCCTGGTCGATCATCTTCTGGAGCTCGCCGGCGGTGGGGACACGGCCCACGAGGTGTTTCTGTTCGTTGACCTCGGTCATCTTGGCGAACAGGTTCTCGGCCACACGGTGACGGAACTCCTTGACGGTATCGACGCCCACGGCCTCCAAGAGTTCGGAGAACTGCGGTCCGACGCCGCTGATGCGCATCAGGTCGGCATGGTTGGCCCAGGTGAGGATCAGCTTCGGGGTGATGCCGGTCTTCTCAGCCAAAGCCGCACGTCCTGCGGGCTTCTTCGCAGCTTCGAGCAGTTCCTCAACAGTGTTGATTCCTGCTTCCGTTAACTTTCCGGCGTAAACATCGCCGATTCCTTCTACATCAATAATTTTGTATGCCATAATCTTTGGGTTTTGAAATTTGAAGCGCAAAGATACATTTTTTTTGTATTTTCGCGGCCGTTTTTTCAAAGAGAAGCGCGCCCTGGCGAGTCGGAGATTCCGGCCTCCTGACGTCGGCCGGAATGGAGGTGCGACTTTACAAGAATAGTGATAGATAGTAAACACAATATGAAAAGGATCATCAACCCCTGGGTGGGGAAAACGGAGAGATACAACTGTTTCGGGTGCTGTCCGAGCAACCCGAGGGGTGCGCACATGAGTTTCTACTGGGACGGCGAGCAGGTCGTCTCGGTGTGGCGGGCGGACCCGAACTTCGTGAGCTGGATCGACACGCTGCACGGCGGCATCCAGGCGACATTGCTGGATGAGATCTGCGGGTGGGTGGTCTTCTACCAGCTGCAGACCTCGTGCGTGACTGCCAAGATGGAGATGCGCTACCGCAAGCCGGTGTGCACGCTTTGGCCGTACGTGCGGCTGAACGCCCGTTTGGTGGAGCAGCGGAACAAATTCGTAGTGATCCACGGTGAAATCCTGAGTCCGGATGGCGTGTGCTGCGCCGAGTGCACCTGCACCTACTTCGTCTATACCGGCGAGAAGTCCGTTGAGATGGGCTACATGCCCGCCGTCCTCGACGACGTGGAGGTCACGTTTGAGGAGGCGGTCGCGCTGCTGGGGAAATAATCGAACTAACAATCGCCTGTTCATTTCTTCGTAAAAGCGACCTCTCGGAGCCATTGGTTTAACTAAAATTAACATTTTTATTTTTCTGACTACTAAAATATTAGCGGAAAAAGTATAAAGTTTCTGACTGAGCATATCAGAAATTTTGTACTTTTGCCGCCGTCTTTTTGTCGCCGTATGCTTTGGCGAGTCGGAGACCGAACCAACTGCTAACTGCCAACTACTAACGAACCTTTGCCTTATATGATATTGAAATAAATAAAATTAAAGATATGAAGAAATTTACGATTTTTTGTGCGCTGCTGTTTTTGACAGTCGGCGCGATGAACGCCCAGGTCACGCAGACCAACACACAGTTCCCGAACCCGGGGTTTGAAAAATGGACAGACCACGGATGTTCAACTGCACAAGGAACCTCCGAAGTCCCTGACAACTGGCATACTTTTGACGAAGTAAAGTATGATGCAGGGGTAGGAGAAAGCTATGCAACTAAAACAAGCCATTTTAAAGGTTCAGGTGCTGACGCATATAGAGGTTCTTCGTTCATACCTGCAACTCATAAAGTTACTGCTTTATTATTTTTCACTGTGACAGCCAATGGCACTGCTACATCGGGTCGTACTAGAGTTGGAAGTACAACAGTAACTGACGCCTCCAATTACAATTTCTCAGACCTTGACAATGCTAGTTCTTTCGGAAATAAACACTTTTACTGGAATTTTGTAGGATGTCCAGATTCTATGTCTTTTTACTATAAAACCAATTGGTCAACGACATCAAACAAACCATTAATCAAAGTATATATACACCAAGGCAATTGGTATGATCATGCCAATGGAGCTGTCAATGCCAGCTCCTCTGGAAGCTCTTCAAACATAGGCCATAGTAATTTGATAGCTTGCTGTCAAACCACTTTTAATCCTTCTACCAGTTGGACACGTTTTGTCGATAATTTTGATCAGTATCAGAATCATAGCGAAAACACAGACAACGACTATTCTACTCTTGTACGACCACAATACATCTTAGCTTCTTTTTCCACAAATGAAACAGCAGGAGGGGGCACTGTAAATGACAAGCTTTATCTTGATGAGTTATTCTGCATTTATGACAAAGGGCTTTCGTCCCTTACTATTGGCGGCACAGCCAACAACGATGCCATAAGTTATTTCAATGCTCAGGAGTTTCTCACCCACGAGCCTATTCGAACCTATTCTACTACCGATGGTAGTCCTACAGCACTTTTCAACAGCGGCACGGCAACCTACAACTACCCCACCCCAATAGCCTGTAACAACATCCCGCAGGTGGCTGCACAGCCCAAGTCGAAACTCATCAGCGAGTTCACTGTTACGCAGGCTTCTGCAGATAACGGCTACAAAGCCACTATTCACGTGAAACACAACGACAACTCCACTTTCGACTACTATATCCAGTTCTCGGTGGATATTCCCACGTTGACCGCCACCCCCACACCCGAATCCGTCTGTGCGGGCGAATCGGCCACCATCACGGTTAGCGGCGCCGACACCTATAGCTGGAGCACGGGCCAAACGGGATCCAGCATCACCGTGACCCCGGCGCAACAGACCACCTACACCGTCAGCGGTACGGGTTCTAACGGCTGCGTCGGCACAACGACCGTCATCGTAGGGGTGAACCCGCTGCCGAATGTCACCATCACCGGCAACACCTCTATTTGCTCAGGGGCTTCCACCACCCTCACGGGTACCGGAGCAGCAAGCTACGCTTGGTCGAACGGCATCACAGGGAATCCCATTACCGTGAGCACCGGCGGCAACTACGCCGTAACCGGCACCTCCAGCTTCGGCTGTACCGCCACGGCTTCCGTGACCGTCACGGAACACGACGCGCCCACGGTCGCCATCACCGGCCCGACAAGTCTTTGTTCGGGCACTACGGCCACGCTGACCGCCTCCGGGTTGAGCAACTACACGTGGAGCGGTCCCGCAACGGGTGAAAATGCCACCTTGGAGATCTCCGCCGGCGGCAATTACACGGTGAGCGGCACCGATGCCAACGGATGCTCCGGCACGGCATTATACACCGTCACGGGCAAGACCACCCCGACGGTCACTATCAGCAGCACACCCGTCGCCATCAACAACGGGGTCATCGCCCTCTGTGACGGCTCGTCCACCACACTGACGGCCACCGCAAACCCGACCACCAACAACATCTCCTGGTCGAACGGCAGCACCGGCGCCACGCTGAACGTCAACAGTGTCGGCACATATACAGCCACCGCCAATCTGGACGGCTGCGAAAGCTCTGCCTCCGTCACGGTGAACGTTGCTTCGACTCCCGCCGCCCCGACCGCGACAAACGGTTCCCGCTGCGGCACAGGCACAGTGGAACTCGCCGTCGCCAATCCTAACCCGGATTTGACCTATTACTGGTACCTCACACAAAACGCAGGCACCGAAGCTGGCACTGGCACTACCTTCACCACCCCGAGCATCTCGAACACCACGAACTACTTCGTCAGTGCTAAGAATGCCGGCGGATGCTATTCCACCCGCACGCAGGTGACCGCCACCGTCAACACGGCACCTACGGTGACTGTGGCAACCGTAAGCCCGATATGCTCCGGAGCTAACGCGACGCTCACCGCCAGCGGCGCGACCACCTACTCCTGGGACAACGACCTCGGAACGGGCAACAACATTACTGTAACGCTTACGGCTACTACCACCTACAACGTCATCGGAACCGACGACAACGGATGTACCGGCACAGCCTCCGTGACCATCACCGTGAACGACCTTCCCGCCGCTCCGACCGTCACCACCACCCCAACCTCCCCCATTTGCTCCAACAACAACGTGAGCGTGCAGTTTAACGCCACTGCACCAGCCGGCCACACCGTAAGATGGTATGAAAGTAACCAGCAAAATCCCAGCCAAGGATCACAGATAACGAGATCTTTGGGCGTGGGCACGACCACCATCAACGCCACCATTTTCAACAACAGCACGCAGTGCGAAAGTGCGATGACACCCGTGGAAGTTGTGATCAACCCGCTACCGGCATCTCCGACCGTGTCGAACACCAGCATCTGCGGCGAGGGCGACGTCACCCTGACCGCCACTACCTCCAATACCTTGAAGTGGTATTCGGATCAGGAGGGCACGAATGAGGTTTCGGCCAATCAACACGTCTCTGCGACCACAACCTTCTACGCCGCCGCCATCGATGGCAACGGCTGTGTGAGCGCGACCGCTCCGATGACCGTCACGGTGAATCCCAATTATCCCAACATTGATATCTACCAGACTGCCTGCGGTTCCTACACCTGGCAGGGCGAAACCTATACCACCTCAGGCGACTATATAAAGCCCCTCACCAGCAGTCAAGGCTGCGACAGTACCGTAACGCTGCACCTGACCATCAACAATGGCTACACCGTCAACATCGACTCCACCGTCTGCAACCAGCTCGTATGGCAAGGGGGAACCTACACTACTTCCCAAATCATCACCAAAACCCTGACGAGCCAAAGCGAATGTGACAGTGTGGTGACTATCAACCTCACCGTTAAGCAAAGCACTACATCGAGCCAAACGCTGACACTTTGCAGCAACCAGCTGCCGTATATGTATGGAACCACGGAGATCACCTCCGCCGGCACCAAAACCATCACCCTGACCAATGCCGATGGTTGCGACAGCATCATCACGCTGACCGTCATCGTGAACACGCAACCAGGCCTTCCGACCAACTCATCCACTACCTTGTCTCGTTGCGGCGAGGGCACCCTCACGCTGAGCGTCTCTAAGGGCAGCAACAGCGACGGATGCAACTGGTACACTACGGAAACCGGCGGAGAACCGATATCTACTGGCCTCACCTATCAGCCCAACGTGACCGAGAGCACCACTTTCTATGTTTCCAGCTTCACCAACGCCGGTTGCGAGAGCGAGCGCATCGCGGTGGATGTCACGGTGAATCCGGTTCCGGCCAACCCGCAGATTACCACTGCCGACGACACCCGTTGCGGCGCCGGTGATATTATCCTTTCCGCCGCCGTTGGTGAGAACGGCACGCAATGCCGCTGGTATGGCAACAACAATCCGAACACTACCACCGTATTGAGCACGGAGAACACCTACACGGTGACCTTCAACAGCAACACCAATGCCACCCGCACTTTCTACGTGGAGAGCTACAACGAGACTACCGGTTGTAAGAGCGCGACCCGTGTGGCTGCTGTGGCCACGGAGAACACCGTGCCCGCCGCCCCGCAGGTAACCGCCGCCACAAACTGCGGCCCGCTCACCGCCGACCTCGCCGACTATGTGACCACCTCCGCCGACCTCTACCGCTGGTACGACAGCGAAGAGACCCAACTGGCCGAGAATGCGCATTACAATACCACGGTCAACGAGACGACCAGTTACTTGGTCAGCATCTATAACGGCGAAACCACCTGCGAGAGCCCGAAGACGATCCTCACGGTGACCATATATCCGACTTACGAAGCACAATCCATTTACGACACCGTCTGCCAGAACGCCCACTACCAGAACCACGGCATCGACCAGACGTTCACCACCGCCGGCGAGCAGAGCTTCGTGCTCAACACCGTCACAGCGAACGGCTGCGACAGTCTGGTGACATTATATATATATGTCAAACCCACTGTGACTAACACCATCTCCTTCGAGGCCTGCAACGAATACACTTGGGCTGGCGAAACTCACACAGAATCTGGCGTTTACAGCCATACTTTCACCGCTGCAAACGGTTGCGACAGCGTGGTAACCTTGAATCTGACCATCAACACCGCCCTGAGCCAGGACATTTACGACACCGCTTGTAACAGCTACACGTGGAACGGCGAGACTTACTACCAGTCGGGAGAACATACGATGACCTTCACCTCAGCCAACAACTGCGACTCCGTAGTGACGCTGCATCTGACCATCAACAACTCAAACGCCTACACCGACATTCACGACACTTGCGACAGTTTCACTTGGATTGACGGCATCACTTACACCGAAAGCAACAACACCGCCACCTACACACTGACGAATGCCGCCGGTTGTGACTCCGTGGTGACCCTCAACCTCACCATCCGCAAGTCCACTGCCTACACCGACGTACACGACGTTTGCGACAGCTATACCTGGATTGACGGCATCACTTACACCGAGAGCAACAACACCGCGACCTATACGCTGACGAATGCCACCGGTTGCGACTCCGTGGTGACCCTCAACCTCACCGTCAGACATGCAACCACCGCCACCGATGTCCACGACGTTTGTGACAGCTTCACCTGGATTGACGGCAACACCTACACCGAGAGCAACAACACCGCCACCTACACGACGACCAATGCCGAAGGTTGCGACTCCGTAATCACCCTCGACCTCACCGTCCGCAAGTCCACCGCCTACACCGATGTCCACGATGTTTGCGACAGCTACACCTGGATTGACGGTAACACCTACACCGAAAGCAACAACACCGCGACCTTCACGACGACCAACGCCGCTGGCTGCGATTCCGTGATTACCCTCAACCTCACCGTCAGACACGCCACCACCGCCACCGATGTCCACGATGTCTGTGACAGCTACACTTGGATTGACGGCAACACCTATACCGAAAGCAACAACACCGCGACCTTCACGACGACCAACGCCGAAGGTTGCGACTCCGTAATCACCCTCGACCTCACCGTCCGCAAGTCCACCGCCTACACCGACGTACACGACGTTTGCGACAGCTACACCTGGATTGATGGTATCACTTACACCGAAAGCAACAACACCGCGACCTTCACGACGACCAACGCCGCTGGCTGCGACTCTGTGATCACCCTCAACCTCACCGTCCGCAAATCCACCGCTTACACCGACGTGCAGGAGGCTTGCAGCAGCTACACTTGGATTGATGGCAACACCTACACCGAGAGCAACCATACGGCTACCGTCACGTTGGAGAATACCGCGGGTTGCGACTCCATAGTGACCCTCAACCTCACCATCCACTACCCTGCTGTTACGGAGCTGACCGACACGGTCTGCGAGGGCACTACCTATAACCGCTACAACTTCCAGTTTGCGACCGACGTGCCGGGCACCTACACCCAGACGCAAGACCTGAAGACCATCCACAACTGCGACAGCACCGTCACCCTCACGCTGATTGTGAACCCCACGGATCTGGTCCAGTTGGCCGACACCATCTGCATCGGCGAACCCTACACGGAGAACGGCTTCAACCTTCCCGCCGCCACGCAGTCGGGTGTTTTCAACCACACGTTACCGCTTCAGAATGTCTATGGCTGCGACAGCACCGTCCAGCTGACCCTCACCGTCGCGCCCACCCAGTTCATCGTGCTGAACGATGAGGTTTGCGCCGGCGAGCGTTACACCGACAACGGCTTCGACACCATTTTCCGTGCGGCGGGCACCTACACGCTCACGCACTACGGCCAGACGGTCTTCGGCTGCGACAGCACCACCACACTGTCCCTCGTCGTGTCGCCCACCTACCAGACCCACCTTTACGACACCATCTGCTTCAACGGCAGCTACGCCTTCGGCAACCAAACCCTTACGATTGCCGGCGTTTATACCGACACGATGACTTCCGCACGCGGCTGCGACAGCGTCCTCATCCTGCACCTGTACGTTCGTCCGGAGAAGCGCGGCGAGATTGTGGCGCACATCTGCTCCGGCAGCGACTATAACGAGAACGGCTTCAACCTCAGCGACGTTACGGAGACGGGCGACCACGAGCGCACCGACTTGGATGTGAACGGCTGCGACAGCACTACCACGCTGCATCTGTTCGTGCACGAATCTGCCATTACGGAGCTAACCGACACGGTTTGCCAGGGTACTCCGTACAACCGCTACGGCTTCCAATTTGCGACCGACGAGGCCGGCACCTTCAGCCAGACGCGGACTTTGGAGACCAGCTTCCACTGCGACAGCACTGTCACCCTCACGCTGACCGTGAACCCCACGCACCATCTGACCTATGACATTGACGGATGTGTCAACGAGCCCATCTCCGCATACGGTTTCGACACCACATACAACAGAGCCGGCAACTACACGCTTGAGCATCAGGGGCTGAACGTTTACGGCTGCGACAGTGTCACCACCTTGAACGTCCACATCTATTCCAAACCGCAGACCTACCTCAACGCCGCCATCTGTTTCAACGGCGAATACGACTTCAACGGCCAGAGCATCACCGAGGCGGGCGTTTATACGGCCACGCTGCCCTCCGCGCACAATTGCGACAGCACTGTGAGACTTTACCTGACCAAATATCCTGAGAAGAGACGCGAAATCGAGACGCACACCTGCTATGGCGTGGACTTCAACGATTTCGGTTTCAACATCCAGAACCCCACGGCCACCGACGATTACGAGAACATTGACCCCGACGTACACAACTGCGACAGCACCACCACGCTGCACCTGATTGTGCACGAGCCCGCCGCCACCGATCTGGAAGCGGTTCTCTGCGTCGGTGAGGTTTACAACCAAAACGGCTTCAACATCGCAGCCACGGCTCCGATCGACACCATTTACGTTCAGAATCTGGAGACGACTTTCGGTTGCGACAGTATCGTCACCCTGCACTTGGTCGTCAACCCTGTCCACTACATTGAGCTGACCGCCGATGTTTGCGCGGGCGTTGCCTACACCGGCTACGGTTTCGACACGACCATCGCCAACGCGAACACCTACACCCTGACGCACCTCGACCAGAACATCTTCGGCTGCGACAGCACCACGGTTCTGCATCTGAACGTGCACCCCAACTACAACATCAGTTTCTCCACCTCCATCTGCGCCAACACGAGCTACTACTTCAACGGCAACATGTTGACCGAATCGGGCGTTTACACAGCTAATCTGAGCACGATTCACGGCTGCGACAGCATCGTGACCCTGACCCTCAACGTAGGTGAGGAATTCCGTGACACCATCGTTGACCACGTTTGCACGGATGCCGCCTACAACAAGTACGGATTCACGATTTCCGCTCCAGTCGAGACGGGATTCTACAGCCAGCATCAGACCTCGCAGAGCGGCTGCGACAGCTTCGTGGTGCTGCATCTCTATGTGCACGAGCTGAACACCACCGAATTGTACGACACCCTTTGCGAAGGCACCCCATACCAGCAGTACGGCTTCAACATCCCCAACGCCACCACTGGTTCCCATTCCTTCACCCGTACCGTCAAAACGGCTTACGGCTGCGACAGCACGGTGGTGCTGAACTTAGTGGTGTATCCGGTACACCATGCCGAATACAATGACGATGT
Organism: uncultured Bacteroidales bacterium; assembly: GCA_905235135.1. Lineage (GTDB taxonomy): Bacteria > Bacteroidota > Bacteroidia > Bacteroidales > WCHB1-69 > F23-D06. Next base: position 48,613 of record CAJOKR010000016.1, read on the forward strand.
GTGCGTCAACGAGCCTTACAGCGGCTACGGCTTTGACACGGTCATCACCCAGTCCGGCATCCACACGCTGACGTACAACGGGCAGAACATCCACGGTTGCGACAGCACCGTCACGCTGCATTTGAACGTGCATCCGACTTACCACCAGACCATCAACGCCGCCATCTGCTACGACGAGACCTATCCCTTCGATGGCATGGATTTGGATCAGAGCGGTACTTACACTGCCAACTATACGACAGCTCACGGCTGCGATAGCATCATCACGCTGGTGCTGACCGTCTATCCCGAGAGCCGCGACAGCCTTGAGGCGCACATCTGTCTGGGCGAATCCTACTACGCCGACGGCTTCACCATCGACAGCCCGACCGAGACCGACTTCTACGCCCAATACACGCAACTGCCCAACGGCTGCGACAGTATCACCATCCTGCATCTGTTCGTGCATGAGCCCGCCGTCACCGTGCTGTACGACACCCTCTGCGGACAGAGCGCTTATTCCGGCTACGGCTTCACGATTGCCAACACGGTAATCGGCACCACCGACTACACCCGCCATCTCGAAACCAGCTACAGCTGCGACAGCACTGTCACCCTGTACCTGACGGTGAATCCGGTGCACCACCTCGTGGTTGACACGACCCTCTGCGCCGGCGAGACCTTCACGAAGTACGGCTTCGACACCACCTTCGCCGAAACCGGCAGCTACACGCTGACTCACGAAGGTCAGAACAGCTACGGCTGCGACAGCACCTTCACCGTGAACATCTCCGTTTATCCTGTCTTCCAGCACGAAATCGAGGCCACCATCTGCCATAATCAGACCTACCTGTTCAATGGCGTTGCTTTGGCCGAGACCGGCGACTACACCGACACCCTGTCTACCGTCCACGGCTGCGACAGCATCGTGACGCTGTACCTGAACGTCTATCCCGAGAAGCGCGACACCCTGGAGGTTGACCTCTGCGAAGGCGAAAGCTACACCGAGAATAACTTCGAGATCTTCACGCCTACCGAGACGAAGTACTACAGCCACGTAACGGCAGATGTCAACGGTTGCGACAGCACCACGGTCCTGCACCTCATCGTGCACCCGCGTACCAACACCAACTTCACCCAAACGCTCTGTATCGGCGAGCGTTACAACGAGAACGGTTTCGACGTGTTGGCTTCCGTGCCCGGCACGTTCACCTACACGCAACACCTATACACCACCTTCGGCTGCGACAGCATGGTGACGGTGCAGATTACGGTGAACCCCACGCATCAGATTGTGCTCAACGACACCATCTGCGCCGGCAATGCTTACACCCTGAACGGCTTTGACACCACCTTCACCGAGGCTGGCCTTTATACGCTGACCAACCTCGGACAGAACGTCTATGGCTGCGACAGTACCACCACGTTGAATCTTCGCGTGTGGCCGTCCTACCACTACAGCATCTCGAAGATGATTTGTGAAAACGGCAGCTTTGAGTTCAACGGACAGACTCTGACGGAAGCCGGCACCTACACCGCCGAACTGACCACCGCCCACGGTTGCGACAGCATCGTGGTGCTGAACCTGTCGGTCGGCGCCGAATACCGCGACACGATTGTGGCTCACGCCTGCGCCGGCAGCGACTACACCGAATACAACTTCAACCTTACGAATGTTACGGAGACCGGCTACCACACCCAGCAAGGCACGGCCCAGAACGGCTGCGACAGCGTCACGGTGCTGTACCTCATCGTCCATGAGCTGAACACCACCGAGCTGAACGGTACGCTCTGCTTGGGCGAGAGTTACCAGCTGAACGACTTCGACGTGACTCCCACCACGACTGGCGACACCACCTGCACGCGCACCGTGACCACTGGCTACGGCTGCGACAGCACCATCGTGCTCCACCTAACGGTGAACCCGACGAGCACCGTGACGTTGACCGATGAGGTCTGCGCCGGCAATCCCTACCAGGCCAACGGCTTCGACACCACCTTCGCCGAGGCGGGTGTCTATACGCTCACGAGCCTCAGCCAAAACGTCTATGGTTGCGACAGCACCACCACGATGACGCTGACCGTGTGGCCGAACCTGCAGTCCGAATACAACGAAACTATCTGCTACAATACCTCTTACGACTTCCACGGCACCATCCTCACAGAGTCTGGCGACTATAATGTCACGCTCCAGACCGAGCACGGCTGCGACAGTGTGGTGACCCTGCACCTGTCCGTCAACGAGCAGCTGACTGAGCTTGTCGAAGCCACCAGTTGCGTCAGCTACACCTGGAACGACTCCCTCTACACCGAATCTGGCGATTACACCCAGAACTTCACCGCCGTCAATGGTTGCGACAGTGTGGTCACCCTGCACCTGACCATCAACCAGCCGGTGGCTGAGATTGTCGAAGCTACCGCTTGCGTCAGCTACACATGGAACGACTCCGTCTATACCGAATCTGGCGATTACGCCCAGACCTTCACCGCTGTAAATGGTTGCGACAGTGTGGTTACGCTGCATCTGACCATCAACCAGCCGGTGGCCGAGCTTGTCGAAGCCACCAGTTGCGTCAGCTACACCTGGAACGACTCCGTCTATACCGAATCCGGCGATTATACCCAGACCTTCACCGCCGCCAATGGCTGCGATAGTGTGGTCACACTGCATCTGACCATCAACCAGCCGGTGACCGAGCTTATCGAAGCCACCGCTTGTGGCAGCTACACGTGGAACGACTCCGTCTATACCGAGTCTGGCGACTATGTGCAGACCTTCACAAATATGAACGGCTGCGACAGCACCGTCACCCTGCATCTGACCATCAATTCCGCCGATGCCATCGCCATCAACGCCACGGCTTGCGTGAACTTCATCTGGAACGACTCCGTCTATACCGAGTCTGGCGACTACACCCAGCAGTTCCAGAACGTCAACGGCTGCGACAGCGTGGTGACGTTGCATCTGACTATCAATCCGGTGCACAACATCGATCTGTACGACACCATCTGCCTCGGCGCGCACTATGTCGCCAACGGCTTCGACACGATGCCGGATGCCGCAGGCCTCATCCTGATGACCGACCAGCAGCTCAACCAGTACGGCTGCGACAGCACCACCACGCTGCACCTGACCATCTGGCCGACCGCTGACGTGCAATACAGCGCCGTCATCTGTTTAGGCGAGCCCTTCAGCCAGTATGGTTTCGACACGCTGACCGGCACCCACACGCTCGTGCATGAGGGCCAGACCATCCACGGTTGCGACAGCATCACGACCCTCACGCTGACCGTCAACCCGACCTACAGCTTCGACACCACCGTCAACATCTGCGACGTAGAGGTGCCGTTCATTTGGGACGACGAGCAGTACTGGGAAACCGGCGACTTCACAATTTCCTACTCCACCGTCAGCGGCTGCGACAGCATCCTCCACCTGCATCTGAACGTCAACCCGACCTACAGCGCAGACACCGCGGTGACCGTCTGCCAGGGCGCACTGCCCTACTGGTTCGATGACGACCACAGCTTCACCCAAGGCGGCATCCACACCATCAGCCTGACGACGGAGAGTGGATGCGACAGCATCTGGACGCTGCATCTCACCGTCATCCCGAACGCCGAGCACTATGTGACGCACACCATCTGCGCCTCCGAGCTGCCGCACACCTTCATGGACAGCACCTTCACCGAAGCTGGCGAATACGACATCGTGGTGGCAGACCTCGACAACTGCCTCACCATCACGCACTTCACGCTGAATGTCAATGAAACGTACCATCACTTCGACACCGTGACCGTGTGCGAGGAGACCCTGCCTTACCTCTACGGCACCACCCCGTTGACCCAGAGCGGCGACTTTGACATCCACTTCAACACCGTCAATAGCTGCGATAGTCTGGTCACCGTTCACTTCACGGTGATTCCGACAGCCCACGGCGTGGAGGAGATGTACGTCTGCACCAGCGACTTCCCGGTGGTTTACAACGGCAGCACCTTCCCGCAGGAGGGTGTCTATGAGGTTACCTTCCAACGCGACGGCCTCTGCGACAGCATCGTGACCCTCACACTGAACGAGGCACCTGAGTACCTCTTCCCGGAAACTGCCGAAGTATGTGACCACGCGCTACCGTATCTGTGGCGCGACATGACGCTTACCGAAAGCGGCATCTATTACGACTCACTGACCACCGGTCACGGCTGCGACAGCGTCTATATGCTCACGCTGACCGTGAATCCGACCGTGGTGATCACCGACAACCCCATCGTGCTGTGTAACGGCGAGAGCGAGACTTGGCGCGGTATGACCTTGTCGGAGAGCGGCATCTACCGCGACACCGTGAACAGCGCTACCACGGGCTGCTACGAAATCCATGAGGTGACCGTCACCGTCAACCCGACCTACCACTTCTACGACACCGTGACCATCTGCAGCGACGAGCTGCCGTATCAATGGCACGGCATGACACTCACCAGTGCGGGCGAGCGCGAGGACTACAACCAGACCGTCAACTTCTGCGACAGTGTCTATCATCTCACGCTGTACGTCAACCCGTCGTATCACTCCACGGAGACCGCCTCCGCCTGCGACTACGACCTGCCGTATCTGTGGCACGGTCAGACGATTACGGTGAGCGGCATCTATTATGACACGCTGACGACCGCGGCAGGCTGCGACAGCACCTTCGCCCTCACGTTCACGGTGAACCCGTCGAGCTATGTGGTCGAGGCCGACACAATCTGCAACACGGAGCTCCCGTATCTGTGGCGCGGCTACCATCTCACCGCCGGTGGCACCTATTACGACACCCTCCCGAACAGCTTCGGCTGCAACGACGTATATGAGCTGCAGCTCACGGTGAACCAGAGCGATGCCGTCACGATTTACGACACTATTTGTCAGGGCGGCTACTACACGCAGCACGGCTTCGACACGCTGGCATCTCAGGCCGGCACGCTCTACAGCCAGCTGACGCTCACCAACGCCAACGGCTGCGACAGCATTGTGAACCTCATCCTGCAGGTGATGCCGACCTACCTCTTCGAAACCACGGCGGCCACCTGTGAGAACGTGCCCTACGAATGGCACGGCGGCGAGTACAGCGTCGCGGGCGACTACTATGACTCGCTGACCACGGTTTACGGCTGCGACAGCGTCTATGTGCTGCACCTCTCCCTCAACCCGATTTACGATGTCTATGTGAGCGACTCGGCCATCCGCGAGCACGAATATATCTACGACAACTTCGTGATCACCCCGGCCGACAGCGGCACCTTCGAATACGACATCCAGTACTACACGATGTTCGGCTGCGACAGTATCGTGCACCTGACCCTGTATGTGGCCTTCAACGACGGTGTTGAGGAGTTCACGATGGAGCCGGAGTTCTCCTTCTACCCGAACCCGACGAGCGTGCTGCTGAACATCCGTGGCGAGCGCATGAGGAGCGTGGCGGTCTTCAACATGGCCGGCAAGCTGCTCCGCCGCCAGGACGCCGACACGCCCGAGTTCACCCAGATTGACGTCATGAATCTCCCGACCGGCCACTACTTGGTGAAAGTGACCTTAGACGACGGCAAGACCGTCACCGGAAAGATTATCGTGAGCAGGAGGTAATGGGAACAGATAATGGATAATGTAGGGGAGCTCGTGAGGGCTCCCCTTTTTTCGTCAGTGAATTACTATGGAGCCATCTGCGTCCCCGCAGATGTTGCGCGGTGGCCGTGTGCGTCCCGCGAAAGTTATGGCTCCGCGTATCATACGTATCTACACGTATGAGGGCGGCTGGTGGCTGCGGGAGC
>CAJOKR010000017.1 GCA_905235135.1 uncultured Bacteroidales bacterium
CTTCCCGCCGCCAACGGCGCGGACAGCGTCATCACCATGGTGCTGAATGTCAAACCGTTGTCCGACAGCATGTTGAATGTCTCCGTGGTGCAGAACGACCTGCCCTACACCCTGAACGGAGTCGATTATAGCGCAACGGGAACCTACGACCAGCATTTCACCAACGCCGTGGGCTGCGACAGCACCCTGACCCTCCATCTGACCGTCTATCCCAACGTGACGGCGCAGGTCGACACCACCGTCTGTGCCGCCGACCTGCCTTACACGTGGCACGGACACAGCTTCGCTGCGGCGGGCAACCATACCGTCACGCTGCAGACCTCGCACGGGGCCGACAGCACGGTGACCTACCAGCTTTCGGTCGATAATATCACCTCCGATATTGGCAATATCACCCACATCACGTGTTATGGAGAATCCACCGGCGCGGCCACGGCAACCGTTATCGGCGGGCAGGTGCCGATGACCTACCAATGGACGAACGATTCGGGAACGAGCGTTTCCACGACGACCTCCATCGGCAGCCGTCCGGCGGGCGCTTACACCTTCACCGTCACCGACCACATCGGCTGCACGGCCACGGCCACGGTGACGCTCAACACGCTGACGCTGAACGGGCCGCTGGCCCCCGGCACCGTCTCCGCCGACCAAGTGGTCTGCGCCGGCGAGGATGTGCCCCCGTTCACGGGCACTGCGGCCTCGGGCGGCGACAACGGCGCGTACCAGTGGCAGATTTCAACCAACGGCTCGGACTGGACGAATGCGCTGGGTACAAATAACGCACAGACTTACAGTTATCCAAATTCTGCCGCTACGGCCTTTTCGTTGCGCCGCGCGTGGGTTAGCCAAAGCTGTGGTACAGCCTATAGTAACACTGTCACTGTTGAGGTTGCCCCGAACAGCAGTGACACAATTACTGCTGAGGTTTGTCAGGGTGAGTCTTATCAGGAATACGGTTTCGACATCATAATGGACCAGATAGCGGAGGCAGGCGACTATATGTTCGAACAGCACCATGCCACGGGTCACTGCGACAGTGCGGTCATTCTCTTGTTGACGGTCAACCCAGAAGTGACTGAGTTTGTCGAAGCAACCATCTGCGAAGGCGAAGGTTACGAAGCGGACGGCTTCAACGTCACTCCCCAAGAGACGATAGGGGAGGAAGAACTCACGCGGGTACAGAATCTGCAAACGGTGAACGGGTGTGACAGTGTGGTGACGCTGCAGCTCACGGTCATTGATACAGCCTTGCGTATTGAGATGCTGACGGAGGATTTTTGCGAACATAACGAGGCAGCGTTGACGGTAATCAGCCCGATGCCGAACTACGTGTGGAGTACGGGAGAGACGGCTACAATAATCGCGGTGACGTCGCCTGGCGTTTACTCGGTAACGGCTTCGGAGGGTGGTTGCAGTACAACGGCACATATTCGCGTGGAGGGCTGCCAGTATGAGTTGGTGTTACCCAACGCCATCACGCCATCGCGGGGCGATGGCCTCAACGATTGCTTCTATATTCCGGAGAGTTTCACTGCCAATATAAACCTTTTCAAGATTTATATTTTTAATCGCTGGGGCGAACTTGTCTACTACAGTACGGACAAGAACTTCCGCTGGTATGGTGATTATCGAGACGAGACGCAGTATCAAACCATCTACAACTACGTGATTGAGTACACCGACACGGCGGGGCGCCCGTTCCGCAGGACGGGTAGTGTCACGGTGTTGTAGAGACGAATAATTTCTCCCGCTATATCCGAAAAAATCGTACTTTTGCCGACTTGTTTTGAAAATAGACAAAAAGTATTGATATGATCAACATTACATTGCCTGACGGCTCTATCAAACAAATGGAAAAGGGCTGCACCGCCTACGAGGTGGCGCAGGCCATTAGCGAAGGATTGGCCCGCAACGTGCTGGTAGCCAAAGTGAACGACCAATTGGTGGAACTCGACAAACCCATCAACGAGGACGCCACCCTCACCCTCTATACGTGGAACGACCGCGAAGGCAAGGATACCTTCTGGCACAGTTCCGCACACCTCATGGCCGCTGCCATCGAGTCGCTGTATCCTGGCGTGAAGTTCGGCATCGGACCTCACATCGAGACCGGTTTCTACTACGACATTGACTTCATGGACTACTCCATCTCTTCCGACGATTTTCCGAAAATCGAGGAGAAGATGAAAGAGTTAGCCTCCCAGAAGATCCAGTTCGTGCGTCGCGAAGTGCCTAAAGCTGAGGCTCTTGACTATTTCACCAAGAAGGGTGATGAGTACAAACTCGAACTCATTGACGGTCTCGAAGACGGTCAGATTTCGTTCTACGAGAGCGGTCCCTTTACCGACCTTTGTCGCGGCCCGCACTTGCATGATACTTCCGCCATCAAGGCCATCAAGCTGTTGAAAACGGCTGGTGCTTACTGGCGCGGCGACGAGAAGCGCAAACAGCTGACCCGTATTTACGCTGTCACCTTCCCGAAGAAGAAGGAACTTGACGAATACTTGGCTCTCCTCGAAGAGGCTGCCAAACGCGACCACCGCAAGTTAGGTCGTGAGCTGGAATTGTTCACATTCTCCCCGCTCGTGGGTCAGGGCCTGCCGTTGTGGCTGCCGAAGGGTGCCGCTCTGCGCGACCGTCTCGAACAGTTTCTCCGCAAAGTGCAGAAAAAATATGGTTACCAGCAGGTTATTACCCCGCATATTGGTAACGTGAACCTCTATAAGACCTCCGGTCACTACGCCAAATACGGTGCGGATTCCTTCCGTCCGATTACCACCCCGCAGGAGGGCGAGGAGTTCTTCCTCAAACCGATGAACTGCCCGCACCACTGCCAGATTTACGCCGCCCGTCCCCGCTCGTACAAGGAACTGCCCCTCCGTCTGGCGGAGTTTGGCACCGTTTATCGTTACGAGCAGAGCGGTGAGCTGCACGGTTTGACCAGGGTTAGAGGCTTTACGCAGGACGATGCGCACCTCTACTGCACTGCCGACCAGATCAAGGAGGAGTTCTGCAAGGTCATCGACATCATCCTCTACATCTTCAAGACCCTGAAGTTCGAGAACTACAAGGCTCAGGTCTCCCTGCGCGACCCCAACAACAAGGAGAAGTACATCGGTACGGACGAGAATTGGGAGAAGGCGCAACGTGCTATCATCGAGGCTGCTGCCGAGAAGGGTCTGAACACCATCGAGGTGGAGGGCGAGGCTGCATTCTACGGTCCGAAGCTCGACTTTATGGTGAAGGATGCCATCGGTCGTGAGTGGCAGCTGGGTACTGTCCAAGTCGATTACAACCTGCCCGAGCGTTTCGGTTTGGAATACACCGATGCCGATGGTCAGAAGAAACGTCCGGTGATGATTCACCGTGCTCCGTTCGGTTCTATGGAGCGTTTCGTGGCCGTGTTATTGGAGCACACCGGTGGCAATTTCCCGTTGTGGCTCACCTCCGACCAGGTCGTCATTCTGCCCATCAGCGAAAAGTACATGGACTATGCCCGCAAGGTGCAGGCCGCTTTGGACGAGCAGGATATCCGCTGCTACATTGACGAGCGCAGTGAGAAGACCGGCCGTAAGATCCGCGACGCTGAAACCGCCAAGGTGCCATACATGGTCATCGTGGGCGAGAATGAGGAGAAAGATGGCACCGTCTCCGTCCGTCGCCACGGCAACATCAACGACGGCACCATGCCGTTAGATGACTTCGTGACCCTCATCAACAATGCCATAAAGGCGGAGTTGGAGAATTAAGAATTAAGAATTAGAAATTAAGAATAGACAAGGGGACTCGAATGGGTCCCCTTTTGTGGTTTCCCGATATGGGCATGATCTGACGGGTGAAAGTCCCGGGCGCGGCCTTATATAGCCGGATTCTGCTTAATAATGCAGGTTAGAGGGAAACGAAGTAGTAAGTATTATGTATAATGGTGAAATAGTTGTATCGCGATACGGGGACACCTAAGAACTCGTTTTTGTGGTTTTCAGTAAGCGTGTAGTAATCTCCGCCTATTTTGATGCTTTTCATCTTGTTACGGCTATTTTCGCAGATCTCCACGGTGCCTTTGCCATCGCTCCACACCATACCGAAGTCGTTGCCGACTTTGAGAACCGGGAAATAGCCCTTGCTGATTTCCTCGGATGTCGTCCTCGGGGAGGCGTCGGCGGAAACGTGCACCGGGGCACTGCTAGTCACCTGTGAGGAATTGCTATAATGTTGATTGGAAGGAGGCGTGTTCATCGTCATGGCCTGGCTGGCGGCATCCGCCACCCCTGCTATGATTTGCATAGCAGTGGCCCATTTGCGCAGTCGCTCTTGCCGCGCAGCGATTTTCTCGCCTTTGAGTCGCTCTATTTCAGCCAGCACCTGGTCCTGCATCTCGACGGCAGGCTTGTAGCCCTGGATGGCCGCCGCCGTCACCCACTCCCCTGCCTTGTCAAGATCCTGTCGGGTGCCATAACCCTTCAGATAACAAACCCCTGTCGCATATTGTCCGGGGGCGTAACCCGCTTCGCCAGCCCGCTTGTAATAGTCGAACATGATTTTGCTCCGCTTGTCATCGGTGGAAGTGAGCAGGCACTGTTGCAGGTATCCATATTGGTGAATGGCGGGCAGGTATTTCGCTTTGACGGCTTGTTGAAGCAGCTTCTCCGCGTTGTCAACAATTTCAGCACGATTTGCCGCAATTTTCCCGTTCATATAATGGATGGACAGGTCAAGAAGGGCCGGCGGGTAACCCGCATCGGAGGATTTCCTAAGATAGCCCAATGCCGCAGACCAGTTTCCGTTGAGGTTGTTCTCCACGAAATACTTGCGATAATTGTTATATGCCTCCATGTCCAAAGTGTTGTTGGAACGTTCGCGCAAGGCATATTCAGTGGCATAGAAATCAGCGTAGCAGCCACTTCCGTCGGCAATAGCAGCGGCATAGTTGGCCAAGGCGGCCTTCTCGTCCTGCGCCACTCCGAAACCGTATTGCAAAAGGGTGCCTAATCCCACCAGATATTGGTCGCCGTAGCGTGCAGCCTGATTGAAATAGGAATAGGCCGAGTCGAAATTCTGCTCCAAGTCAGGGCTGTTGTAGTAATACAGGAGCCCTTGACAGTAGAGCGCCTTGGATCGGGTGAAGACATCCTTCTCGCCGGCTGTCGAATAGGCGGTGCGGTAATGCCGCTGCGAGGTTTTGCTGTCGCGCAGTCCCACATTGGCGGCATCTTTGTACAGTTCACCTAAAAGCAACTGGGCGCGGGCCGCCTCGGCGGGATGTTTTTTTGACAATGTCTCGCAAGCCAGTTCCACTGAGTCGAAACTCGCTCGTGAAGCAGCTGCATTTTCTTTGCAATCAACCATCATCTGCTGGTATGCGTAAAAGTCAGCACTCAATTCCTGGGACATCGTAAAGGACGCTCCCAACGACATCAACACGAACAGTATTATTTTCCTCATAACTTGACGTTAATTCTATCGTAAAAAGGACAAGTGAACAATCAAATAGGAGGTGTACACGAATCGGAAATGTTCACCTCCTACTCGATTTGCTGAAGTGATATATGCGAAACTTATTTTTTTGTCTCCCGTGATGGGACGGGAGCGGTGGAGGTGTTGTTATCCTCGCCAGTTCCTTTGCTGAGGCTTTTCACGCATCTGACAGAGAGTCCGCTTTTTTTGTTGATCGAGTAGTCGTAGGAGGAGGAACCGTAGCGGTATAGCCCTCCGTCGTCATAACTCATCATGAAATCGTATGCGTAATCGGAGTTGTAAATTCTTGTTGTCCAAAATACTGCGCTTTCGCGGATGTCTGCGAAATTATATCCGTTGGGCCTGTAACCGCCGCCGCGTGCTGAGAATCCGGAACTGTTGGTCGCGCCGGTATTCGGTGACAGCCAGTACGTCGTGCCGGTGATTTTCATCTTCCCGCCGACATTCGAGGCGTCCAGCGCGTTGTACAGCGTCGTGAACACTTCATCGTAGGAGGGCACATGCCAGCCGCTTGGGCAAAGAATCCCGCTGGATACAGCGTAGAAATTGTAGAGGTTTCCGTAACTGGTTTTGTTGTAGTAGCAGTACGCAGACGTGGTGTGGTTCGCCCACGCGGTGGAGTCCTGCACCTGCGCGATGATGGTGCCATTGTTGAAATGAGTGGTTTTAAGATTCTCCTTCATCCAGCATTGGGAACCGATCTGCACAACATTATAGGTGTTGCCGTCATAGTCGCTCACGGTGGACGGACAACTGACTGCCTGCGAGGTGACGAAGGTGACTTCGTTGGAATAGCTCACTCCGTATTCGTTTTTCGCCCAGGCCCTCGCATAGTAGCGGGTGTTGGCGTACATGTTTGTCAGATTGCCGGTGTACATCCCTTCCCCTGAACCCACTTTGATGGAATGGTTGTTGATGGTCGGGTTGTGTGAGGAACTCCAGCAGAATCCGCGCTCTGTCACGGTGCCGTGAACGGTGGCGGTAGCTTTTGCGGAATTCTGGCTGACGTTGGATACGGTGAATAAGCTGAATGTGGGCAGTCCCCCTTGGGTGAACGGGACAATATCCCCGTAGGCGACACCCGTCTTGTTGACGGCATACGCACGGGCTTTGTAGTCGCCGTCGGGCAGGCCTGTTTCGAGGGTGAACGCACCCTTTCCCGAACCGGCGCTGAGTTTTTTAGTGCATCTGCTCAAATCCAATCGCCCTGAAACGTCCATCTTTCCGATACAGACCCCCTTGTCGGTGATTTCGCTGCCCCCGTCGTCGGTGACGTTTCCGCCGACCATCATCTTCCCGTCCTCAATGGCAGGCGTTGCGGTGGTTACAGTGGGGAACTTGCTGCGGTTAAGCTCTTTGTCGCAGGCGGAAAACAAAACCATTTGCGCAATTATTGCGACGAATATCAATATCTTTCTCATAATGCTCTAAATTAAAAGGTGAAACCAAGGTTGAGACCCAACGCAGGGTAGTATTCATGATCCCCTTTCCAACGATTATTATTGTAATGTGTGGAAGGGCAGGCCGATGCCCCTCCCTCGATGGAGAAGAATATGCTTTTGGTTGCGGTGACGCGGATGTTGAGGCCAAATTCCAGGCGGGTGTGCGACCCGACAAACATACATTCGGAAACAATATCTCTGGAATTTGAATTAAAGGCGGTGAAATCCCCATTATTCAGGATTTTGTAAAAACCCATGTCGATGCCTTGCGCAATCCCGAAGAACGGATTCACCCTTTTCTCGCCGATAAGGTAAAAGCGGAATTTCGCATACACGGGAACCCGCTGGTAGGAGTTATGGTGATTAAAATCCATGAACACGTAGTTGTACCCCGCTCCGATGCCGATGCCGACGGCTTTGTGAACACGGTACATGCCGTCGTAGTGGATGCCTGCGGAGATCGGGAACTCGTACAGCAGCCGGATGGTGTTCTCCCACCGTTTGTCAACGGGTGCGAAGATTTTTTTCGGTTTGACAACTTTCTTGGCGTCCACTTTTTTGGTGCTGACCACGCTGGAGGAACCCACTTGCGCCGATAGGGAGGGGGCTGCGAGAAGCAGGGTGGCCAGCAGGACTGCCGTCATCCATAATTTTTTTATCATAACGGGGCTTTTTTAGTTCACGTAAATGACTTTCGGGGTGTGTGAGGTCGTGTCGGACTGCCCGATCTTGCTCACCTTGTCCATCAGGTTGATGTCAGCCTCGGTGGTCTTGCGGAAGTTGGTGTAGGAGGCGGGATAACCGCTGATGGTCACGGTGATTTTCTCGTAGTCGTCGGAGGTCTTGATTTCGAAGATGGGTCCAACGATGATGGCCTGGTATTTCTTCACCGCCTGCCCGATGGTGTAGTTCTTCATGTACTGAATCAGCGGCGACTCGAAGTTCACCAATTTGGAGGTTTCGTTGTCGTTCACTCCTCTGAGCTTGGTTCCGGACACGGAGAAATCATCCTCGGTGAGCTCGTTGGTGAAGGTCTCCGAATGGGAGATGCGCGTGGGCGACACGTTGAGGTCGGCGGTGGTGGGGGTGATGAATCCCGACATGGTGGGCTGCAGGTAGCGGGCCGTGCTCTCGTTGTACTTGTAAAGATATTCGTCACTCTTGCAGGCGACAAACAGCACGGGAATCAGCAAAAATAACATTTTTTTCATAATGATTGGTTTTTAAGATGATATAAATTGGGTTAATTGTTATGCGGTGATATCAGGGTTTGACAGAGGGGAAGACACAACAACTACCCTTGCTGATTTGGTGTGTCAACAAGAGAGTGGTGGCGGAAAAAAGGGGATTTGAAAAAGGATGAAAGAAGTGTCGTGAAAGGCGGTGTGCCGGTATTTACATCAGGATGAAGCAGCTCTTTCCCAATGCTTCCCATCGGTTGTGTGCGGGGGGGGGTAATGTATTGAATATTAATTAGTTGCATAAAAACGTCTCTTTTTTTTTCTTAAATCGCGGCAAAGGTACAAAAATTCCAGATATGTGCAGACAATTTTTCGACTTGTGCGGTTGAAAAAATCGTATTTTTGCACCATCAATATGAAGAAGAAATTCGACCTCAAAGAGAAGTATCGCCAGTTCAAGGCATGGCAGCTTATACCTCGGGAAGTGGCTCCGATGTCCCAGGAAGAGCACGACTGCTTGAACTGCCACGACCATTACACCGGCAGTTTCTGTCCTCGATGCGGACAGCCGGCAACCACCTCTCGTTTCTCATGGAAGGTGGCCGTGGCGAGCTTTATAGATGCTTACGGTCTCGGGGAGCGCGGCATGTTCCGCACCATGGGCAATCTTCTTCTTCGTCCCGGTTATCTGATTCTCGACTATCTCCGTGGTATGAGGGCCTCTTATTTCGCCCCTTTCAAGATGTACTTCCTGCTCTTTGCCGTTTCCCTGCTTGTGACCCACGGACTGAACATCAAAGGGGGAAACTTTTCGTTTTCTGACGATTTTGAATCGGCAGTGCAGGAGGTGAGAGAGGAAGAACGAGCCGAAAAGGCCTCAGCAGTGGAAATTGATGCTTCGGGGGCTGATGAGAGGGAAATTTCCGATACTAACCGTATTAAGGAGATATTCTATGCTGTCTTTGAAAATGCGGTGCTTTTTGCGAAGAATTACCCTGCCCTAAACGTATTGCTGCTGCTGATATTGATGTCTGGAATTCTCTTCTTTTTCTTCCGTCGCAGCCCAAACATTCCCGATATGCGCTATTCCGAGTTCTTTGTCACGCTACTCTATACTACCAACATGTACACCATCTACAGCATTGTGTTTGACTTCTTCTGTCTGGGAAAGCTGTCCTCGTACGCCATATTCCTCACGATGATTCCTCTCAAACAGGTGAGCGGTTTCAGCTGGTGGCGTACGGTCTTGAAGTTCGTCGTCGCTTTCGTGATCATTTTGGTGCTGCTCTTTTCGTTAATCATCTTGGGGGCGTTTCTTATTGGCGTTTGTGTAAAGAAGTTCGGGTGAAGACGATAATGCGATGGGATGATTTTAGACGTGAGACTTGAAACCTTAAACCTTAAACCTTAAACCTTAAACCTTAAACCTTAAACCTTAAACCTTAAACCTTAAACCTTAAACCTTAATGGATACATATCGTTTTAGAAAACAGATACATAAACTTCCGGGCAAAGTGATACACCGCGTGCCGCTGCCGGAACCTCAGGTCGTGGAAGGCCACGGGGTGCGAGCGAAGATTGGCGAGATTTGCGGGGAGTGCGGTTACAAACATGTGCTGTTAGTTACCGATCAGACCTTGCAGAAGCTTGGTTATGAGCAAAAAATCTTGGATTCGTTGGCGGAGGTCGGGGTAGAATGTACCCTCTTTGCCAACATCAATTCCGAACCGAATATCGTGCTGATTGATGAAGGTCGCAAAATCGCGATGGAGTCCAAAGCTGAGTGCGTGATAGCCCTTGGCGGTGGTTCGGTGATGGACACCTCCAAGATGATTGCCGCCGGGGTGCGGATGCCTCACCTCGCGACACGCTCTCTGTTGTTGAAATTCCTCGTCGTGCCGGGTAAGACCCTGCCGATGATCAGCGTGCCCTCCACTGCCGGCACGGGAGCGGAGATTACAGTCGGCGCGGTGGTGACACGCACCCGAGGCTCGAAAGGCTCCACCGTGATTGTCGGGCTGGACGTGACGCACGTGATTCTCGACAGCGAGCTGACCATCCATGCGCCGCAGTTGGTGACCGCTGCTTGTGGAATGGATGCCCTCAGCCATGTGGTGGAAGGGTCGCTGAGCGATGTGGCGGTCTATGTGGAAGATGCGTACCATTCTTTGGAGGGTGTGCGGCTGATTCTGCAGCATCTGCCTGTGGTGATGCGCGAACCGGAAAACATTGAGTCGAGGTTGGCGATGTGTCGCGCCGCGATGTACGGTGGAAATGCCATCAACACGCAGCTTGCAGGCTACGTGCACGCCTTTGCGCACAGCATCGGAGCAAAGTACCATATCCCGCACGGGCAGGCTATTACCCTGATGATGTTGCCCGTGTTGAAATTCCAGAAGGCAGCATGCCTCTCTAAATACGCGATGATTGCCCGCTTCTGTCAGTTAGCGGACGACCACGCGGACGACTGTCACGCCGCCGACAATTTCCTACAGGCCGTCTCCGACCTGATTATTACCTGTGGCTTGGATAAATTAGAATCGCCCGTACAACCAGCAGATTACGAGGAACTTACGCGTATGATTACTGCGGATTCCATCAACTACTCCGCCCCAATGACGTTCAGCGAGGAGGATATCCGACGGGTGCTGGAACGTGTGACGGATGTGCGGTGAGGCTTTGAAGATTTATGAATAGGCAATATAGTATAAAGTCTAAAAAAAAAACACTACTTTTGCAACCTCAACAGAAAACGAACAAAAAAAAACATAAAAATGAAAAAACTGCTTTTATCCGCCATTTTCATGGCATTCGCCGTCTGCATGATGGCGCAGAGTGTGGTGCTTTGCGAGCCCTTCTCCAACTGTTGGCTAAGACGCGCCACCATCATCGGAACTCCCATCGGTCAGGATGACGAAAGCCTTTACTACTACCTGTCGCCCCGCCATTCGGACTCCTTCAAGCCGAAAACCTGGACTGAGCATGTCTTCATCATCGATAAGAACACGATGGCCAGGACGGATATTCCCGTCACCACGCCCAACACCCACACGATGCTGGATGCCATCCTTTCCGAAAATGGGGTCGTCGCGCTGTACCAGAGCTTCTCCAAGAAGGGCGAGCAGGCCATCTTCTCCATCGCCAGCATTGACAAGGATGTCAAACAGGTAACCCTGGACAACGCCACCACCGTGACAGTCTCGATTAATCCCAAATACTGGCCGGAGTTCAAGACTGCCAAATCTCCTGACGGCAAGTTGCTGGCGGTATTAGTGATGGTTACCGGCAAGGACAGCCAGCTGGAGAGCCTTTCCGCGCTGATAGTCAACAATCAGGGCGAGGTCGTTTGGAGTGGACCCGTCACCCCCGAGTTTGGCGGTAAGAGCTTCTCGCTGGGCAACTTCATGATGGACAACAACGGCGTGCTCTACCTGCCGGCCTACACCTGCCAGATGAGCGACAAGGTAGCCTCCAACGTCAGTTTCCTGATGACCAAGACCACCGAAGACGGCACCGAGACCTACACTGAGGCTGTGAAATTCGGCATGCCGCAGAACTTCACCGCCAAAGTGCTCAAAGACGGCAACATCGCCGTGGCGGGCTACTACACTGAGTCCATGACGAACACCGCCACACAGACGAGCGGCTACTACTTCTACAAGTTCGACACCAAGTCGGAAAACATCACCGATCTGATAAACTATCCCTTCGCCAGCGACTACGTGGAGAAGACGGCATGGGCCCGTTTCTCCTCCGTGCTCGGTAACCAACAGTACTCCATCAGCGCGGGCGACATTTTCGAGTTGGCGAACGGCAGTCTGGTGCTTTGCGGCGAACACCGCTTCATCAAGGAGATCTATGACGGCAATACGCACAGCTATTCCTACCAGATGCTCACCAAGAACATACTGGTTTCCACCCTCAAGCCCGACGGTACGTCCAATTTCACCATGGTGGAAAAGCAACAGATGTCGTCCAAGAGCACCTTCCCCGACGACGACTGGCGGCCCGTTTGCGTCTCCTACACTGCCTTCGCCCACGGGGATGACATGTACTTCCTCTTCAACGACGACACCAAGAACATTCCCTACCCCGGTAAGGATGTGGTCTGCACCTTCGCAGGATTCGGCATCGCCAACAACTGGAAGAGCGTGATGATGCACCTCACCCCCAATCAGGAGCTCACCCAGCGCGTATTCCCTGAGACCAAGCAACTGCTCCGCAATGTGGATTTCACCGACGGCAATCACTTCTACGCCTCCGGCATCAGAGGGGGCGAGGTATATATGACAAAATACGCGATTGAGGAGTAAAGGTAAAAATGTCAGCAGAGAGAGAGAAGCGAGCCCTTTGAAATATTATAAGATTATGAAAGGAATACGCTTCACTGTTTCAAAAAATGTGTATCTTTGCCAGTTCAAATTTTGGATAGTACAATTTAAAATAGTAACGATATGAGTAAGTTAATATCAATCGAAGAAGCCGTTGCACACGTGAAGGACGGCATGACCCTGATGATCGGCGGTTTTTTGGGCGCCGGCACGGGCGTGAAAATGGTGGAAGCAATTGCCAACAAGGGAGTTAAGGATCTGACTCTGATCTGCAACGACACGGCTTATCCCAACAAGTTCATCGGCATGTTGATTGCCAACAAGCAGGTGAAGAAGCTCTATGCTTCGCACATCGGTACCAACGCTGACACCATCCAGCAGCTCAACGAGAAGACGCTGGAGATTGAATTCTGTCCGCAGGGCACTTTGGCTGAGCGCATTCGTTGCGGCGGCGCAGGCCTTGGCGGTGTCCTCACCCAGACCGGCCTTGGCACGGTGGTGGAGAACGGCAAGCGCAAAATCGAAGTCGATGGTAAGGAATACCTCCTCGAACTGCCCCTCCATGCGGATGTCGCCATCATCGGCGCCAGCATTTGCGACGAAATGGGCAACGCCATCTACAAAGGCACGACTCAGAACTTCAACCCCATGATGGCAGCTGCCGCCGACACCGTCATCATGGAGACCAAGGAACTCGTCCCCACCGGCTCCATCCCGATGGAACAAATCCATACGCCGGGAATTTATGTCGATTACATTGTGAAATAGCGGTTAACGGTCACGTTTTGACGCACGGCCATGTGGAGACGCACGGCCGTGCGTCTCTACAACCCGAATATCTCATCGAGTGTCGTTTCCCGATGAAAAAAATCTTTCCGATAATCATCCTCTTTATGATATTCCGTTCGGGTTTCGCGCAAAGCGTCCCGAACGGTTTTGATTTGGCCCTTGACAAGAAGGCGAAGGAGGCTCGTTGCGTGCCCTGCGGGGAGAACGGATGCTGCATCGTAGGGGAGGTGAAGAGTCGTAAAGTCCACCAGCTCTTCATCGTGCATATCGATACGATGATGCAGTCGCGTTGGGACACGACCCTACGGTTCTCGGAGGATTATATGCTGAGCGATGTGCTCTACGAGGATGGCACAGTGGTGATGCTATGTCGTCAGGGCCAAAAGTCTCGGGTTACTGACCAGATGACCATCTTCCTGTATGATACCCGCAGTCGGAAATTAGTGACACGGGAAATCTCAGGAATCCCCGCCGTGACGGCCCTTTCGGACTGGCATTATTATCGTGGTAATCTGATGTTTACGGCGATGTCGAAATCCGGCGACGGTGTTTGGTTCCTGCCCGCAGGATTCAGCCAACCGTTCCCGTTTACCTTCACGCAGGAAACACCCGGACGAGTGCTGACCACAGCCGTGGACACGTTACGAGGTGGTGCGGTCATCTGTTTCAACTTCGGTGAGCGCACGATGTACTTCGAGACCGATTTCAACGGTAAGTCGTCGTTCGCCAACATTCTGAACGAGGCGTCCACTTTCGCGCAGTGGATTCCCGTCAATCGAAATCATTCCGTGCTGATGCTCTATTACCAGGATGACGAAATCTTCTTTATGCACCCTATCAACATTTTGAATCACAAGGTGATGCCTGTCGATACGGTCTATTGTGCCGACATCGCCGCCCCAAAAACACTCCCGAACGGGGTTAGCGCAAAGCGAATCGTCATTGTTGCCCCCTACAGCTACATCTCGTTCTATCCCACGCACGCCACTTGTAGTGACGGGAAAATATCCTGTGTCACAGAACTATTTTATGCGGAATACGCCAACTATTTCAATGGGTGGTATGTGGAGCCGCGTTTCAACGGTTACCGCTACGAGCGTGCCGATGTCCATTTTTTCGACACCAACGGTGTTTTCCTGACCAATGTCACCTATCCCTACAACGAAGAGATGCCCGTTCATACCACTGTTTACAAAGTGCTGAATGTCAGTCGTCTGCCAAGTGGTGACATTCTGTTGTATCATATTGTGTCGCGAGAGTTCACCACTATGCTTTTGGACAGCAACTGCGTGCTCAAAAGCCCCATTAGTACGGCGGATATTCCGATTATGCGTGCTTCTTCCGGCGGCAATTACAAAACAGTACCCGTTGCCATGCATCAATGGTACGGCAATCGTTTTCTATTCATCGCAAACCGTGTAAACCTCGGTTCTCAGAAGGTTGTTGGAATTTCGTTGAGAAAGCTGGAATACAATTAGTTACTTCTCTAATTCCGCCTCGATCGCCTGCTTCACCTTGGTCATGCTATATCCGGAGGCGAAACGGTCCACTACCTCGCCGTTGCGGTTGATGAGGAACTTGGTGAAATTCCACTGGATGGCACCGGGTTTCTTACTTTTCAACCACGTGTAGAGCGGGGACTCGTTTGCGCCGTTGACATCGATTTTGGCAAACTGCGGGAAGGTGATGTTGTAGTTGTTCGTGCAGAAATTGTGAATGTCGTCGTAGCCGCCGGGTGCCTGACCACCGAATTGATTGCAGGGGAAGTCGAGGATAACGAAACCTTGGTCCTGATAAGTCTCGTACCATTCTTCCAACTGCGTGTATTGTGGGGTGTAGCCGCATTGCGTAGCCGTGTTCACCACTAAGAGCACTTTTCCGCGATATTGTGCGAGCGAAACGCTGTCACCGTTGCCGTCCAGCACGGAGAACTGGTAGATGTCGTCCTTGGGTTCCACCTCGGTGGTGTCAACACCCGGTGTGGGCGGTTGCGGTTCGGGCTCGATGGGATCGGGTTTGTTGCAGGCACCGAACATCACCAGCACCATGGTCATAATTGTCAGAATTCTAATGTGTTTCATTATTTCTTGGGGTTGAATTTGAAAGCGCGAAAGTACGAATTTTTTTCTGCGATGTGATTCTTTCCGTGCATGCTGTAATCTTTTACCGCGTTACTATCATCCCTTCACTGTATCATCTCAAAAAAATCCTCCTCCGACACAATCGGAATTCCCAGCGCTTCCGCCTTTCTGCGCTTCTCCGGCCCCATCTTTTCGCCAGCGAGGACGAAAGAGGTGTTCTTCGAAATGGAGGAGACATTCTTGCCGCCGTGCTTCTCCACGAGTTCCTTGATGGTGTCGCGGGGGATGCTGAAGACACCGCTCACCACGATGCTTTTGCCTGCAAGGGCTTGCGACACCGGCTGGTTCTGACTCTTGTCGAGCTCGAACTGGAGGCCGGCCTCGCGTAGGCGCATGAGAATCACAAGATTATCGGTATTGTTGAAGTAGTCGATGATGCTGTCGGCTACTCGTTCGCCCACATCCTCCACGGCCATCAGTTCCTCTTTCGGAGCATTGGCCACCGCATCCATCGTCTCGAAATGGCGGGCCAGCTTCTTGGCTGTTACCTCACCCACGAACCGGATGCCTAAGGCGAACAGCACGTGCTCGAAGGTCACCTGCTTGGAGGCCTCGATACCGTCGAGGATGTTTTGCACGGTCTTCTCGCGGAACGAAATGGTCTTCGTTTTGCCGTTCTCGTCTTCAATAACCTTCTCCAAACCAAATAGTTGCTCGTAAGTAAGGCTGTAAAAGTCGGCGATGTTGTTCACCAGCCCTTTGGCGTGCAGCATGTCGATTTTGCCTTCGCCGAGGGAGTCGATGTTCATGGCCTTGCGGGCGATGAAGTGTTCCAGCCGGCCCTTGATTTGAGGGGCGCAGTGGTCGGCGTTGGGACAGAAGACGCCCGCCTCGCCCTCGGCTTGTTGCAAAGGGGTGCCGCAGACGGGACAGTGGCTGATGAACGGAATGCGTTGTGCGTCGGGAAGCCGTTTTTCCGTATCTACCCCCACGATTTTCGGGATAATTTCGCCACCTTTTTCCACGAAGAGGCTGTCGCCCTCGCGGATGTCCATTTCCCGCATGAAGTCGCGGTTGTTGAGGGTGGCGCGTTTCACGACTGTTCCTGCTAACGATACGGGACTCAGGTTGGCCACGGGCGTGACGATGCCGGTTCTGCCCACCTGGAAATCGACGCTCAGCAGTTTCGTGGAGACGCGGTCGGCCTTGAACTTGTAGGCGATGGCCCAGCGTGGGCTCTTGGCCGTGGCACCCACCTGCCGCTGCTGGTCGAAATCGTTGACCTTGATGACCACACCGTCAATCGGGTAGGGTAGCGACTTGCGTTTCTCGTCCCACGTATGCAGGAAGTCATAGACCCCTTGCAGGTCGGCGACTTTCTCCATCACGTCAGGCTTGCGGAATCCCCATTCGTGAAGTTTCATCAAACGGTCAAAATGATTGTTGGCAGGTAGTTGCTCGCCTAACCCGAAGTAAAGCTTGAAGTCAAGACCGCGTTTGGCGACTTCTGCAGAATCTTGCAGTTTGAGGCTTCCGGAAGCGGCATTGCGCGGGTTGGCGAAGGGGGCTTCGCCGATCTCCTCACGTTCGGCATTGAGCTGTTCGAAGCTGCTGAAGGGCATGATGATTTCGCCGCGCACCTCGATGAGCGGCGGGTAATTGCCCTGCAGTTGGAGGGGGATGGTGCGGATGGTGCGAACGTTGGCGGTCACCACATCGCCGCGGGTGCCGTCGCCGCGGGTTACGGCGCGTATGAGTGTGCCGTTCTCGTAAATCAGGCTGATGGCCACGCCGTCGTATTTGAGCTCGCAAACATAGGTTGGGGGAGTGGCGAGCAGCTCGCGCACACGGCGGTCGAACTCGGCCAAATCCTCCTGCGAGTAGGTGTTCCCGAGCGATTGCATTGGATACAGGTGTTCGGCGCTTTCGAAGCGTTTCGTCACTTCGCCGCCGACCCGTTGCGTGGGACTGTCGGGCCGCCTCAAATCGGGGTAAGCTGCCTCCAGGTCAATGAGTTGCTGCAGCAGCTGGTCGAAGTCGTAGTCCGAAATCGTCGGGTTGTCCAGCATGTAATACTGGTAGTTGTGCCGGTTGATTTCCTGCGTGAGCTGGTCGATGCGTTCCTGCGGGGTAGGGTTCTTCTCTGCCATGAGTTTGAATTTTGACATCCAACGTTTTCACGCAACCTTACATCGCGTTCCGCATCGGTTGCATCATCTGCGTGAGCATCTGCTTGGCGCGCATGATCTGGATCTTTACGTTGGAAAGGGTGAGGCCCAGGCGCTCGGAAATCTCCTCGTAGGCGAGGTCCTCGTAATAGCGTAACTCAATGACCTTCCGATACTTGTCGGGCAATTCCGACACGGCGGCGCGCAACAGCTGCAGTCGCTGCTTGTCGATGACCTCCTCCTCGGGGGTGCGCTGCAGGTTGTCCTCGCTCTGGTCGATGATGGAGGTGGTGCTGGAGGTGTAGAGATCTTCCTCAAAATACTGCGGCATGTTGTTCTTCAACCGCAGGAAATCGATGCTGTTGTTCAGCGCGATGCGGTAAAGCCACGTGGAAAAAGCGTATTTCGGGGTGTATTTGTCGAGGTAACGGAACGCCTTGCCGAAGGTCATCAGCGTGAGATCCTCGGCGTCGTCCTTGTTCTTCACCATGCGCACCAACATGTAAAAGATGCTGTCACGGTAGAGCGACATTAACTCCGCGTAGGCCTGTTGGTCGTTGTGGTCCAGCGCCTTACGCAGTAGCACGTAGTCGCGTTTCGCTTTCTCTGTCTGACAGGTGGTAGTGGTCATTGCGCTATTTTTTTATGGTGAAACTTGGCTGACAGCCAGTGTAGCGGGTTCAATATGGCGAACAGGATGTCGTAGAACAGCAGTTGCGGGATAATCTGCTTCTCGTGGAGCTTTGCGGCAGAGATGCCCATCACGACGTACATGCTGACGATGCGCAGAAACGCGATGCCAGCAGTGATGTAGAGAGCCAGCGGCTGGTGCAGGGCGGCGATGATGGACAGAGCCAAACAGATGTAGAACAGAAGGTTGGTGAGTTCGTAACCGCTCAACAGAATCCTGTTTTTCAAGGAGTTGTACTTTCTCGTGAAGAAAAGGCTGACCTTGTGGAGGCGCCAGTAGCCGTAGCTCGGACTGTGCTGCTGCACGGTGGCGGCTTCGGGTGCAAACTCGATGGCAACGTTGTTCGGAGTTGCGGCACGGTGGATGAAGATGTCTTCCTCGCCGTAAAGCAGGTGACTGTAGGCGATGAAGCCGTTCTGCTTGTAGAAAAGCGGCCGCATGAACGCCACATTGTGAAGGTCGCCGCGGTAAGTGGTGTGCATCAGAGCGTGGGCGAAATATTGCACCGCACCTACGAGGTTATCGTAATGCAGGAAGTGGCTGTAAATCCCTTTTTTCTTCTCAAAAGTGCTGTAACCCAACACGATGCGACGTTGGAACTGGAAGTTCTGGGCCATGCTGGCGAGCCATTGGTTGGAAGCGGGCCTGCAGTTCGGGGAGGTGAGCAGGATATGGTCGTAGGTGGCGCACTTCACGCCCATCGAGATAGCCATCTTTTTGCCGCGGCTCGTGGAGACAGCCGTGCTCAGATCCACAATCTTGATGTTGGGATAGCGGTCTTTGTACTCGCGGATGGCCTGCAGCGAGTTTTCGTCGCGGGAGCGGTCGTTCACGATGACAATCTCGAAGAACGAATACTGCTGTTCTAAGAGTGCAGGAAGGTTCTGCACAGCCAAGGCCGCATCGTCTCTCACCACAATCACCACCGAAACAGGGATGTCCCGGAACCCCAGCGCATTCTTCTTGCGATGGAAGGCGAAACGGCCGTAAATGACGTAGTAATAGACTAATTGTAAGAAAGTTATAACGCCAAATATGATTAAAATAGCCAGTGCTACTTCGTTAATTTGCATTTTATGAAACGGTTTAGGTTAATAGTTTGGCTGCAAAAGTAAGTTTTATTTCGTTAAAAGATGTATTTTTGCCAAAAAATTATAAACAAACTTACGAACAATAACGATGAAGTTCACGCTCCAAAAAGAAGACGGCAAAAGCCGTGCCCGCGCCGGGTTGATTGAGACCGCGCACGGCCAAATTCAAACCCCGATTTTTATGCCCGTGGGAACATTGGGCGCTGTCAAATCGCTGCATATCAGAGATTTGAAACAAGATGTGAAAGCACAGATTATCTTGGGCAATACCTACCATCTCTATCTGCGTCCGGGTATGGAGGTCTTGCGTGAGGCCGGCGGACTGCACAAATTCAACGGTTGGGACCGCCCGATTCTCACCGACAGCGGCGGCTTCCAGGTCTTCTCTTTGAGCCATCGTCGCAAAATAAATCCGCAAGAAGGTGTTTGGTTTCAGTCGCATATCGACGGATCGAAGCATCTTTTCAGCCCGGAGAAGGTGATGGACATCGAACGCACCATCGGAGCCGACATTATCATGGCTTTCGATGAATGCACTCCATATCCCGCTGATTATCAGTATGCTAAGAAGTCGATGGAGACCACCTGCCACTGGCTCGACCGTTGTATCGCCCGACTGGACGAAACGGAGCCCTACTACGGCTACGAACAGACCCTTTTCCCGATTGTGCAAGGCAGCACTTACCGCGATTTGCGTGTGAAGTCGGCAGAATACGTCGCTTCCAAAAACTGCGACGGCAACGCGATTGGCGGTGTCT
Source organism: uncultured Bacteroidales bacterium (assembly GCA_905235135.1). Taxonomy (GTDB): domain Bacteria; phylum Bacteroidota; class Bacteroidia; order Bacteroidales; family WCHB1-69; genus F23-D06. Next base: position 20,008 of record CAJOKR010000017.1, read on the forward strand.
CTGTGGGCGAACCCACCGAGCTGATGTACGAGATGACGGATCTCTGCTGTCAGATTCTGCCGAAAGACAAACCGCGCTACCTGATGGGGGTCGGAACACCCGCCAATATTCTGGAAGACATTGCGTTAGGTGTGGATATGTTCGACTGCGTGATGCCCACCCGCAACGCCCGACATGGTATTATCTTTACCTGGGATGGGGTTATGAACATGCGCAACGAGAAGTGGAAGAACGATTTCACGCCCATCGGTGCGGACAGCGATCTTTTCGCCGACCGCGAGTACACTCGCGCTTACCTGCGCCACCTGTACGTGTCGGATGAGATTCTCGGCCCAATGATCGGCAGCATCCACAATCTGCATTTCTACCTCGATTTGGTGACCACCGCCCGCCAGAAAATCCTCGACGGCACGTTCTCCACATGGAAGGACGAGGTGCTGCCGAAAGTTTCCCGTAGGCTTTAACGAAAATTAACAACAAATCGCATCGTATCAATCCCATCCGGATAATCCGTGAGGGTAGGGGATTGTGCGCTGCCGAAGGGCTCTGCGTGCGTGATACGCGGATCGCGGCTCACGATACACTGCAGCAGTTCGACATCCGCTTCCAAACGGCGGTTTACAGCCTCAATATCGTCATAATATTCGTAGTAAACCATCCCAATCGGCGATGCATAATTCTGATTCTCAGTCAGTAAGAATGTGCCGGCATCCATATAGAAGAGCTTGTTCATCAGATGGACAGCCTTTTGGTATTCGAGGTTGTTGTTGAACTGATGGTGCTGCGCGATAGGCTGGCTTTGCTGTGTTAAAATTCGTAAAAATGGGACGAAATCGTAATCCTTGGGAACGAACAGTTTGGAGATGGAACGGCAGCCGAGACCGAAGTATAAATAGATGTCGTCGGCGAGGGCGTGAAGTTCGTCGTCGCTCTCCGTTCCGTTGAGCACGGCCACGCTGTTGCGGTTTTTGCGCAAAATATGCGGATATTTACTGAAGTAGTAGTCGAAATAGCGGGCGGAATTGTTGCTTCCCGTCGCGATGACCGCGTCGAAATCCGCCACTTTCTCCACGAATGAGATGCGCTCGGCGAATCTCGGCTCAATGCGGATAAGTTCTTGTGCGAGAATGGGCAGCAACCGCATGTCTTGCGAGGAGAGCTTTCCTTGGTAGCTGTTGCCGCTCACAAGGATACAGAAAAAGTCGTGAAAGGCCGCTGCGGGGATATTTCCTGCAGAGATTACGGCAACGGTTCGTCGCGGATCCTCTGCGGGCGCAACATCTTGATAGCGGGCATAGAACGCCTCTAACGATTCGGGCGCGAGCATCTGTGCAATCGCGTTGAGCGCATACCGGCAAAACTCCGGTGTGAACCAGCTGTTTTCGCGGTACTGCTGCTCGATGGTCTCCCCGAAGGTGCGGTCAATCCATTGCGCATCGGCAAGATGCCATCCTAATTCCTTGAATGCTTCTATGTTGCTTCTAAACATTATTTCTCTGTTATTCTACTGCCTCTTCTCAAGTCTCAAGTCTTAAGTCTTAAGTCTCAAATCAACCTTTCCGTATCTTCGTTCTCCACATCCGGAATCAGCCGTTTCACGGGCTTGAAATCGTAGAAGAATCGGCTGGCGATGACGCGGATGACGGTGTAGGCTGGGATGGCGATGAGCATTCCGATGGCGCCGCCGAGATGGCCCGCAAGCATGATGACCACGAAGATTTCGAGTGGGTTGGCCTTAATGCTGGTGGAGTAAATGAGCGGCTGATAGACGAAAGCATCGACGAGCTGTGTGCCTAACATGACGGCTAGGACAATCAGGGCGAAGATCCAGATGTTCACGCCCAATCCGATGCCGGCACCGTATTTGAGGATGACGCAGAGCACGACTCCGATGACCTCGCCCAGCAGCGGACCTACATACGGGATGATGTTCAGCAGTCCGGCGATGAAGGCGATACCGAGAGCGTAGTTGAAATCGACTCGGGCGATGAGCCAGAGTCCGAGCAGGTCGAGCAACATAACCCCGAAGACCTCAATGACTATTCCGATGAAATAGCGGGAGAGCAGCTTTTCAATGTCGAAGATGGTTTTCTCCACCCGCGGTTCGATGCTGTCGGGCACCAGCGCCCCGACGATGCGGCCGAAGAGCTTGTCGTCCTTGATGAAGAAGACGGAGATGAAGATGACGGCAAAGATTCCCACGGCGAGGCTGGCTACGGCGGAGGCCACTGATCCGAGAACCCCCGTGACGTTCGACATATCAACCACTTCGGAGAGTTTGTCCATCAGCAGTGCAACACCGTCGAAGTCTTCGCCCACCCACGGGAGAGTCCGGATAATCCAGTCGTTGACTTGGTTGATGATGCTGTGACTGTCCATGGTTTCTTCGGCTTTCATCGAGGAGGCATCCCGTACGATGTTCGCGACCACAGGAATGATCTGCCAGATTAGGAGAATCAATACTCCGAAGATGACGATGAGGGTGATGGCCGCCAACACGGTGTCCGGAAGTGACTTGCCCTTGATTTTTATTTTACGGAGTAGATGAACAATGGGCTGTCCAATCAAGGAGACCACAAAGGCCACAATGATATAAATCAGCACGCTTCCGAAGAAATAGCATAAGGCGGCCCCGATGGCTATGGCGCCCAAAATGATGATGTATCGGGCTAATCTGTCAATACTGCGCTCTTTTTCCATAATATGAGGTTTCAAGTAGAGACGCAATGCATTGCGTCTCTACTTTCGTTATTCGTTATTTTTCATCGCATTTACCACCTCGTCGAAAATCCGCTTGATCTCCGCCTCGGGGAACTGTTCGATAATGCCTTGGTTGACAAGCAGATCCAACACACGGTGGGTTTCGTCGATGTCGCGTTTGGCGAGGTTGTAGATTTCCTCGCGGGTGAGCGGGGTGCGGGCGAGACCGGCCTTGACGGCGCATTCGCCTACGGCAGCGGCCACCTCGGGGAAGAGGTCGCTGTCCATCATCGTGGGCATGATGTGGTCGGGGGTGATGCCCTGTCGCTCGGCGAAGTCGGCGATGGCGTGTGCGGCGCAGACGGCCATCTCGTCAGTGATCTTGCGGGCTGCGACAAGCAGCGTGCCTTTCAGGATGGAGGGGAAGCAGACGGAGTTGTTGACCTGGTTGGGGAAGTCGCCGCGACCGGTGGCCACGATGTAGGCACCGGCGGCTTTGGCGGCGTGCGGATAGATTTCCGGCACGGGGTTGGCGCAGACGAACACGATAGCCTTCTCCGCCATCAGCGAGATCCACTCCGGCTTGATGGTGTCGGGACCGGGTTTGGAGAGCGCCACCAAGACATCCGCGCCTTTGAAGGCCTCCTCTTCAGTTTCAATGCACTGCGGGTTGGTAATCTGGCAGAGCTTCCACTGCGGGTAATAGCGCGGGTCGTTGGCGTAGCGTTCGCGGTTGCGGTGCAGCGCGCTCTTGCTGTCGAACAGGATGATGTTCTCGGGTTTCGCGCCGTCTTCCATCATCAGCCGGGCGATGCTGCAGTTGGCTGCGCCCGATCCGTAAAGCACAATCTTCACATCCTCAAGTCGTTTGCCCACAATTTTGAGGGCGTTCAGCACGCCGGCGAGCGTCACGCAGGCGGTGCCTTGCGCGTCGTCGTGCCAGACGGGGATGTCGCATTCCTCGCGCAGCACGTCAAGCACGCGGAAGCAGTTGGGCTGGGAAATATCTTCGAGGTTCACCGCTCCGAAGCTGGGTTGCACCATCTTCACGAAGTCGATGATTTTGTCGGGCTGATGCTCGCCGTTCTCATCGCGGCTGTCGATGCAGAGCGCGGTGGCGTCGATTCCGCCTAAGTATTTCATGATGAGCGCTTTTCCCTCCATCACGCCGAGGCCGCCAGGAGGTGTGCAGTCGCCGTCACCCAGCACGCGGGTGCTGTCGCTGACCACAGCCACCATATTCGAGCGGTTGCTGAGCTGGAACGAGCGGTCGTTGTCGTCGCGGATGGTGGTGGAAATGGCCGAAACGCCCGGCGTGTACCATGCGTTGAACCAGTTCAGACTCTCGATGGGCACTTTGGGGAGCGTGGCCATCTTGCCGCGGTAATATTCGTGTGCAAACAGCGACAACTGTTTGTAAAACAGGGTCTTTGCTTTCGCTTTCTGTGCCTCTGTGAAGGACTTGGGGAAAAGGTCGTCAAGGTGTTCAATACTATTCATACGATATCCATTTTGAAGCGGCAAAGATAGTATTTTTTAGGGAATTTATTTGGGGTGGCGGAAAATGTAGGTGCATCCGAAATGCTGTCATCCGTACCATTCCAGCCCTGACGAGGCGGAGATTCTGCCTTGTCAACCCTTACCCCTTAAACGTATATGCACTACGGCCAATATGTCAAAGAACGTCGAAATCCGCACAAGAGCAGATTTCAGTTTTGGGTATGCGGCATGCCGGACAGATTTCAGGCGTCAGGCATGATGAATACGCCAAAAACTTTGCAAATATACACAAAAAAGGAGACTTTGTCAAGGGGTAAATGCACTTTTAACAATTTTTAAGAGCTTTCAGCCTCTGTTTTCCCCATTTTCCTTTCCTATTCCACTCATTATCCGTCAATTCGGAACTTAAAGGCTGTAAGTAGCTGGTTGTCAATCGTTAATGCAACACCATGCCAGCGGCGCAGTCGCGCAGTGTGGTGACAGGACGAACGACGGGACCCTGAGGTGAGGTCCACGCATACCGGCCATCGCCGTGTCCCTACCCAGCATCTCGGAGAGATACGACAGCTCTACATCCCCACTATCGCCTCCACCTGCACGGTGCTGTCCATAAGCCCGATGCGGGAGGAGGCGGCGATTTCGGCAAGCTGTGTGTCCTCCACTCTCTTGCGAATCACATTCTGTTGTGGAGAATAATTAAACGCAGGGTGTTTCTGTTTTCAGAAAAAATGTATTTTTGCGGCGTGAAGGGTTCAGTCCCTTCCAAGGGAATTCAGTTCCCACCCCAAACCCCAAACAAATATTTTACAAAAAAACGATGAACAACGAAACAAGCAGCAATTTACCGAACGAAACTTTCACTTGGCTGAAGCCGGGTGCCTGGCGGAAACCGTGCATTGTGCATGTGACCATGGTGGCAAACGGTCGACGACCGCTCTTCGGCACTCTTAGCCATGACGGGAACAAGGCCGTGGTGGAAAAGACAGCTATTGGATGGGCGATAATCGACCAACAACCTCGCATGCTACAGCTCTGCCCCGAAATCAAGATCCTTGCCGACAAGGTGATGCCCGACCATCACCACATTGTCCTGCAAGTCCGAAGGAGCATGAAACGCAGCATCAAAGAAGTGGTGAGGGGTTATATGCAGGGGTGCAAAGCAGAAGCGCGAAAGTTAGGCTTTGAAGGCAATCTGTACGACGGTCCTCCTCATTACCGCGTGCTCACCCACAAAGGGCAGCTTCAAGCGATGATAAACTACGTGTATGCCAATGCGGAGCGTGCTTGGCTACGCAAGCAAAACCCCAATCTGTTTTGCCTGCATCGAAACACTGAGTCTTGTGGACTGTTATTCACCTCTTTAGGCAATCATTTCCTATTGGATTGGCCAGACAAACAGATTGTGGAGATGTCGAGAAATGCCACCGAAGAGCAGGTGCAACAACGGTTGCAGTCGGCATTGCGCGCAGCCGAGAACGGGGCCGTCACCTATACCGCAGCCATCAGCAAAGGCGAGCAGATTATAGCTCGCACCTTACGTGAGCAAGGGTTTCCATTGGTCGTTCTTCTTCACGACGGCTTTCCTGCCGACGGCTCGCCGCAGGAACGGTTTTACAAGCCGGGAGGTGTCTATTTCGAGGCATGTTCAAAAGGGAAACTGTTACTTTTGGAGCCGTCCGAGCAAACCTTCCTTGCCCCTGCAATCCTCAGTGCCACCGAGGAAACCCTCCGCAGCAAGGCCGAGGCCAAGCATGTCCTTTTCACCCCGATTCCTGCCTCATCCCTGCGCTACCGCTTCGTTGCGCTCAATGAGATAGGGCGGTGCCTTGTTCGGGCGGACAGAGTCCGCTGTAACTGGACGGAACCGGCCGGCGGATGACGATACACGAGCCTCACGCGCCTTCTTCCACCACAGCCTCCACCGGCACGATGCTGTCCATCAGCCCGATGCGGGTGTCGGTGGAGTGGCGGTTGACGCCGGTGTAGGATAGGAGGCGCGTGACGGCGGTTACGGACGTAGCAGGCCCCGGAAGGAGAGGTCGTGGAGGAGGACTTTCCCAGCATTGCGGTGCCTGGCGGGTCACAGCACCACACTGCGCTCCGCTTGTATGGTGTTAATTGCACTGCGTGCGTCTCGCCTCTCCGAGGCGATAAGGGAGAGGACCGTCCGTGGCGGAGGAAGAGCATCTCGGAGAGATGCAACGTGCCGTCAGGCGCAATTAACACCATACCAGCGGCGAAGCCGCGCAGTGTGGTGAAGGGACGAGTGACGAGACACTGAAGTGAGGTCCACGCATACCGACCATCTCCGAGATCCTCCCCAGCATCTCGGAGAGATGCGACGGCTCTTGTCTCGCTTTTCCAACCAAACGGAATGGAGGAAACGCTGTTGGCAGAGTTGTCCTCTATTTCAGAAACTTCTTAGTGATTTCTCCCTCAGAAGTAAACAGCCTCAACAAATAAGTTCCTTTTGATAATTGAGACGTATTAATCACTCGACAATCTTTTTCAACTATCTGTATGAGACGGCCTGCGATGTCGTATATTTCTATACCATCCAACTGGATCTCGTTACTGCAATTGATAATCAAATGATCGGTTACAGGATTTGGGTAGAGCCTGATGGAGGCAAACTCATTGTCTTGAATCCCCGTTTCTCTTGAAACAGTGAAAAGCAATTGATACGTACCCATTGCAGCCGTTTGCTGCGGAACAACATGGTAATAGAGTCTTCCTCCGTGTTCGATGGTCATAGAGGGTACGGAAATCTCATAAAATGAAGACCAGTTGGTGCCATCGTCAGAGACTGCAATTTTTGCATCCACGCTACAGTTAGGGTCATTTGTGCAGTCGAACATCACAACTTCAACACTGTAATTATAATCTGCCGGGAAATCAATTTTGTAGTAATCCTCATCCGATGTGGTATGGAACGACGCATTGGCAACAATGGAAGATGTCGGTTCGTCTATTGTAGCCAGCAAATAGGAAGTGTTGACTGTATTGTTCGGCTCGTATTGGTCAGGTTCAACACCGCCTGTCCGAGTGATGGAAATTTGCAATTGATATGTTCCTATTTCATGGTCAGTATAAGGTAAAACCCGAAAATAAAGTGTTCCACCATCACTCATTGTCATTGCTGACATGGCATTCCCATAGTTGGAAGACCAAGTGCTACCATCTTGGGATGTCGCGAATTCTGCATCTGCTGTATAGGAGGTGTTATTGTAACTGTTAAGTATATTTGCGTTTATGGTATAGGAATAACCTGACGGAAGGTTAATCTTGTAGTAATCTGCATCAGTGGTGATGTGGAAGTTGGCGTTCACATTGTAATTTACACTACTGGAGTTGACAGTGCCAAGATTGTAAGCTGTTGATGCTGTACTGTTTGGCTCGTACTGGTCAGGGTTAATTGAACGATTCAATACAACATGCAGTGAATAAGTACCTATGTCTCCTTGGGATGTGGGTAACACTTTAAAATATATAGTTCCTCCGTCACTCATCGTAGTCCCACAATAATTAGCTATATATGTTAGAATATTAGCATCGTAATCAAACGGTCCTTGCCAAGATGTCGTATTGTTGACAGAAAAATAAAACTTTGCATCGACTGAATAGGATATGTCATCATTATAATACACGTCTTGCAGGATTGGAACTATATCATAAGAATATCCAGAAGGAAGGATAATTTTATAATAATCAACATCGGTGATAGAATGGATGTTTGCTCCATTGGTATTTACGTTGGCCATGTTATCTGTAAAAACAGGAGATAAAGTATAAGCGGTTGCAGCCGTATTATTCGCCTCATACATATCCGCCACGGGCTGTGCGTGAACAGTAATTCTGACTGGATTCTGATAAAAATAACTGCCCGCATAATACCAATTGGAAGAGCCCTGCGGTCGATACCGTAATGTCAGAAAGTAATCACCGGCAGAAGCAGTAATAGTACCCGTAAAATCGATTCCGTTAGTATAATGTGTCATACTCTCAAGAGGACTTGTAAGAGTATGTTGTTGAATAGTTTGAACATACGAACCAGTCATAGAAAGTAACGCAACAGAAAAATCACCAGAAAAATCGGAACCGAAATTTGCAACATCCACGTTAACTGAAAGCGATTGTCCTGTATATATCATGTATTCCGACAGATCAAACTCAGAAAAAGTTTCAATGTCCGCTTCATAGGTCACTTTGAACTGCGCAAAATTGATATTGGACAGATTATCCCTAACGATTTGCGAAGTGGTGGGATTATTAAGATTTGTTGCAGAAGTGATAATAGCAAAATATCTTCCAGGCCCTAAAGGCAACCCTCCTTGAACTGTAAAGCTTTTATTCACATAATGATTTGGAGAGATTGTGGTATAGGAAGATGTGATTTCAGCTACAATATTGCCGTTTAAGTCTGACACTAATGCAACAAAATACCCATTAAAAGTTGCATTGCCTGTGTTTGCCACTGCACAATTAATCGAAACTGGATGATTTGGGCCAAACAAATAAGATGTGGTCAACGTGCTATTCATCACAAGATCGTAATTAGGATGAACTACCTGATTGGATGGTGTAATGTGAATGATAGCTTGTTGACCATAAGTATAATTACCGTTACCACTACCTGATCCTCCAGATCCAGGAGCAAGATTGTTAATAGAGTAATATCCGTCACAATAACCACTCCATCCCCAATTAAAATGAAAATTATTATTATTAGAATAGCCATCACAAACAAAAGCATGTGCACTTGTGTTGTTCGCGTCATGTCCTGTATAGAGAATCACTCTGTCTGAATCCAACTCATTTTTTAATATACTTATCCATTGAGCAGATGTGAAATCAGATTTAGATATTCCCTCAAGATTGTCACTATAGTTAAAATATGTTTTTAACGCCGTTTCAGGACAAGGTAACGGTAGTAATCCGTATTCGTTAATAAAATTTGATATTCCACTAGCATAAATACCATAATTCATATCCACACTTACTCCGCACATATACATCAATGATGAAATAGCACTTGCTTGCATGAGAGTATATGAAGTAGATGTAGAATAGTCATTCAACATCTCATTCCAAGCAATTCCTGTCTCAAAATCCACGCTCTGCATGCCGTAATTGGGGTCTATGTAAGTATGAGAACCTGTTCCAATTTGAGGATATTCCCAATATTTCAGCACCTGTGCCATGGCTGTTGCCACACATCCTGTCATGGTATTATCTTCAGCATCATAATCGTATGGACAAGATAAATTATACGGCCAACCCTGGTCCCAATGTGTAGTTAATAGAGGAGTAACATTGGTAGTACTTTTTACAGGCAAAGGCTCGCCAGCTAACAACATTCCCCAATCACTACGTATTTCATTAGAGCATCTGACATAATCTGCATTTTGGATTTCTTGTTCGTAGCCTTCCAACCAAAATTTAAGATTAGGAGGCATATTTTCAATTTGGAAAGAGTTTTCCATTGAATATCCTAATATGGGGATTGCATTATCATTAGCCGAAACAATGACAAATCCTTTTCCATTTACAGCATTAAAGATGTAAAAACCCGACAGGCAGAAGACGAAAATCCGGGACCTCTCGTTGGAAACGCAAAGTTTTACCATTTACAGTTGGCCCTGCATTGTTCTGTTTCCAGAAATTGATGGCTACTAGTTTTGCCGTAATTGTGTCAACAGGATTGGAGAAGACCAAGTTGAAACAAACAATCAGTGCTAACACTAATGTTATCTTTTTCATAAACGTTGTTTTTATCTATTATTTTTCTGCACCTATAATTTCTACTCCGTAACTTTTGGAATTAAAATAATTCTTTGCACCTTGAGGTAGTCTAATCTTTACCTTGAAAGGAGTGGAAGTATGCGGGTAATAAGTACCATATATAGTATGTGCATTGGTCTGAAGGACTTTGCCATTCTTGTCATAGTAAGAAAATTGGATATGAATCCGCTTATAGGTAGTATAGTTAGAAGAATTAACAATATATCCAGTTAATGTATTATCCGTAATACTCCTATTCTCTACCGACAAATACCATTCAGGATGGAACACTTCATTATTTTCAGTTTTATGTTGTATTTCCTTTTTTTCATATTGTTCGTAATAATAATATCCTATTCCGACCAGAACAAGTAGGAAAAAGAATGATCCAACGCACCAAAAGACAATTTTCTTTTTTGATTTCTTTTTCTCTTTTGGTTCCGCAGCTTTCGAAACATTACATTGTTGATATGCCGATTCGGAGAATGGCGGCATCTGAGGTCGTTGACCACGTAGTGGTGGCGGAATCTGTTTGCTTGAAAACAGATCTGATAACTCATCTATGTCACCAACTCTTTTCCATTCACTTAACCCTTCGTACACCACACCCATGTTTCTTTAGTGATGTTTTGACTTAATAATTTTAGTTTTGATAATGGTCCGATTGTGTTTTGACCATCTGAGATATAGTATTCTTTCATGTTCCTCCTTTTTTGATGTAACCAATCGAATAACAGCGCAAAATGTTGATTTATGTAATTTTAAAACTATTCACTACTCTCGTCACCACTTCATCTAAATCCTCTTTCATTGATTTTGGATATTCAAGAATTACAGTGTACCAAATGTCGTTTTTCAAAATGGATTTCTCATAATATACGAACCCTTTTGAATCTACCCCTGAACGAACGTACCAATTGTTTTTCAACACTTTATACGTGTCCGTAGGTTTGCGATTCTCTTTGAATTGCTTTTGAACATTTGTAAATAATGCATTATAACTTCCAAAAACAGTTATGGTTAACCCTCCGTATGAGAAAGTGCGTCCATCATCATTGTCTGACTTATCCGAAACGCTCATCACCGAAGGATAGTCTATCCGATATCCGAAACGGTCGTTGTAATAGGTTTTATAAGATATTCCTGTCCAACTACTACTATTGTTTGAAACCTTTGTCGTTGTATTGTCTGGGACTTTGTTGACTTGGTTTTGGCAAGCCATTATAGAAAGGAACGACAATACTATTAAGATTCTTTTCATCTTGATGTAACTTGTTGTATAATAATTTTATGCGGTTATCGAAATTGAATCTTTTCACTAATCTTTCGGCACCCACACGCAACGAACCTTGTTCCTTTCTTTCACTTCTTCATCAGCAATTTTCCCGTTGGTGAACTTCAAATTGTAATATCTGCCAGACCTTACGTTCAGTTCCAAAGCCCAATAGTATTCGCGGGAGAAATTGCCAAACATATCCTTATATTGATAGATTGTTTGCAATTCGCCAATTGTTGGAAGTCTCCATCCTTTTCCTCTGCAGTTACACGCACTATTGGCGACATCCCATGACATACGGGAGGGCTCATCCATACCGCTCACATAGATGTCTCTGCCAGGAATCTTAATAGTGTTTGCAGGAGCATTGGGGTCACGAGGATCATCTTCCGTGGATTGGGCGAAACATGTTGGAACCCACAACATTGTTAACAAAGTCAGTAACACCAAAGAAAACTTCTTCATTCTTCTTCGCCGTTTGTTTCCCTGTCGGCGCATCAGGTTTTCTCGCCCTCCCCCAGCACCCCAAGAGCATATCACACAAAAGAAGCGTGGCACTGTATGCCACTTCTTCGAATGGAGGTCGTAGGAAAACCCAATGATGGAGATGTGGAACCAGCCCACGCTATTCGCGCAAGCCATCACACTCTCTTGCATCATTGTATTGGAAATTTCCTACGTTTCCATTCACAAGACGAGCATAACGCTTCGTTTATTCAATAAAAATCCGTCAACAGTCCGGCAAAAAGCGCCTTCGAATTGACGGGGCAAAGATACAAAAAATAGTCGGATAAACATTGCGGAATTCGCAGAGACGCAAAATTTTGCGTCGCCACACCCCAGTAGAGACGCACGGCCGAGCGTCTCTACACCCACGTAGTAGCCATACCCATCCAGGCCCTTTGAGCTTGGGTAGAGTATGCCTGCACTATGGCTACACTATGGGTAGGACTTGGGAACGTGGGTTCTGGTAGGGTGCTGCGGCTTGGGGAACAATTTCCGCCAAATCCCTTGCTCGAATTTAACAATTCAAGGTTGAATAGTTAAATACAAATTCGCATTACTTTGAAAACCAGCCGGATAAAAATTTCCAAAAAGACTTGACAAACGCTTCGGTTTGTTGTATCTTTGCCGTCTGAAATTTTGAAAACAATGAACGATGATATTCAACTTTACCAGTCTGAAGAATTAAGGGTCAAAAGTGTGCTGCAAATGGACACTCGCAGCCGATTATTCATTATCCGGGGTGTGCCTGTCTTGCTCGACAGGGATTTGGCAGAACTTTATTCAGTTGATACCAAAAGAATCAACGAGCAGGTGAGGCGAAACATTGATCGTTTCCCAGAAAGATTCCGTTTCCAACTATCAGATACTGAGACCCGTGAACTGGTCGCAAAGTGCGACCGGTTGGAGAAACTCAAACATTCATCTGTCAATCCGTATGCTTATACAGAGCAAGGAGTCGCCATGTTAGCTACAGTGCTGAAAAGCGATGTGGCTGTCAAAGTCAGTATTGCAATTATGGATGCCTTTGTGGAAATGCGCAGGATTATGGCCTCAAATGCAGCATTGTATCAAAGGATAAAAGATATTGAACGACACCAGCTTTGTACCGATCAGAAAATAGAGGAAATCATTGGGTTTATCGGTAGTAAAGCACTTCCGCCCAAAGAAGGTGTCTTCTACGACGGCCAAATCTTCGACGCCTACGCCTTCGCCTATCTGGAATTAGCCTTTCCCCGCTCCCGTATCGCCGCTTCGAACATTTCGACGAGGCGTTTCGCGGTTTTGGCAATGTCGTATTGCTCCATCGACTCGGCGTATTTGAATCCCATCTCCCAACGCTCCTGCGGGTGGTCGAGCCAGTAATCGATACGCTCTGCAAGCGCTTTCGGATCCTCTGCCGGGAATCGGCTGCGATCGTCCAAGGCGAATTGCGAGGTGCCGGAACAACGCCCGACGGCAATCACCGGTACCACCGCCTGCTGCATAGCCTCCATGATGCTCAGACCTTCCACTTCGATGATGGCACAATGCACGGCCAAATCGGCTTTCGCGGCAATTTGGCGCAGCTGATCTCGGTTGTAAAATCCGAAAATGGGTTCGTATTTGAGAACTCCCTCTTCCAGGAGCTTTGACGAAAGACGCTTGTATTGTTTCTCTTTGGGACCGCCACCGGCGAAGTGCAATTGGATACGATGTGCGTATTTGCTGTAACGAATAGCTTCCAGCAACGTGGGTTGGTCTTTCTCGCCGGAAAGACGACCGATGTAAATCACATTCAACGGACGATTATCGTCATAATAGTCCTCCGGCGGGGTTGCGGGACGAATGCACTTGTCGGGCACCAATCCGTTGGAAAGCGTTATACATTGGGCTTTGACATGAAAACTATTCAATCGTTCCCGGACGTTTTCAGTGGGACATTGCACATATTGGCAGTTGTTGAGGAAAACGCGAGACCAATATCGCAAGAGCGTGTTGTTCGGGAACGACCAACTACCCATCCCAAGCGAGTAAAAAATGTTTTCGGGATGCAAGTGATAGGTCGCCGTGAGGGGTTTCCCCAGTTTCTTTGCCCAATTCATGGCTGCATGTTCGATAAAGAATGGCTCTTCAAGATGCACGACATCCGCCCAACGAACCGCTTCTTCAATGGTCGGTCCTGTCCATTTGGAGAAAGAATAACCTTGCACTTTGATGATGGGTTGAAAAATCGGGAAAATGAATTCCTTCTGTCTGTACTCGGGTTGCGGACCATCGGGGTCGTTCGAATTTTCGCACGAAAGAACGCGCACCTCGTGTCCAGCATCGCGAAGTGTCTGAACGGTTCGCCGTGCGGATGCGTCAAGACCGTTGCCCTGACAGAATATGTTGTTAACTACAAATAGAATCTTCATATAAACACCGTTTCAAAAACACGGCTGCAAAATTAACATTTTTTAGGAAACATAAAATATTGATAATCAATTATCTTTATACAGAAATATTGAATTTATAGACAAAATGGCGGAAAATTCCGCCTTGTTTGACTTCTGCCTTTTTCCTCTTGCCTATTGTCTTATGCCTAAAAAATGTATCTTTGCCCTCCCAAAATTAGAATAGTAATGGACAGAAAAATCCCCGTATATTGCAAGAACAACGACATGCATGTTGAGGTGCCGTGTGGCATCCCCCTGCAGGAGTTCGCCAATCTCATCAAGCTGGAACAGCATCCGGATACGCCCTTCCTCGGGGCGCTGGTGAACAACAAGGAGCGCGACATGTCGTACCCCATCACAAAACCGGTGCAGATTCAATTCTTCGACTATTATAGCACCTATGGGCGCAGCGGTTACATGCGCTCACTTTACTTCCTGCTCTTCCACGCAGTTGACCGACTGTTGCCGCGCGAGGTGAAACTCTGCATAAAACACTCGATTTCCGGCGGCCGCTACTGCACGCTGGAGAATTTAGGCCGTCCTATCTCGGACATGCTGGTGAAGAAACTTTACCTGTTCATGAAGGATACCGTGCGGCGCGATCTGCCGTTTATCCGCGAGGAGATGCTCACCCCCGATGCCATCGCCGCGTTCCAAGCCCACGGGCTGGAGGACAAGTACGAGTTCTTCAAGAACCGCGACCGCATTTATACCTCCGTCTATCATCTGGATGAAAGCATCAACTACTACTACGGTTTCCTCGTGCCCTCCACTGGTTGCCTCACGACCTTCGGGCTGGAAAAATACGAGGAGGGACTGCTGTTGAAGCTGCCTTCCAAAAAGAATATCAAGACGATGGCAAAAACGCGTCGGCTTCCTAAGTTGTTCGCTGTCTATAAGATGGACAAGGAGTGGGTTGCCTCGATGGGCGTACCGTACGTCTATAACCTGAACAAGTACTCAGGTGCCAAGCAGATGATCCAGGCTGGTGTGTTGGTGGCGGAGGCATACCAGGAGAAGCACCTTGCCCGGGTGGCCGACGCGATTCATCAGAGCGGGAATGTGAAGATGGTGCTCATCAGCGGGCCGTCAAGCTCAGGAAAGACCACCACCTGCCGCCGACTGTCGGTGCAGCTGGCCGTTTTAGGCTACCACCCGGTGCAGATTTCCGTGGATGACTTCTTTGTGGAGCGCGACGATACCCCGAAAGACGAGAACGGCGAGTTCGATTTCGAGGACCTGCACGCCATCGACCTGCCACTTTTCAACAGCACACTGAACCGGCTGTTGGCGGGCGAAGAGGTGCAAATCCCCACCTTCGATTTCGCCCAAGGCAAGAAAGTTTGGAATGGCAACACCCTCCAGCTGCGCAAAAACTCCATTCTCGTCATCGAGGGCATCCACTGCCTCAATCCGGAACTCACCGCGCAGGTGGCCGATGAGCTGAAATTCAAGATCTTCGTCTCCGCGCTGACTTCCCTGTCGCTGGACCGTCAGAACCCGATTCCGACCTCCGATAACCGACTGATACGCAGAATTGTACAACTATCGCGGTTATTCGGCGGTGGATACGATTCGTCGCTGGCCGAGCGTGCGGCGAGGCGAGGAGAAAAACATCTTCCCGTTCCAAGAGAATGCCGATGTGATGATCAACACCTCGTTGGTGTTCGAACTGTCGGTGCTGAAACCTTACGCGCTGCCAATCCTCTACGCCGTTCCCGAGACGGCGCCGGAATATGCGGAAGCCCAGCGTCTGATCAAAATGCTGATGTTCTTCAAGGTCATTCCCGAATACTCTCTGCCGGGCACCTCCATCCTTCGCGAGTTCCTCGGTGGCAGCAAATTCACCTACTGATGATTACGCTGGTCGGTTCCGGAAATGTGGCCACCTGGATGGCGCAGCGGCTGCAAGGCTCGTCGCGCTTTCCTATTACGCAGGTCTATAGCCGCAAGTTGGAGAATGCCCGTCGGTTGGCGGACTTGTCTGGTGCGGAAGCGATTGACGACATTAAGGCGTTGAATCCTGACAATCAGATTTTTATCTTTGCTTTGGCGGATAGTGCTTACGAGTCGGTGCTGCCGCAGCTCCCGTTCCGGATGCCGTTGGCGTTTCTGACCTCCGGCACGGTTTCCTGCCAGTGCTTGAAGGATTACGCCGATCGCTACGGGGTGATTTACCCCTTGCAGACCTTCACGAAGTCGCAGGATATGAGGACGTTGGAGGTTCCGTTGTGTTTGGAGTCCGATTTTGTCCGCGAGGGTAAGGGGCAACAGTCTTGCTGCTGTAATGGCTCTCCGCAGGAATGCGGTGACTCCTACGAGTTGATGTGGTCTTTGGCTCGCGAGCTCTCCCCGAAATGTTACGAGGTTTCCGAATCGCAGCGTGCGCGGATGCACGTGGCGGCGGTTTTTGCCTGCAATTTCAGCAATGCAATGTACCAGATTGCGTACAAGCTGCTGGAAGAAAAGGATTTGCCGTTTGAAATCCTGCTGCCGGTGTTGCGCCAGACGGTGGAGAAGGTCTCGCAGATGACCCCTGCGGAGGCGCAGACTGGTCCGGCCGTGCGCGGCGACCTGAATGTGATGCGGGCGCAGATGGAAGAGCTGGAGGACGAGCGGCTGCGGGAACTCTATCGGATGATGTCGGACATTATTATCAATGGCAAACCTTAATGTCGGGTTTGTAGAGACGTGCTATGGCGCGTCTCTACTGAGGAATCAATCATCTCTTTGTGCGTATTCGTAATTTATGTATCTTTGCCAATTATTTTTTCAAGAATATATTATCCAATATGAAGAAAATAACGACAATCGTTTGTGCCCTGTTTTTCGGCGGTCTGCTGCTTGCCGGATGCGACAGAATTGAGGGCGATTACTATGTGATTGACAACAATGAGGACGTTTCGGTTGAGTTTCCCGAGATTAATCCCGACGCGGTTTACCGTAAGATATTAATTGAGGAGTTCACGGGTCATCGTTGCACCAACTGTCCGCAGGGACACCAGATTCTCGAAAGCCTGCACCAGCAGTACGGCGACACGTTGGTGGCGGTGGGTATCCATTATGGTACGCTCGCCAAGCCCTCCGGCAGCACATTCAGTTACGATTTCCGTACCGAGTATGGTACCCAGATCGGCGATGCCTACAACATCGATGCCATTCCGGCGGCGATTGTGAACCGCTACGACAAGCCCGGTGGTTGGCCGCGAGAGCAGTGGGCCAGCATCGTCCGTGATATTGACCGTTCACACGTCCCTGCCGCTGTGCAGATTATCAACGAGTACGAACCCATAACCATGATTTTGAAGGCCAATGTGAAGGTGACGATGCTGGAGGATTATGAAAATCCCCTGCGTTTAGTGATTTTCGTGTTGGAAGACGGCATCGTGAAACCGCAGAAGGACGGTGCTGAGGATATTCTCGACTATACGCACAACCACGTGCTCCGCGCCGCTCTTACCGACCCGTTCGGCTACATGCTTCGCGGCAGTGTCGGTGACTGGCACGCTGGCGACTCTGAAACCTACGCCGCTTCTGTAAATATTGCCCCCACCGATTGGGAGCCCCAAAACTGCTATGTGGTAGCGTTCCTTTATGATGCTATCAACAATGATGTGCTGCAAGTCGAGACGGCAACGGTAGCCGGTCATTAAGGATGTTAAATTAATTTTGAACATGAAAATTGTTGCTGTAGAACCGATAGGGATTTCCGCCGAGCGTGCGGAATCCATCAAGCAGGAATTGGCCGTCAAAGGCCATGAATTTGTCTGGTATCCGGACCGCAAAGAGGATACCGCCACGTTAGTGGAGCGCATGAAGGATGCCGAAGTGGTCATCATTTCGAACATTCCGCTGCCGGCCGAGGTGCTTTCTCAATGCCCGAAGCTGCAGTTCCTGAACGTGGCCTTCACGGGGCTGGACCACATCGATTTGGCCTATTGCCAGGAGCATAATATCCTGGTGAAAAACGCCTCCGGCTACGCAACGGAAGCCGTAGCAGAATTGGCCGTAGGATTGGCGATTGACGTGTACCGCAAGATTACTTCCCTCGACGGGAGCATCCGTCAGGGCGGTGTCCGCGGGGCGTTCCTCGGTCGCGAACTGCACGGCAAGACGGTCGGCATTGTGGGTACGGGTGCTATCGGCACACGCACGGCAGAGCTGTTCAAGGCTTTCGGATGCCGGGTGATTGCGTGGAGCCGGACCCACAAACCTGAGGTGATGAACTTGGGAGCCGCCTACGTCACGTTGGAAGGGCTGATGCGCGACAGCGACATTATCTCGTTGCATGTGCCGCTGACCGCTGAAACCAAACATCTGATCAGCAAGGAGATGCTTGCGTTATGCAAACCTACGGCCATCCTCATCAATACGGCGAGAGGAAACGTGGTGGATATGGACGCGTTGGCGGAATGTCTGCGCGAAAATCGCATTGCCGGCGCGGGCATCGACGTATATGAAAAAGAGCCCCCGTTGCCGGAGACTCATCCGTTATTGTCTGCACCCAACTGTGTGCTTGTCCCGCACGTGGGTTACGCCACCCGCGAAGCTTTCGACATCCGCATTGACATTATCCTTGGGAATTTGGATTAGACAATCAATTCCTTCCAACGCACCTTTGGCACAAAATGCGTGCCGTTCTCGCGCCAGTAGGCGTGGCTTTCGTCGGCTGAGATTTCTGTCAGCTCAATTTTTTCGTTGCCTTTCCCGATGGCGAGAATCAGCGCGGGCGGGTAGGGGAGTGAGAACTTTTCAGTGATATTCTTTGCATTGAATGCTCCGATAATCAGTCCGTTATAGCCCATGTCAACCGCTTTGAGCAACATGCTCTGTGCGGCGATGCCCACGTCCACGTGCAGCATTTTGCTATCGGGGACAGTGGTGCAGATGATGATGAAGGCTTTCGGTTCGGTGCCCGGAAACGGCAGGTGTAGCTCTGGCAGCATTCCGCCTAATTTGATGTTTTCCAGTACTTTTTCCGCACCAGTATCCTCGGTCACGAGCTTGAAACGCAGTGCCTGCTGGTTCTTCGCGGAGGGCAGTAGCATGTTCACCGAGACCATCTGCTCTAATGCGCTTACGGACACCTTGTAGGCTGGGTCGTAGCCACGGTAGCTGCGGTTTTTCTTCAGGAGCGAAACCAAAGAGTGCCCGGATTTGGACATCGGGGCACTCTTCTTCTGACGATAGTCGTCAAATTTATTCTCTAAAAAATTGTCTGCCATAAAGCTTATTCTTCGTCATCGTCCATGCCGCCGAGCATCTGTTTCAGCTCTTCGGGAGCCTCTTCAAAGGGTTTCGCGTCAGAGGGAAGGAGGAATGCGGTGGGTTTCACCTTCTTGTCGGGGACAATCTTGGTGGCGGAGGTGATAATGGTCAGATTCTCGCCGTTGATTTCCGTCTTCATTTCAATGGAAAGCGGATAACCTTTCAATCCCGGGTGGTCGAAGCAGTTGATGTCATCGCCAAGTCCCAGTTCGCTGGTCACCCACAATGTGGCGACATCCTCTTCGTCAGTCTCAAGATCCGTGACTGTTGCAATCACTTTCTTGCAGTTGTAGCCACAGATGGTCTTGGTCTCATCGGTGTAGTTGTAATCGTATTTAATCGTGGAATTTTTCTTCTGCTGATCCTCTTCGGTTTTCTGGATGTAGTATTTGCCGTAGCCGGGGATGCCTAAAATGACGGTGTTGGTCTTGTTGTTGCCGTTGGTAATGGTGATGATGTCAATGCCTTGGCTCATCTCCATGCGGGAGTTGTTGCCCATCACGATGTATTCCACAGATTGTTCGGCCAATGCGGCGGCGATGTTGGGGTCGTTGGTGCCCTCTGCGGTCACTTCAAAGGTGATTCTGCCGGCGAAAGGCTTCTGTGCGAAAGTGCCGACGGTGCAGATCATCAAAGCGATAATCATAAAAAGACGTGTTTGTTTTTTCATTTTTCTACGTATTTTTGTTAAAACTATTGCGAAGTAAATTCAAACGGCAAAGATACATTTTTTATGAAATGGTTTAAATGGTTGGAAATTTTAATCTGAGTATCGATTCACCATTACACTGATCACTGATCACTGTTCACTTTTTTTTCTTTCAAAATAAAATAAATCGCCATCTCCACCGTTATTCCCCCGTTTTATTAAATTTTGAAGCAGATGAATACGAAGATTTTATGGGCGGACGATGAGATTGATTTGTTGAAACCGCATATCCTTTTTCTGAAATCGAAAGGTTACGACGTGATTCCCGCCATGAGTGGCATGGAAGCGCTCGAAATCCTGAAGAACGAGTTTGTGAATATCATCTTTTTGGATGAAAATATGCCTGGACTGAGCGGTCTGGAGACCCTTCAACGGCTCAAAAAGGACTATCCGCACATCCCCATCGTGATGATTACCAAGAGTGAGGAGGAACATATTATGGAGGACGCCATCGGCTCCAACATCGCCGATTACCTCATCAAACCGGTGAATCCCAACCAGATATTGCTGTGCCTGAAGAAGAATATCGACAATAAGAAATTGGTGAGCGAGAAGGTGACCAGCAACTACCAGCAGTCGTTCCGCGAGCTCTCCATGCGCATCTCCGACCGCTTGAGCGTGAGTGAGTGGGATGAACTCTATAAGGAGCTGGTAAGATGGGAGTTACAGATTGAGAAAATTGAAGATGAGAGCGTTACGGAGATGTTGGCAGCACAAAAAGAGGAGGCCAACATCCAGTTCGCCAAGTTCGTGCAGCGCAACTATCTCGACTGGGTGAACGGTCGCACCGACGACAAACCCCTGCAGTCGCATACTGTGCTGAAAGAGAAATTGTTCCCGAAGCTCAGCGACCAGAAGAGCATCTTCCTGTTCGTCATCGACAACTTGCGTTACGACCAGTGGCGCAGCATCTACCCGATGATTCACGACTACTATTACATCCAGGACGAGAGCCTTTGCTACAGCATCCTGCCCACGGCCACGCATTACGCGCGCAACGCCCTGTTTTCCGGGCTGATGCCGTCGGTGATTGCCAAGAAATATCCCGCCTACTGGCTCAACGAGAACGACGCCGGCAGCAAAAACCAGTTCGAGGAGCAGCTTTTGGGCGAATATCTGAAGCGTTACGGCAAAAATATCAAGTATTCGTACTATAAAATCCTCAATGCCGACTTCGGCAAGAAGGTTTTCGACAATTTCCACCAGATGTTGAACAACCCGCTGAATGTCATCGTGTTCAACTTCGTGGACATGCTTTCGCACGCGGGCACGGACGTGAACGTGGTGCGCGAGTTAGCCGACGACGAGAAGTCCTATCGCAGCGTTACGGCCTCCTGGTTCGAGAATTCGGTGCTGTTTGACATGATCAAATGGTTGGCTGACAGAAAGATTCCCGTGATGTTGACCACCGACCACGGCACCATCAAGGTGGATCGGGCGTTGAAGATGGTGGGCGAGCGCGACCTGAACACGAACCTGCGATATAAGGTCGGTCGCAGCAGCATGGATTACCCCGCCAAGGAGGTTTTCGAGATCAAGAACCCCGACGACGCTTTCCTGCCGAAGGAGAGCATGACGCAGCGTTTCATTTTCGCCATGCGCACCGACTTCTTCGCTTACCAGAACAACTTCAACCAGTACGTGAACCTCTACAAGAACACTTTCCAGCACGGCGGCATTTCGATGGAGGAGATGATGATTCCGTTTGTGACGCTTGCGCCGAAGAATCTGTAATTCTGACGGTTTGAGAATAAAAAACGCGGTCGAACCAATGGTCTGACCGCGTTTTTCGTAATTTGTTCCGTCTAAATCGCCGTTAGTCTGCGATGATGCGCGTGCCGCAGTTCGGGTCGTGCAGCTTGCCGGCTTCGGTGATGATGCAGGTCTTGCCGCTCTTCTCGACGTATTGGATGGCGGCGCGCACCTTCGGGGCCATGGAGCCTTCGGTGAAGTGCTTCTCTTCGAGGTACTTCTTGGCTTCGCTCACCGTGATGGTGTCCAACGCCTTCTCATCGGGTTTGCGGAAGTTGATATAGACTTTCGGCACGTCGGTGAGGATGTAGAACTCGTCGGCGCCGATTTCCACAGCCGTCATGGCCGAGGCTAAGTCCTTGTCGATAACGGCCTGTACGCCTTTGAGATAGCCGTCCTGCATGGCCACGGGGATGCCACCACCTCCGACGGTCACCACGATGATGCCCTGCTCGGCTAACTGCTTCACTAACTTGACGTTCTGGATGCGGACGGGCTTCGGGGAAGCCACCACCTTGCGCCAGCCGTTGCCTTTCGGATCCTCACGATAGATGTCGCCGGTCTCCTCGTGGTATTGGTCGGCCTCCTCGCGGGAGACGTAGGGACCGACGGGTTTGGTCGGGTTCTGGAAGAGCGGGTCGTTGGCATCAACCTCCACGTGGGTAAGGAGGGTCACGGTGTCCTTGTCCCAGCCCTTTTCGGCGAAGATGTGGCGCAAACCCTCTTCGATGAGCGCGCCGATGGAGCCTTGGGTTTCGGCCACGCAGAAGTTCAGGGGCATGTCCTCCACTTGGAAGGTCTCTTTGCCGGCCTTGTGCTGCAGCATGACGTTGCCCACTTGCGGGCCGTTGCCGTGGCCGATGACGATGTTGTAGCCGTTCTCGATCAGGGGGATCAGATTCCGGCAGGTCTCCGTCACATTCTCGATTTGCTCCTGATAGGTGCCTCTCTGTTTGCTTTTCAGTAAAGCGTTGCCGCCGAATGCGATGACGGCGAGTTTTTTCTTTTCAGCCATAATGGTTGTATGTTTTTGTACTTTGACTTTTTGTCTTTTTCGAGTTTGTCGCCCCTACCAGATGTGCGAGCGTTTCTCGGGTGCCATGTACATCGGGTCGCCGGGTTGGATGTTGAAGGCCTCGTAGAAGGGGTCGATGTGGCGCAAGGTGGCGTTCACGCGCCAGCGGCCGAGGGCATGCGGGTCGCTCTTGGTGCGGCGAAGAATCTCAGCTTCGCGGATGTTGGCAGCCCAGACGGCGGCGTAAGCGAGGAAGAAGCGTTGCTCGGGGGTGAAACCGTCCATGTCGCCTTTGATTTGGCCGTCTTTTTTGGCCTTCTGGAAGGCGGTGTAGGAGACGTTCAGACCACCGTTGTCGGCGATGTTCTCACCCAAAGTGAACTCACCGTTGGCATAGACGCCGGGGGCGACTTCGATGCTGTTGAAGTGATCGACGATGAGCTGGGCTTTCTCCTTGAAGGTCTCAGCGTCCTGTTCGGTCCACCAGTCGGCGAGGTTGCCGTCCTTGTCGTAGTTGCGGCCCTGGTCGTCGAAACCGTGGGTCATCTCGTGGCCGATCACCACACCGATGGCACCGTAGTTGGCGGCATCATCCGCGTTCATGTCAAAGAACGGGGGTTGCAGGATGCCGGCGGGGAAGCAGATTTCGTTGGTGGTGGGGTCGTAGTAGGCGTTCACCGTTTGCGGGGTCATCTGCCACTCAGTCGGATTGACGGGCTTGCCGATTTTATTCAGGTTATAGGCCATGTCGAATTGGCGGGAGTTCTTCACGTTGGCATAGTAGCTTTCCGTGCCGATGGTCAGGCCGCTGTAGTCGCGCCATTTGTCGGGATAACCGATCTTCACGGTGAAGGCGGCTAACTTGTCGAGGGCATTCTTCTTGGTCTGGTCGGTCATCCAAGTGGAATTCTTAATACGCTCACCGAGAGCCCATTGCAGGTTCTTGACGAGCTGTTCCATGCGCTCCTTGGCTTCTGCGGGGAAGTAGTTCTTCACGTACATCTGACCGACGGCCTCACCGAGACACTCGTCGAGGTTGTCGATGACGCGTTTCCAGCGCGGACGGTTCTCTTTCTTGCCGGAGAGGGTCTTGCCGTAGAACTCGAAGTTAGCATCCACGAATTCGTCGCTCAGGTAGGAAGCTGCATTGCGGATGACGTTCCAGGCGAGGTAAGCTTTCACCACGTCAAAGTCCGTGACTTCGAGGATGTTGCTAACGCCTTGGATGTAAGTGGGTTGGCAGACGTTGAGCGTGTCAACGTTCAGATTGAGGGTTTTCAGATATTGTTTCACGTTGAGGGCGGGGATCAGCTGCTGGAACTCCGCGGGCGTGCATTTGTGGATGGTCTGGTAGGGATCGCGCAATACGGTCTTGTCGATGGCGTGTTTGGCGAGGAGGGTCTCTAAGGCTAGAATGCGCTTGGCCATCTCGGTTTCGTAGCCCTTGAAGTTGGCCATCGTGCTGTAGCCGGACATGCCGAGCATCTTAGCCACCAACTTGACGTACTCGTCGCGGATGTTCTGCTGGTCTTTGTCAAGATAGTAGTCGCGGTCGCCGATGCCGAGGCCGGATTGCCAGATGTGGGCGATGGTCATGCTGCTGTTGTCGGGGTCTGCGGAGCCGAACAGGGCGAAGAACGGTGTTTGTCCGTTCATCAGCATCTGCGCCAGCTGCACAGAAAGGTCGTTACGTTTCAGGTTGTTGATGGTGTTGAGTTCCGGTTGGATAGGGGTGGCACCGCCGCGTTCGAGGTCTCCGGTGGCCATGCCGGTGTTGTAGAAGTCCGCAATTTTCTGCTCGATGGAGCCGGGGGCGTTCTTCTGAGCCGCAATCTTGGTCACCAGTTCCTTGAGCTGCTCTTGGTTGTTCTCCGCCAGCACATCGAAGCTGCCGTAGCGGGCATATTCGTCGCCGAGCGGGTTGCTGGCCATCCAGCCGCCGCAAGCGTACTGGTAGAAGTCGGCGGTGGGTTTCACCGATTGGTCAAGATTGCCCGCGGTCACGCCGGAGGTCGTCTTTTTCGGTTTTTTGGGTTTTGCAGGGGTTGCCATACTCGTTGAAGTCGCTAAAAAAACAAAACCGAGTGCCAAAACACTCGCAAACATAACGTTCTTTTTCATTCTTAACTTGTTAAAAATCAATCTTGTATAATAAAAAATGCCCCTTGGCTGGGGGACGGCAAATATATAATTTTTTTTGGTTTAAGGTTTATGGTTTAAGGTTTAAGGTTTAAGGTTTAAGGTTTATGGTTTAAGGTTTAAGGTTTAAGGTTTAAGGTTTAAGGTTTAAGGTTTAAGGTTTAAGGTTTATGGTTTATGGTTTATGGTTTATGGTTTAAGGTTTCACGTCTTATGTCTCAAGGTTACTTCACTGTTCCTTGTACTTTATAGTCTTTCAATTCGCGGTTGTCGGAGCTGCCGTGGTAAAAGAGTTTGCCTTTGCGGGTGGTTTTGCAGTCGCGGATGGAAACGCTGTTGTTGCTGCCGTAGAAACTGATGAGCATCCGGCTGTCACAGGGAACGAAGGTTGATTTGTAGTAAATGGCTTGGTTGTCAATGTAATAACGGGCGTCATCGGCGTTGTTGAGATAGAGGGTGCAGTGGTTGTAGTTGCGCTTGGTGCCGTTGCTGGTGGAGTTGTATCGAATCATCCCGATTTCGCAATCCGTATATTTAATATTGTAGGAGCTGTTCTCGTTGACGTTGTAGTTGAGCCGTGAATCTGCAATGTTGATTTTGTCGCTTTTACTGTGACGCAGTTTGAAAATCAGGCTTCCAGGATAAGAGTACTTCTTCACTGCCTGTCGTTTCATCTGTTTGGTCGTCGGAATCAGCGTGACCTTCTTCAAATCGTAGTTGATTGAATTACTTGATTTTACTGTTTTATTGCTGATGACGAAATCGGCTAAATGGGAAGTGTCGGCGTAGTGGAACTTCAGTCCGTCGATTTTGATGGCGGAGATGTGGTCCACGCTGACGTTCGAGCTGATCGGCGTTTTCGGCTCGAAAAGGATCACTTTGGAAACCTTGTTGGCCACGTTCACGGTCATGTTTTTGATGGTCACGTTCGGCCAGCATTTCTCGGCCAGCTCCGGACGGGAGTTCTGCTGGTTGTCAACTTTCCCGATGGAAACTAAGAAGTTGCGACGTGGTAGCGCGTCGAAAATGCAGTCCTTGAACGTCAGGTCGAAGGCTGTGTAGGCATTGTAAGAGGTCTCGATGAGCACCGGGACGAAGTCGGTGAAGCGGCAGCCGTCGAAGAGCAGCGTGCCGAAGATGGACGAGAACTGGTTGTAGAGTTTGCCGAAAGTGCAGTTGTGGAAGGCAATGTCGCGACCGTAGCAGTGGATGTCGAAACGGTTGAGGGTGCAGTCGCGCAGGGTCGCCTTGCTGATGTTGTTGGTGCCGAAGATGCCCCAGTTGGCGCGGGCAGAAAGGCGGATGAAGCTGCTGTTCCAGACATTGTCCATCTGGATGCCGTAGCCGTAAAGGTTCGTGCGCGAGTAGGTGCCCTCGATGTGTACGTCCTCCAGCGTGACGTTGGTGCAGTTCCGGATATTGATGGCCGCATCGGCGTACATATTCTTCGTATCGGGAGTGTAGATGTTGATATTGCTGATTTTCAAGTTGTTGACGCCTTCGATGTCGAAACAGTAGGTTTTCGCAGTGGCAGTGGTATCGCGGGTGATGGTGAGGTTAGCGATGGTTTTCAGCTCCTCGTCGGCGCGGTGGTAATTGACGCATATATCGGTGGAATCGGTGGAGTAGGGGGAGATAGGATGGTTGATGGTGTGATTATCCTTCACGAGCAGGATGTCCTTCCGCATGGCCCCATACGAGTAGCCGGCGCGGTTCGCCACCCAAGGGTGAAGATCCTCAATTACAAGCAGATAGATGCCCTCGGATAGCTCTTCTCTGTCGTCGAGGGCGCCATCATCCACCGAATCCGAACCCAGCTCGATAGTGTTCCAGATGCTGTCGGCCATGGAGAAGAGGTAGTGCGGTTTGGCGTTGTTCTTGACGGAAAGCAGTACCCCGCCGAAGTCGTTGCGGCGACCCAGCGGGATGGATTGCGCATTTTGGGTGACTTCGATGGTGAGAGCTCCGACCCCACGGTAGGAGACCTCGGCACCGATGTTAACAGCCTGCAGGTGAGTGTTGTAGAGTACGGTATAGCGTGCGCTGTCGGTGGTGGCCTCCGCCAGCCCGAAATCGAATGGGGAAAGCGTCTGAGGAATGTAAATGGAGTCAGCGGTTTGGGCGATAGCGCCACCCACTGCACCGAAAAGGAATATCAGTGCAGATAATACAAAGTTCTTAATATCAATACGATGGGTGGTCATTAGAATCTATGGGCCTCAGATAATTGAAAAATGCAAAAATACATTTTTTACAGATGATAGAAAAATGTTATATTTGCGGCGTTTTTTGAATGTGGAAAGTATGAAGACGATAACATTGGAGACCCAGATGCGGGTGTATGAGAATCGTGAGGAACTTCCGGTGGAACTGCGCGAGCTGTTGCGCCATGCTGAGGAAGCCGCCACGCGTGCGTATGCGAAGTACTCCCATTTCCAAGTCGGAGCAGCCATCTTGATGAACAACGGCAAAGTGGTTACGGGTGCGAACCAGGAGAACGCCGTCTATCCGTGCGGTCTCTGCGCCGAACGCACCGCTGCCTTTGCGGCCTCTGCCACATATCCCGAGGTGCCCTTCAACATGATTGCCATCACTGCCATCAACCCCGACGAGCCGCTCAAGGAGCCCATCTCCCCCTGCGGAAGCTGCCGTCAGGTGCTCTTCGAATACGAGCAGAAGTTCGGCCATCCCATCGAAGTGTTGCTTGCAGGACAGGAGGGCCCGATTTACCACATCCAGAGCGTCGCGCATCTGCTACCCTACACCTTCCATGCGGGATTCCTCCCGAGGTAGAGTTTAAGGTTTAAGGTTTAGGGTTTAAGGTTTAAGGTTTAGGGTATAGGGGTTAGTCCTGGATTTTCATTAATCGTACATTTTTTTGTCACGAGTGTCTTATTTTTAGACAGTCGGATAGGAGGTTGTTGTTTTCAATTTGTTGATTTACAACCGGTTGTTGTTTTGGCACGGTTTTGGAAGTAACGATGATGCGGTAATGCGTGCTCTTGCGGGTCGGAGGTTCCGCCACCTCCTGTCGTCGGTGGCGGAATGGAGTTGCGTTGAATGATGATAACTAGGTGACGCACCGCCTCGGAGAGGCGACACGCACGAAGTGCAATTAACCCCATACAAGCGAAGCGCAGTGTGGGGAGTCCAGAACGAAAACCCAAAGTGAAATGATAAAACTCGAAAACATCAGCAAAAGCTTCCGCTCCGAAACGGTGGAGACGAAAGCGCTACAACATGTAAATATGGAGGTCCGGAAGGGCGAATTCATAGCCGTAATGGGCCCTTCCGGTTGCGGTAAGACGACCTTGCTCAACATCCTCGGACTCCTCAACACCCCCGACTCGGGTCGCTACCTCCTCAACGGCCGCGATGTGAGCGGGCTGAAAGAGCGCGACCGTCTGAAGTTGCGGCGCGGGGTCATCGGCTTCGTCTTCCAAAGCTTCAACCTCATCGACGACATGAATGTCTTCGAGAACGTGGAGATGCCGCTGCGTTATCTCGGCCTCAGCAAGTCGGAACGCAAGGCGAGGGTCAACGAGGTCTTGGATCGGATAAACATCATCCACCGTGCCAGCCATTACCCGCAGCAGCTCTCCGGTGGACAGCAGCAGCGCGTCGCTGTGGCCCGCGCCGTGGTCTCCAACCCGCAGCTCATCCTCTGCGACGAGCCCACCGGCAACCTCGACAGCCACAACGGTCTCGACGTCATGCACCTGCTCTGCGACCTCAACGCCGCCGGCACCACCATCGTCATGGTCACCCACAGCGCCCACGACGCCGGCTTCGCGCATCGCATCGTGAAACTGCTGGACGGAACCGTAGTCAGCAGTTAGTTAGTAGTTAGTAGTTAGCAGTTGTAACGAAATACCCACCATATAATAAAAATATTCCTTGAGCAGTCCCGAAGGGACAAGACGCACGAAGTGCAATTAACCCCATACAAGCGACGAAGTCGCGCAGTGTGGGGCCTGACAAGAACGAAAAAACCAAATCAGATATGAAACAAACCCCAAAAATTCTCAACATCCTCGGTCTCGCCGTGGCCATCGCCACCTTCATGGTGGTGGCAATGATAAGTTATTATGACAGCCATTACGACAGGTCGTATCCCGGCGCAGACCGCATCTACTCGGTGTGGCTCATGAAAAACATGTACTTAGGCAACGATACGGTAGAGAGTTCTGTTCAATCAGGAGAAGCAGATTATCAGTTGCTTACGGGATTTTCTCTGAATGGTGACAGCCAAGTTCAATCCTCGGGGCAACCTTTAGAAGAGATTGAGGATGTCTGCACATTAAGCGGTTACGGCTATGGTTGGCAACGGGTGACTGCGGAGAACAGCACCGCACCCGACACCATCTCTAAGATACAAATGACCATTCCCGCCTACTTTTCCTTTTTCGGCATTGAAATTAAAGAGGGAAGTTTGGAAAAATTTAACGATTTTAGGAATGCTGTGATTTCCAATAGGTTAGCGAAAATACTTTTCCCTAAAGGAGATGCAATTGGACAACGGATTATCTTGAGTCCGAACGATAATCAAGAACGAACAGTGCGAGATCTCGATACCCTCACGGTGATTGCTGTTTACAAAGATCTGCCGCAGAACAGCTCCCTGTATGACTATACTGTCGTACGGCACTATCCTCCTGGCATCTTTTATGGTAATTTGTATGTGAAAGTGAAAGATACAACGAAGGTTAATGTCTTGAAAGAAAAGATGATGGACCGTTATCAAACGGCATATCACTCCTTTTGGGACAATGCTGATACCACCGGCGACGAGGCATTAAGCCAAGCGGAATATAAACTAAAGTATAAAGATGCGCCGCAGGAAATCGACAATGTGATGATGTGGTCTTTGCACGACAACTATAATTCTCCCAACAACTTCTGGAATTTGGAAGAGCACCAGATGACCGTGATTTCCAAATCATTAGACATTTTCGGAATAGTGTTGCTACTGATCGCCTTCTCGAATTATGAGAATTTTGCGACGGCGACCGTGATGCTGAACCGCCGCAAGACGGCCATCCAAAAAGTGGAGGGCTGCTCCAATGCCCAGCTGCGTTGGAAGATGTTCGGGCAATGTATGCTCGGTGCCATCATCGCAATTGCCATTGCCCTGCTCATCGTGGAGGTCTGTGCCCGCACAAAGGTTATTCCATTTGTAAACATCAGTCTTAAAGTCGCTGATAATCTGCGTATTGTATGGATAGCAACAGCCATTGTCTTCATCTTTGCAGTAGGTTGTTCGTTCGCTCCCGTTTATTACAGCACCACTGAGGCCGACATGGATGCAGCGCTGAAGAAGAGTCTTTCCGATTCCACCAAAAGCTCTTGGTGGCGCAAACTGGCACTCCGTCTGCGGACCACACCGTGGTCGGGGGTGCAGTTCTACGCCTCGTTTGCCATCATCCTCTTCATGACGTTGGTTTTTGTGCAGAACCATTACATGAAAACCACCGATTTGGGTTTTGAAACGGAAAACATTTATATGACCCGACTTGTTAAAACAAATGTCTCGTCTTCGGAAGATGTAGATTTGCTCAATGCGCTCACATCGAAGGATATGGAGCACCTGAAGAGCGAATTAAGCAAGTTGGAAGGGATTGCGGATGTCACGTGGTCGGAGGATCCAGTTCTCGGACATGACGGATGGTTTGGTCAATGGGGTATTCGTGTGGGCGATGAAACGGTGAGTCTTCCAAAACGACGGGTGTCGGTAAACTTCTTTACCTTTTTCGGTATCAACATGTTAGAGGGAAATAATTTCGATGAAGTATGCGTTGGTTTGCATGAAGGTCGAATCATCAATGCGGCAGCTCTGAAAGAGGCGAAGCAGTGGGAGATAGATTCGAACCGACGGAATTCCGGCATTGATGGCATTGTACCCGATTTCCACAACATGCCGCTCGTCAACGACGTAGAGCCTTGTATCTATGTTGCGAGTTCCCTTCCTGATAAAATTTTCAGTAAGCCATACGTTTATGTTAAATTGAGACAATCTGCAAATCAAGATGTTGTCCAATCTTTGTTAGACCGTATAGACACATTAGGTGCCCACTCGGTTCACATCGAGACTCTCGGTTCGTTGAAAGATGCCATTGGCAAAGAATACCAAAAAGAGGACGATTTCGCCAAGTTGACGGCCTTGTTCGGGGCGATTACCTTGTTCGTCGCGCTCACCGGACTGCTTGGCATGGTGTTCTTAGACTGCATGTACCGTCGCCGCGAGCTGAGTCTGCGCCGCGTCTATGGCGCTTCCACCGGCAACCAACTCTGGCAGATGATCCGCAACCAACTTATCATCTGCATCATCACCTTCGCCGCCGCTGCGCCCTTGGCCGTCAGCCTCTTCCGCAAATGGCAGCAGCACTTCGCCTACAAAGCCGACATCCCCGCCTGGGTCTTCCTCGCCGTCTTCCTCTCCATCACTCTCCTCGCGCTGGCCATCACCGCCTGGCAGACACTGCGGACGTTGCGGGAGGATCCTGCGGAGGTGATATAAAACCTCTTCCTTGAGCAGTCCCGAAGGGACAAGACGCGCGAAGCGCAATTAACCCCACACAAGCGAAGCGCAGTGTGGGGCCAAGCCAAAAGCTAATAGCTAACAGCCAAAAGCCCAAAACGAAAAAACTAGAATAGAACATATTATGAAAACCGAAACAAACAAGGCAACAAGCCCCCGCCTTTTCACCCTCCTCGGCCTCGCCACCGCCTTGGCCGTCTTCATGATCCTCATGGCGCAGGTCCGCTACGACCGCCGCTACAACCGCTGCTTCGCGGACTCCGAACGGATGTACCGCGTGGAGGATAACACCGACAACCAGGGATACTCCCACTGGATATCCGATAGCGAGATAACCGACTACCTCGACAGCCTCGACGAGGTGGAGTCCGTTTGTCAGTTTGCCACCAACTATGTAGATTACAACTTCAAGTTAGAACATCCTGTGGAAGGAGTTGGAGGCCTGTCAAGCATAACTATCTATGACATGCTGTTCTTCGACTTTTTCGGTTATCAGTGCGTTGATGGTGCGTTCTGTGAGCTGGATGACGACGAAGAGGTCGTGGTGCCCGCATCGTTGGCCAAAAAACTCTTCCCGAAAGAGAGTGCTTTCGGGAAAACGCTTTCATTGCGAAACAGTTATCGAGGAAGAGACACTATCCTGAACCGCAAAATCGTGGCGGTGTATCAGGATATGCCAGAGAATAACTCCTTTGGGAATCCGCTGATTTTCATCACGATGCCTTATTGGGATTATAAAGTGGTGAAAATCGACCAGGATTCGATTCAGGCATTGTGGGGCGGTCTCGAAAAATGCTATGCGGAAGTATTCGATATCGAAGGGGAGGAAGATTCATTAGTTGCTACCGTTCACCTTTTCACTGAGATGCCCGATATGATGAGCGCAACGAATTATGAAGCGAGAGAACCGGCAAAGGATAAACTTTTGAAAATCAAAGTTTCCTGCGATTCTGCCCATCCTGCCCCCATCTTGGCTGAATGTGTAAGGAAAGATCCCAAGCCTTGGGGCTCCATCTATTGCAAGCTGAAACCCGGCACCAACCCTGACACGCTGGCCGCTATGCTGAAGGATAAGTTTTACACCGAAAAGATATGGGAATCTGCCCCGTCTGATGTGCGGTTGGTGGCTGCCAAAGATATCCATTTCGAGACCGATGCCACGGGCTATAGCAACCTTGATGCCGTCAGTCGCTTTGTGGTGAACTGTCTGGCCGGCATCGCGTGGGCGGTTCTCATCATCGCCTTCCTCAACTTCGCCAATTTCGCCATCGCGGAGGCGCCCCTGCGTATGCGCCGCGTGAACACCCGCAAGGTGCTCGGTGAGTCGGATGGCAGAATATGGTGGTCGATGGCAAAAGGCTACGTCACCCTCTCACTCTTAGCCTTCCTCATCGCATTCGTCGTCTTCCTGCTCTGCACCCGCTTGCCGGAAATCCCCATGCTGACCAACCCCGTTACCTTGTTTGGCAATGTCTCTATCATACTAATGACCTTATTGTTGTCCCTAGTTGTCGGAGTTGTCGTCTCAATCTACCCGACGCGAATGGTCACCGTTGTCTCCCCGGATGTAGCGTTGAAAGGCAGCTACGGTTTCTCCAAGGCAGGGATGCGGCTGCGCACGTGTTTCGTCGGCATCCAGTTCTTCTTAGCCGCCGTCATCCTCACCTGCGCCCTCTTCGTGCAGACGCAGAAGAACTTCCTGAAAATGTACGACATGGGCTTCCAGACGCAGGACATCCTGAATTACACTGCGGATATTCGTTGGACGGACAGCATACCGTCTTATATCCGTGCGGTTAAACAATTGCCTGGTGTTGAAGATATTACGGCGGCATCGTGCAACATCGTGCGCAATAGTGGCTACGTTTTGTTTGGGCGCCGGCTCTATTCTCCCGACGGTAAGGACACCTGCGACCTTGAATTCAATGCCATGTCGGTTTATCCCAATTTCATGGAGTTTTTCGGAATTAAGATGGTGGATGGCAGCACGTTCAAAGATTGTGATATATCGTCCGAAACTCAGCGATACGTGATTTTCAACAAGAAGTTGCAAGATGTCTATCACCTGAACATTGACTCTTATTACAAGCCAATGCTTGCGGATTCCACAAACCGGTTAGATGCTTCTCAATTGGGTTCGAGCTGGTCTATGAAGGGATTTTGGGGTTCTTCTTCGCAAACGACTTTGATCGGCATTGCGGAAAACTTCCATTTCCGTCCGCTGTTCGATACCATCCAGCCGTTGGGCATTGAGGTTGGGAAATACGGTCAAGTGCTTTGCCAATTCTTCATTAAGTACGAGGAGAATGCCGACACTGCCGCGCTGATTCGGGAAATCCGTCGCATCACGAGCGAATACGGTCACGAAACCGATCTAAAGGTCAGCACGTTGGACGATGACATTGCGGGATTCTACGAGAAGGAGGCCGGTCTCTCAAAGGGAATGTTCATCCTCTGCGGCATCGCGGTGCTGCTCGCGCTGATGGGTGTGGCAGGGATGCTGCTGTTGGAGATGACCTACCGCCGTCCCGAGCTGGGCTTGCGGCAGATCTTCGGCTCCTCCACGGGACAGCTGCTCGCCCGCGCCAACGGCAAGTACGCCCTCGTCTGCACCGTCGCCTTCCTGCTCTCCGTGCCCGTCAGTATCTTGCTGCTCCGCCAGTGGCTGAAGCTGTTCGTTTGCCACGCCCCCATCGTGGTCTGGCTCTTCGTCATCGCCTACCTTATCCTGCTGGCCCTCACTGTGTTGGTCGTCACGGTGCAGTCTGCTCTGTCGCTGCGGTTCGAACCGGTTGACACGGTGAGAACGTGATATCCTCTTCTAATGGCGACAGGTGTGTGTCGGGAAAATAAAGATATTTTTAATAATTTGATTATTGATTCAATTTTTTTGTATCTTTGCAGCGTGAAATTAAAAATATAAATGAATCATGAAGACTACAGAGCTACTGAAAATGCTGCTTGATTCGGGATGCACCTTGGTCAGACATGGTGCCAATCACGATATATGGTACAGTCCAATCACGGAGAAACGTTTTCCAGTACCACGTCATGCCTCTAAAGAGGTGGCTTCAGGAACGTTGAAAGATATTGTAAGAAAATCAGGTGTCGAATTATAATCCAAATGAATATGAAAACCGAAAAAGTGATAATTGAAGTAAGTACGGACGGGCTGTTTTCCGCTTATATGCCCTCCAACGAGTATGGTTTCGGGCTTGCCGGATACGGCGATACGGTGCAGGAAGCCATCGAGGACTTTTACGAGTGCGTTTCGGAGATGCAGGAGATAGAAAAGGCCGAAGGGCGGGCTTTTCCAGAATTGCAGTTCCAGTTTGAACATGCTGTCGGGTACGCCGTTCCTGAATCAGCTTCTTATTTCGTGGCGGAGGATTCTGAAGGGTACAATGAGGATAAACAGGTAGCCAAGCAATGATGCGCCGGTCAACTTTACTTTTTGGACATATAATTCAATGACACCAAAACCTTAACCGTTATGAAAAAACCGACTTTGACTCTGCTTCTTCTCACCGTATTCACGATTGGCGGATTCGCGCAGACGCCGGAGTGGACGGAATACTGCCAGATTCGGGATGACATCAACCATAACGATTACCTACCCGAAATCGCATACGGGAAGTATTGCAGGATGGACTCTATCTATAATGGACTCCCGCATTTCACCGATTTGTACAATTTTTTGTCAACCGCCGTGGCGTGCAACGAGCAGGAGAAAACCAAGGAGCTGGCGTTCCGCATTGTCAGATGGAAATGCTGGGACAGCCGTTTCTTCAACCAGCCCAAGTTGGAGGCGGTCAAACAGATGGACTTTTGGCCAAAACTGGATTCCCTGTCCCAGGCAAATGGTGAAAAAAAGCAATATACAGACTATATGCTTGAGTTGTATGAAATGCGGATTAGCGACCAGCAGTGCCGCCAGGCTTTGCACGGGGAACTGACACGCGAGGAAAGCGATTCGGTCTGGAGAATCATTCATCATACGGACTCCCTGAATCTGAACCGGTTGAAGGAGCTGATTGCCGAATATGGATTCCCTACTTGGGAGAAAGTGAGCTATGATTACGCTCTTTGCGCATGGCTGGTCGCGCAGCATGCCGACTCGGCCTTTCTTCACAATTATGTCGAGCAGCTCAAGAAAGCTGTGGCGGACAACAACGCCAACCCGGCCAATCTTGCTTATATGATTGACCGCGATCTGATGAACCGAAACCTCCCGCAACTTTATGGGACACAATTCGTTGGAGTTTACAATGACGAAGGTGTTATGGAGAATATGCTTTGGCCGGTGGAGAATATGGAACAGCTGAACGCGCGGCGCGAGCGCATGCTGCTGCCTCCGATGGACACGACGGGGATCAAGATTTACGAACTGGATCGGGATATTCGGTTTTTACATTGAAGATATGAAACTTTGCGATCTCCTCTAATCGGCTTCAGGGTGATTGCGGTGAGAAAGAATTAATTTTTTACAAGAAATAGTATTGAACAATTCAAATAATTGTATATCTTTGCGGCAGAAAATAAAATAGAAAAATGACAAAAGATTATTCTACTAAAGACATTAAGAAACAAGAGGTTAACGAGCCTCGAGCTCAGTATATTGCCGCTCCCCATGTTGCTTTTCGCAAAGTCGATGAAGACGAACTGGCGGAATGCATCACGCTCGAGGAGTGGGAATCCGAACTGACGCAAATCATCCATGAACACTATCAATCCAACCATGAAAGTCATAGTCAGTCCCATTGTAAGAATTAAAATCAACGAATTCTATAAAGCCGCCATGCGGAATCATCCGTCTCTCAGTGAAGAGACTGTGTTGAAAAAAGCGAACCGAATGTTCAAAGGTTTGCAAGTTCTAAGCATGACTCAAGGATTTCCGGAAGCAAGGTTAAACCAAGAATGGAGAGCTAATGGTTGGCGTGAATTGGTGATAGAAGATTTTCACTTCGCATTCGAATTGGTTGACAACGTTGACGGTGAGCGAATTGTAGTCGTTCGTGATGCCATACACAGTTCGCTGTACCATTGAATAGGTGCACCTCCCACCTGAGATATTCCCCATAACACACATTATATCTAAGAATCCTTTCATCAAAACCTTACCATTATGAAAAAAATGACACTCTCGTTTTTCGGATGCATGATGATCTTATGCGCGTCCGCACAGTCGAAAAAGTTCACCATTGCAGTGAACAACAAGGTCAAAATCGACATGGTTTTGATAACGCCTGACACGTTTGTCAGGAAGAACTATTATGGGGATACCCTATGCGACTATTCGCGTATTTGTCCTGTGATGGGGAAGCGCGCATACAGCGGTTACGACACCATTGTCCTCGCCCCCTATTACATCGCCACAGTCGAGGTGACGCAGCAGCTCTATTCGGCTGTCATGCACCAAAATCCATCCTATTGGAACGATAACACCAATCATTCTGTCTGTCAAAACACTCCGGAACTTCTCCCTGTGGAAAAGGTTTCCTGGTATGACGCGCAAGCCTTCATCGATTCTTTGAACAAGCTCACAGGCAGGCATTT
>CAJOKR010000018.1 GCA_905235135.1 uncultured Bacteroidales bacterium
GAAGTTCCTGGCCGAAAGCCTCTATGAAATAGAATATGTGAACCCTTACAACGGCAAGAAGATGTCTGTCATGCTACGCACGGACTACGACGAGGAGGTCATGATGCTACTGGATGCCATCGGCCTGAAACCCTAACCCCCGATTTGGGTCACCCCGTTGCGGAAAACAGGAAAAAAGAAAGATTTTGGACTTTTTCAAGCGGACTCAATAAAACATTAACCCTAAATCCTAAACCCTAAACTATAATCAGTAAATCCTAAACCTCAAACCATTTATCAATATTTCATCAATATTTTGCATTCTATCAAATAATTTTGTATTTTTGCGGGCTATCTTAGCAACATAAGATATTAAATGAATAACAGTAAATAAACAATCACAAAATCTAACGGTATGAAAAAACTTCTACTCTTATTGATCGCCGTGTTCATAGGCTTTGGAAGCCTGACGGTGACAGCGCAATCGGTCACAGTGGCCAACGGTACTGGAGTCAACAGTTACATCCCGATGTATGGGCTTTGGATGGACGAGGCTCAGCACAACCAGATCATCTATCCCGAGAGCATGCTTACGGACTTGGTGGGCGAGACCGTCAACACGGTGATGTTCTTCCTCTCCAGCGAGCCTTCTAACTTATGGACCTCCACGGCCACGCTGAAGGTGGGCACCTCGGTGAGTTCGTCTTTTACCACCGCCACCCACAACCAGTCTCCTGTTACCCAGATCTATTCGGGCAACATCAACATTTCCGGCGGGGTTGTCACCTTTGTGCTCGACTCCACCTTCACCTACAACGGTGGCAATCTCCTGCTTGACGTCACCACTGTCGGTGGCAACTATTCCTCCGCCAGTTTCTTTGGAACGGCACAGATGGGTGCCAGTATATACGCCTACGGTTCCAATTCGGGCGTGGAGAATTTCATCCCGAAAACGATGTTCGTCTATGGCAACTGTTTGGCTCCCACC
Source organism: uncultured Bacteroidales bacterium (assembly GCA_905235135.1). Classification (GTDB taxonomy): domain Bacteria; phylum Bacteroidota; class Bacteroidia; order Bacteroidales; family WCHB1-69; genus F23-D06. The sequence continues at coordinate 968 of CAJOKR010000018.1, forward strand.
GACGTGACGGTGGACAGCATCACGCAGACATCGGCGATGGTCACTTGGCAGCCCGGCGCTCAGGAGACCGACTGGGATATCTTCGTCGGCAACGGCACGGAAGACCTGAGCACCGTGACGTGGATTCCCCTCACAAGCACCTCCTACGAAATCCAGGGTCTGAACCCGAACACGGTTTACACCGTCTTTGTGCGAGCCAACTGCGGCACCGAGTACAGCTACGAGGTTGCCGCCTCCTTCCGTACGGACTGCGGCTTAACCCTCGTCCCTTACACGGAGAGCTTCGAAAGTTTCACCTCCTTCACGCAACCCTCCTGTTGGCAATTCATTCATCCATACCCTGGCTATTCTTACGACTACCCCACCATCAACGACTATCAGTCTCACACAGGCCAGCATGCCATGTATTTCTACACGGACTACTACAACAACCCGACGCAGGTGCAGTATGCCATTCTTCCCATGTTCGGCGAACACATCACCAACCTGCAGCTATCCCTTTACTCCAGAAGAGACAACGAGTATTCCGGCACTTTTTACATTGGCTACATCACCGATTCCACGGACGAGAGTACCTTTGTGCCGATGGTGACCCGCACGGCCGCAGCCGCGGGCGACGACTTGTATCACCGCGACATCGTGGACTTCAGCAATGTCCCTGTGGATCCTGATTCCACCGCCTATATCGCTATAGGATACCAAAACAATTCCTATTACGGCTGGTATGTGGATGACATTGAGGTTACATTGATTCCCGACTGCTCCACACCTGTTGGGCTTGTCGCCACCGACGTCACCACCAATTCGGCGACGCTCACCTGGACACCCGGCACAGCCTCCTCGTTCAATGTTTATTACAAGGGCGTGAACGACACGGCTTATACCGAAGAACTCGCTCTGTCGGACACCAGCTTCTTCATCGAAAACCTGAACCACTCCTCGTTCTACCAATGGTATGTGGAGGCGGTATGTGACGACGGAAGCCTCACGACCAGCGAGGTGGTCATTTTCGGCACCGCTTGCGCCGCCATCGACACACTGCCTTTCTTCGTCGATTTTGAGACGCTCCCCGCCGGCTCCAACCTTCCTTACTGCTGGACAAGAGGCAATGAGGACTCGAATCACCCGTATGTTTACATGTACGAGTCCTACGCCGGCAGCAACTCGCTCTACTTCTACAACACGAACACGATCGCCATGCCGCAGATTGACAACGAGGAACTCGACATCCACGCGATTCAGCTCTCCTTCTACGCCAAAGCCTATACGACAGGCTCCACCCTCCAAGTGGGTGTGATGACCAACCCCAATGTCTCGTCCTCCTTCATGCCCGTCGGCAGCCCTATCTCCTTGTCGGACAATTACCAATTTTACGAAGTCACATTCTCCAGCTACACGGGCAACGGCAGCTACATTGCATTCCGGAATCCGAATAACTGGGAATCGATTTACCTTGACAATGTGACGTTGGATGTCGTACCCGACTGTACCCGTCCGGAGTCGGTGTGGGCGCAAACGCTCGATTCCACTTCCGCCACCGTTGCCTGGAGTTCCTTGGAGGGACAGAGCGGTTGGGAAGTGGTGATCGGCACCCCGGGCTTCTCCCCCGACACGGCTACCGCCATTACGGTAAGCAACCCGAGCTACACTTTCGACAACCTTGCCGTCAACACCGCCTACTCGGTGTATGTGAGAACAGACTGCGGCGGTGATGAGTTCAGCTCATGGTCCAGCGTGTTGACCTTCCTCACGCTGAGCGTTACCCCTGCCACCATCCCTTACGCTTGCGACTTTGAAGATGCTGCTGAGAACACGCTCTGGACCTTTGTCCAAAACGGACAGACCAACAGATGGTACATCGACTCCGCAGCCGTCACGACGGACAACAGCGTCCATTCCATGTATATTTCCTCTGACAGCGGCGCCACCAACGCCTACGACATCACAGCCTTTTCGGTGTCTTGGGCTTACCGCGACATCCAGTTCTCCGATGCGGACGAGTTTGAGCTCTCCTTCGACTGGAAAGGCTATGGTGAATCCTCCTACGACTACCTGAGAGTCTATATCGGCAATCCAACGGCTGTGACCGAGGGTGACAACTCGCAGCCCACCGGCTCCACCCAGCTGGCACAGCTCAACCAGTCTTCCACCTGGCAACACGCCTCGTTCTCGTTGGGCACTGCCTATACGAATACCACCAAGCGTCTGTACTTTATGTGGAGAAACGACTACACAACGGGAACGGATCCCGCCGCCGCAGTGGACAACATCTCCATCACGGGCATCGATTGTGCCCAACCGTACAACGTGAACCTCGCCAGTGTTGACACCGCTTCCGCCACGATCAGCTTCACCCCCGCCAGCGACAGCCAGGATGCCTGGGAGTTGAAATATGGCACTACCGACTCCACGATGACCTACGTCAACCTGTCGGCCACCTCCTACGATATTGAGAATCTTCAGCCCGGCACCAACTATTACGTGTATGTGAGAACGCTCTGCTCCAGCGGGGACACCAGCGCTTGGTCGCAGGCCTTTGTCTTCCAGACCGAGTGTGTCACCATCAACAGCGTGCCTCGCTTCTGGGATTTCGAGGCCAACAACATCGGCGGCACGGAAAACTACCCGATGCCCGCCTGCTGGTACAGAGGCATGTCATCCTCCACTTTTCCGTATGTTTATGACTACGACTATTACGCCCTTAGCGGAAGCCGTTACCTCTATTTCTACAATTCCTATAGTAATCTGGCCATCATGCCGGCTATCGACACCACCGTGCTGCCCGTCAACACCCTGGAAATCTCCTTCTATGCCAAAGCCTCCAGCTTAAGCTCCTCCGACGCGAGGTTGATTGTGGGTGTGGTTTCCGATGTTTACAACCCGAACACGTTCGTGCCGGTGGACACCATCTTGCTCACGGAAGACTATCCGGCAGACCCCTACGTCGTGATGCTCAACCACTACACCGGCAACGGTGACAGAATCGCGTTCAAGAACTACAGTTCGGCCACGTACGCATACAATTATATCTATGTGGACGACCTCACCCTTGAGGAGATACCCAGCTGTCTGCCGGTTTCCGACCTCACTATGATGAGCAGCGACCTGACCTCCATCACGCTCAACTGGACAGAAGGCTTTGAGGAATCTTCCTGGAATGTGGAGTACAAAGAGGCCTCCGACTCTATTTGGAACACGGCTGTGGCAAACGCTATTCCGTTCACATTGGACAACCTGACCCCCGCCACGGTGTACGACATCCGCGTGCAGGCTGACTGCGGCGGCGATCTTGCTTCGTGGAGAAATATCCAAGCCCACACCCAAGTTTGCGACACCGCCGACCAATGTGCCTACACGATCTTGCTCATCGACAGTTACGGTGACGGCTGGAACGGCGGCTACCTCACGGTCATGCAAAATGGCATTCCCGTGGCGCAACTGTCGGCCACCGACCACAATTTATCCTCCACTCAAACCACCGACACGGCGTATGTGGGTTTATGCGACGGTATCCCCACCAGCTTGTTGTGGCACGACAGCCAGTACAACAGCGAGGTCACCATTACCGTCATCGATCCGTTCGGAACCACTTTGTATAGTGTCAACACCCCTTATCAAGGCACGATTTACACCTTCGATGCCAACTGTCTTGTCCCCACCTGTCCGGCACCCACCAACATCGCGGTAAGCGACGTGGATATGAACAGTGCCACGGTAACCTGGACGCCTGGCGGCAACGAATCGAACTGGAATGTGGAGTACAAAGAGGCGAGTGCCACCACCTGGACGGTGGTTCCGGTGACGACCACATCTTACACCATCCATGGCCTCACAGCTGCCACGCTGTACGATGTGCGCGTGCAGGCCGAGTGCGACCCGGTCAACTCCAATCCTTCCGCATACATCGTGACCTCCTTCGGAACGTCCGTCTGCGCCGCAGCCGACCAATGCGCCTACACCTTCATTTTAGGCGACAGCTTTGGCGACGGATGGAACGGCAGTTATTTGGATATCATGCAGAACGGCATTGTCATGGCCACCATCTCTGCCCTCAATCACAACCTCAGCTCCACGCAGACATACGACACCCTCACCGTGAATCTCTGCAACAACCTGTCCACCTCCCTGGTGTGGACGGCCGGCAGCTACACCGCCGAGGCCAGCTTCACCCTAATCGGACCCGACAGTGTTCAGATTTACACGTATTCCGACATGTCCGACTACACCACCTACACATTCACCACGGATTGCGGCTCCGGCCCTGTCACCCCGACCGACCCGACGGTGGCCACCAACGCCGCCACCGCCATCGGCCAGACGAACGCCACGCTGCACGCCACTGTCACGAATCCCGACAACGTGACCGTCACGGCGAAGGGCTTCGAATGGAAGGCCACGGCCGGCGGCACCTACACGCAAATCGCGGGCACCGGCACGGGCAACACTTTCACCGCCAACCTGACGGGACTGAACGCCAACACGGGCTACACTTTCCGTGCGTTCATCACTTACAACGGCACCACTGTCTATGGCAACGAGATGACCTTCACCACGCTGCCCGAGGACACGCCCGTGCCGTGCGAGGCCCCGACGAACATCACGGTCAGCGAGGTCACCGACCAGAGCATCACGGTGAGTTGGGATGCCGACCCGAATGTCAGCAGCTGGAACATCCAGTACCGTCCCGTGGACGGGCAGCTGAGTTCGGCGACCTCCAACACGAACAGCTACACCATCACAGGGCTGACACCTGAAACGGAGTACCAAATCCAGGTGCAGGCCAACTGCGGCGACGGCAACCTCAGCGACTGGAGCACCCTCGCCACGGCGACCACCACGGTGGGTATCGACAGCTGGTTGGCCGGCAGCGTGACGCTGTTCCCGAACCCCGCCCGCGAGGTGGTCAATGTACAATGTACAATGAACAATGTACATGTGACCAGTATGGAGGTGTATGATGTTTACGGTAAAAGGATCAACACCGTCATTGCCGTTGACAACCAAACCCTGATTGATGTCTCCTCTCTCGCCGACGGCCTGTACTTCGTGCGCGTGACGACGGAGGCAGGCGTTGTGACGAAGACGTTCGTCAAGAGGTAATGGACAATGGATAATAGATAACGAACGGGTACCGGTAGTTTTATCGGTGCCCGTTATTTTTGGTAGGGTACGCTGCGCGTATGGATTGGGTACGCTGCGCGTAATGATTGGGTACGCTGCGCGTAGAAATCTTGGAAAATCTTATAAGAAAATCTTAGAAAATCTGGTTGGATTCAAGCATCACCATCAACCCATTAACCCATAAACCCTAAACCTTAAATCTTTTTTTTTCAACATTTCATCAACAGTCCGCCACAATATACGGTAATATTGTATCTTTGCCGACTTTTTTCGCAAACGGCAGTTAGCAGGCGAACAACAACGATTTCAACAATCACTTAATAATTCATAGCAATGAAAAAACTATTCCTTATGACGGCTCTGGTGGTGGCGGTTTTCGCTGCCGGAGCGCAAAGCATCATCTTCAGTGAAGATTTCGAGACCGGCACTCCACCTGCCGGATGGACGTTGATCGACGCCGACGGCAACGGCCAAAATTGGGAGTTGATGAGCCAAGGGTATGGCAACGACTACGACGGCTATTCCTTTGCTTCCTACCCAATAGGCAGTTCGACAAACGATAACTGGATGGTCACCCCGGCCATCTCGTTAGGCACCGCCAGCTCGCTGTCGTTCTACCGGATGACCGGATTCTTTACCCAAGCGCATTACGGGGTGTACGTCTCCACCACTTCGGCGACGGACACTTCGGCGTTCACCCTGGTCTATGAGGAGACCCCCAGCAGTTATGCCTGGACCCACGTCACGGTGGATTTGAACGCATACTCCGACCAGACGGTCTATATCGCATTCCGCCACTTCGACAACAGCAGTGCACCTCTCATGATTGACAACATCGAAGTAACCAGCACGATATCTGCCTCCGTCATCACGGCGACACCGGGCTCCCTGCTCTTCACCAACGTGCCCGTGAACACCTCTTCCGCCGCACAGACGGTGACGGTGAACCGCATCAATGTCACCGGGGACATCACCGCCACGGTGGCCGCCCCGTTCGAGATTTCCTCCGACGGCTCCGGCTACACCCTCTCTATCAGTCTTTCGAGCCTTGACGAGAACCTGTATGTCCGCTATTCCCCCGTATTGGTCGGGACGGACAGCTCTGTGCTGATTCTCACGGGCAGCGGTGCCACAGCCTCTGTCCTCCTCGCCGGCAACGCCATTGCCTGCGCTGCGCCTACCGGACTGTCCACCACCGCTGTGATGAGCACTTCGGCCACCCTTCTCTGGAATGGCAGCACCGATGACTACAACCTCTACTACAAAGCCGCGTCCGACACGGAATGGACGGAGATTCAGAACGTCACAGTCGATACCACGGGTTACACCCTCACCGACCTGACTCCATCGACCACCTACAGCTGGTACGTGGCTGCCATCTGCAGCGACGGCTCCACCAACAGCAGCGCCTCTACGGGCACTTTCACCACTGGATGCGGCGCGGTCACGGCACCCTACACGCAGGCATTCGACGCCTCCGCCAACCTTCCGCAATGCTGGACACGCTACACAGGGCTTGCCAGTGACGTGTTTGCCGGTGGCGCCCTAACCTCCACCACAAGCGGCTGGACGTTCTACAACACCAACGTATTCGGTGCTTACCACCCGAGAATCAACATCTACGGCACGTCCTGCAAAAACTGGTTGGTCTCCCCGGCTATCGACCTGGGCGAACTGACCAACCCCGTCCTGACCTTCGACTTGGCCCTCACCACCTATAACAGCACCGGTGCCATCTCCGACCCCAACGGCCAACCCGACGACAAGTTCATGGTGATCATCTCCACTGATGAGGGGGCCACCTGGAGCGCTGCCAACGCCACGGTGTGGAGCAATGACGGCAACGGTGACTATTCGTTCAACCAAATCCCCAACACCGGTGAGGAGATCACCATCTCGCTCGCCGACTACGCCAACCAGACCGTGAAGATCGCCTTCTACGGCGAGTCCACCTTGTCGAACGGCGACAACGACTTACATATCGACAATGTGATGGTCAACAACGCCACGTCCTGCACAAAACCGACAAACCTGACCGTCGCGGCCGTCACGGACAACTCGGTCACACTCAACTGGACGGAAAACGGCACCGCCACCGCTTGGAACATCGAATATGGTCCGGCGGGCTTCCAGCAGGGCAGCTCCGACGCCACGCTCCTGCAGGCCACCAGCACCCCGTTCACCATCGATTACCTGAGCAACCTCTCCTACGACTTCTACGTGCAGGCCGACTGCGGCGATGACCAGAGTCTTTGGGTCGGTCCTATCACCGCCCATCCCGGCCAATACACAATCGGAGTCTCGGGCTCGGAAACGCTGACCACCTGTGCGCTGACCATCTACGACAACGGTGGCCCCAACGGCAACTACTCCGCCCAATGCAACTACGAGCTGGTGCTCATGCCCGAAACCGCCGGCAGCAGCATTTCCGTCTCCGGCATCTATCAGACGGAGAATTGCTGCGACTACCTCCGCGTCTATGACGGCATCGGCATCACCGGCGTCATGCTCGGCGAATACAAGGGCACCGGCACCATCCCCACGTTGGTTTCCTCCACTGGTCCGCTGACCCTCCTTTTCTATTCGGACGGCGGCATTCAATACGATGGTTTCGAGGTGAACGTCACCTGCGCCTCCTGTGCGCCTCCGGGCAACCTGACCGTCTCCAACGTCGGCCCCGACTCCGCGACCGTGACTTGGACGGGTCTCTCTTCCACCTATCAAGTGGAGTATAAGAGCGCCGAGGATACGACGTGGACAACAGTGTTCACCCCCGACACCTCCTTCGCTCTCCAAAACCTGATGCCGTCCACGAACTATGCGGTGCGTGTCTCGAGTGACTGCGGCGACGAATACTCCCCTGCCGCCACCCTCACCTTCTCGACCACGATGGTGCCTGCGGGCATTCCGTTCAGCACAGACTTCAGCGACACGACGGGTTGGATTCTGAACAACGGCTCCTGCCAGAACCAGTGGACCATCGCCCCAACGAGCAACAACGGCAACGCCCTGTTTGTCACCAACAACGGCACGACTCCCGGATACGCCACGAATTCGTTCTCCGGAGTCTCCGCCGAGAAGCTCTTCACCGTGGGTACCGTTTCCGAGCTGTCCATCAGCTTTGACGTGCAAGTCGGCGGTGAGACCCAGTTCGACTATCTGAAGGTCTTTTTCGCCCCTGCCGACGAGCTATTTCCTGCCGTCACCACAAACGTGTCTTACACCGACTTCGACTACAGCACCTACGCTGTCAACTTCACCGACTATTTGCAATATTCCTCCTATACATCAAGTCCTTACAAGTTCAACCTCACGGGCGGCAACACGGTTCATGTGAGCGTGGTGATGCCTAACCCCAACGATTCCCTTACCCCCACCTCCACCGCGAAGTTGGTGTTTCTGTGGAAGAACGACACCAGCGACGGCAGCCAGCCCGGCGCCATCATCAGCAACGTCTCTGTGGAGGCTCTCGCCTGTCCCGCCCCCATGGCCTTGACGGTCAGCAATGTCACCACCACGAGCGCCGACATCACCTGGAGTGCAGGCGGCACCGAGGACGACTGGATGTTGGAGTACAAGGAGAATGGTGACTCCACGTGGACTTCCGTACCCGTCAGCGGCACTCCGGCCTACAGCTTGACCAACCTGACCGTTGGAGCGGGCTATCAGGTTCGTGTGCAGGCGCTCTGCAGCGCGACGGATCAGTCGATGTGGGTGAACACCCAGTTCACCACGTTCTGCGACGCCATCACCGCTTTCCCCTTCAGTGAAGGTTTTGAGCACGACGGAGCGATGCCCGACTGTTGGACGCAAGACCACGTCAGCGGCATCCTGAACTGGACTCTCCATGCTGGATGTGATAGCCACGGCAGCATCGATGAGGCTCACAGCGGCTCCTACAACGCCTTCTTCTTCGAGGAGAGCAACGATGGGCACGCCACCCGTTTGATGACGCCCATCCTGGACCTCAGCTCCATCACAGATCCTTACCTCACCTACTGGTTTGCCCAGCAGCCCTGGGGCAACGAACAGGACCAGCTTTCCGTCTTCTACCGCACGTCGCCCAACGATGACTGGCAACTCCTGACGCAGCACTACTCGGCGGTCAGCGCCTGGACGAAAGACTCCCTGGCGTTGCCGAATCCGTCGGCCACCTACCAGATTGCCTTCTTGGGAGTGGCCCATTACGGCTACGGCATCGTGCTGGATGATATCTTCATCGACGGTACGCCGGGTGTTCCGGTTCCCACGGATCCGACGGTCACCACCCTTGCCGCCACGAACATCGGCCAGACCACGGCCACGCTGCACGCCACCATCACGAACCCCGACAATGTGACCATCACGGAGCGCGGCTTCGAGCTGACGACCGTCAGCACCGGTAACGTGGCGACCTTCACGGTGGCGGGCGGAGACAACCCCTACAGCAGCGACCTCACCAACCTGACCGCTGAGACGGACTACGCCTACCGGGCGTTCATCACTTTCGACGGCAACACCGTGTATGGCAGCGAGATGACCTTCACGACCGAGGCAGAGCCCAGCGACACCGTCGGCATCGCAAACCGCCTCGCCGGAAGCGTTACCCTCTATCCCAACCCGGCAAAGGAGGTGGTCAACGTACAATGTACGATGGACAATGGACAAACGGGGGCGGAGTTGCACTTGTTTGATGTGTATGGCAAATTAGTGCAGATTGTCCCTGTCACCTCTGACATCACACCCATCAACGTCAGCAGTCTCGCCGACGGCCTGTACTTCGTGCGCGTGACCACGAAAGAGGGCACCGTGACCAAGACCTTCGTCAAGAAAGGCTAATTGATAAATGAACGGGTGCCGGTAACGCTATCGGTACCCGTCTCTTAAACCCTAAACCTTAAACCTTATTATGAGAAGAATTTTCTTACTGATGGCCATGGCGGCGGGGCTGTTCATGGCGGGGGCGCAAGTAGCCCCGTCCTCCACGCCCGGAGCGGGTGGTTCTCGCGACTGCGACATCACCACCCTGCCCTATTTCGAGAACTTCGACGGGATTCCCGAGGAGAGCTACCCCTCCTGCTGGACTCAGCCGAACCCCTTCCAAGGGTATCCCATGACCGAAGGCGGTTACGCGCACAGCGGCAGCTATTCCCTGAAGTTCAAATGCAACTACAGCACTACGGAGCCTTTGTATGCCGTGATGCCCCACATCAATGCGAATTTCAATGACCTGCAGCTGACCTTCTGGACACGTCCCGAAGCCACCTGGTCCAACATCTTCCATGTCGGCTATATGACCAGTCCCACAGACACCAGCACGTTCGTGGCTCTTCGGACTTTCACTGGTGCCACTTTCGGGGCCAGCTACCAACAAATCGTCGTCAGCTTCGACAGCGTGGTGACAAACCCCAACGATGACTATTACATCGCCTTCCGATACACGGACAACGGAAACACCTGGTACTGGTTCATCGATGACATCCAAGTGGATCTGGTCGCCTCCTGCATTGCGCCTGACAATCTGAGCGTCGGGCAGGTGACGGGCAACAGTGCCACCCTCTTTTGGACGGGTGATAGCAACTTTTACACCGTATTTTACAAGGAAGACTCCGACTCGACATGGATGTCCGTGACAAGCGTGACTATCGATTCCTCGGGCTATCTACTGGACTATCTAACTCCCAACACAAGCTACCAATGGTATGTGTCGGCGGAGTGCAGCGACGGCTCGCTGGCCAACAGCGCGGGCATTTCCAGTTTCACAACCCCGTGCGCTATCTATCCAGCCCCCTTCACAGAGAGTTTCGACTCCCTGTCGGGGCTTCCCGACTGTTGGGCGCATTACAACGGACTGGCCGGAGGAGTCTTTGCCGACACTGTAACACTCACTCCCGTCACCTCCTCCACCAACGGATGGAAATTCAACAACACGAACGTTTTTAATGCTAATCACGCCAGCCTCAACATCTATGGCATGTTCTGCCGCTACTGGCTCGTGACACCAGAGATTGACCTGAGCACGCTTAGCAACCCCACCCTGACCTTCGACCTGGCGCTTACCGACTACGACAACAGTGAGCCTATCGAAAATCCCAGCGGCCAACCTGACGACAAGTTTATGGTGATCATTTCCACCGACGGCGGCGCAACATGGTCGGCCAACAACGCTATCGTGTGGAGCAACGAGAGCACCGCCGACCACTCCTTCAACCAGATTGCCGCCCAGGGGGAAGAAATCTCCATCTCACTTGCAGACTACGCGAACATGACCGTGAGAATCGCCTTCTATGGCGAATCCACGTCCGCCCCTGGCGACAACGACCTGCACATTGACAATGTTGTAGTGGACGAGGCACCGACCTGCGTAAAACCGACACAGCTGACGATAACGAACGTCACCGCAAGCGCGGCGGACCTCGCCTGGACGGAGAACGGCGCTTCAAACTCATGGATTGTGGAATACGGCGTGACCGGGTTCACCCTGGGCGATGGCGACACCCTCATCGTCACTGGCAATCCTCTCGCGCACATCACTAGTCTGCAGGGCAGCACAGCCTACGACGTGTATGTGACTGCTAATTGCGGGAACAACGGCTATTCCATCCCCGCCACGACGACCTTCACTACGGCCATGGCTGCCACGGAACTTCCCTACAGCACCGACTTTGGAGAGACTTCCGACCAAGACTGGCTGCTCCATAACGGGAACTGCCAAAATCAGTGGACTATGGGCGCCGTTTCCGGAACTGGAAGTGCCCTGTTTGTGACGAACAACGGCACTACGCCGGGTTACCATGTCGAATCCACTGCCGTGGTATGCGCCGAAAAAATGTTCACCGTGGGCAGCGACACCGCCTTCAATATCAGCTTTGACGTGCGTATCGGAGGTGAAGAGGAATGGGACTACCTGAAAGTGTTCTTCGCGCCCGCCAACGCCGAATTTCCGGCATCGGTCAGCGGCAACGTCGCTTTTGCCGACGAGAATTACAGCACCAATGCCTTAGACTTCAGCCCCTATCTATCACTCACCGAGCAGGAAAATTTCCCGTTCACGTTCTGCCTGACCAACAACAATACGATACATATTGATGCGGTAATGCCGAATCCGAACCCCGGGGCCACCGCATCCTCCGAAGCCAAGCTTGTGTTCGTATGGAATAACGACAACATGATGGGCACCCAGCCCGCCGCCATCATCTCCAATGTAGCCGTCTCCGTGCTCACTTGCCCGAAACCCACATCACTGACTGTCAGCAACATCACCGAGACCACCGCCGACTTGAGTTGGCAGGTAGGAGGAGTTGAGACCGTCTGGAATCTGGAATACAAGACGGAGAATGAGAGCGACTGGACTGTGATTCCTGTATATAGCAACAACTTCACGCTGACCGGACTGACAGACAGCACGACCTATCTGGTACGGGTGCAGGCTGACTGCGGCAATGATGATGTCTCCACCTACACCAGCCTGACGTTTACCACCGACAGTGCTTCGGCGCCGGCCATCACCGACCCAACCGTGGCCACCGGTACTGTCAGCAATATCACGCAGACCTCCGCCACCGTCATCGGCATTATCACGAATCCCGACAACGTAGCGATTACGGAGAGAGGATTCGAGTTGACCACTGTCAGCAGCGGCAACCAGTACACCTTCACCGTGGCGGGTAGCGGCAACACTTTCAGCAGCGACCTGACCAATCTGGCCCCGGAGACGGACTACGCCTATCGTGCATTCATCACCTTCAACGGCCAGACTGTTTTTGGTGGTGAGATGATGTTCACGACGCTTCCTGACGATACGCCCGAACCGTGTGAGACACCGACGGGACTTGACACCACCGAAGTGGCCAACGAGACGGTTAGCATCAGTTGGAATGCCGATGCAAACGTAAACAGCTGGAATATCCGTTTCCGCCCGCAAAACGGCGATTGGACCACCGTGACCTCGGCCACCCACAGCTACACCCTTACGGGTCTGACTGGCCTCACCTCCTATGAGATTCAAGTGCAAGCCAACTGCGGCGACGGCAACCTCAGCGATTGGAGCGCAGTGCTCATGGTGACAACCAAAAACGTGGGCATCGCGAACTGGTTGGAGAACAGTGTGACGTTGTTCCCTAACCCGGCCAAGGAGGTGGTCAATGTACAATGTACCATGAACAATGTACAAATGACAGGGGAGTTGAGCGTGTTCGATGTCTATGGCAAATTAGTGCAGACGGTTCCAGTCGCATCTGAAATCACCCCCATCAACGTCAGCGGTCTCGCCGACGGCCTGTATTTCGTGCGCGTGACGACGGAAGAGGGCATGGTGACGAAGACGTTTGTGAAGAAGTAGAGACGTACGGCCATACGTCTTTACAGACCGAAAAAAGAGCCGTTGCCAGAAATTGTCTGGCGACGGCTCTTTTCCATTATGGATTGCGAATAACAAAAACTCACGCGCACACCGGCGTCGGACAGAGCAAAGCGCAACAGTCGATGATGGCGTTGGCGGCCTCAAAGCCAGCATCACAAACCTTTTTCTGCTTACTGCCATCGTAACCCATAAACAAATACATCGTGTCGTAACCGGCATTCACAAACTTCAGCAGCGTGCGATCGCGCTTGCCGGCAGCTTCCTTATACTTTTCAATTGACGGACGACCTTTGCCCTTGCGCACATGCAGAACGGAGTCCAAGGCAATCAAACAGCCCTTCCAAAGAATATCTCCGGCTGTCTTGACATACTTGCTGTCTAAATATGACTTTGTCTCACTGTCATATCGAGCCTTTTCAATGACTTCTTCCGCATTAGCCACATATCTTCGGGCTTCTTCAATAGGATTGTTCTGTTCCATTTCTCTTTATTGTTTATGATTGGGCCGCAAAGATATATTTTAAATACATACGGTTTTACAGTATTCAAAATAAATTTACATTGACATATATAACTATAATACTGTCATTTAGAAAATCTCATTTACAATTATTTGTTAATATTATTTTCGCTATTTCGCAAAATAACACTCGCAAGTCCTAATTTCTAATTCCCAATCACACATTCTCAGAAGCCCCTGGTTGTTCTCGCGCCGCCGCCGACCACGCTGGTGCGCGGACGGGCGGAGCCGGAGGAGACGGGGCGGGCGGAAGCGGTTGCACCGCTGCTCTTGGCCGAGGAGGATGTGCTGCCGGAGGGTCTCCCTGCAGAGGCGGACTTGCCGCCGGTGGAGGGTTTGGCGTTCGTTGACGGCTTGCTACTGGCGGAGGGGGTTCCACCCGACGAAGGCTTGGCCGATGTAGATGGTGCGCTCGTCTTCGGCGCGGAGGGTCGCTCGGTTGCCGGCGGAGGGGTGACCTGCGCCACGGGGGCGCTACCGCCGGATGAACGTTTGTAGTTCGTGGTGCTGCCTACACGGCTGATCTTGGACGAAATGTTGTGACCGCCGGTGGTGAGTAGGTCGTTGTAAGTCACGATGACCGACGGCGTCTTCAGGTAACGGCCGCCACTGTTGCGAAGACTACTCACAAAGTAATCGCGCACCTTCTCCAAGTCTATACCCAACAACGGGAGGTTGTTCTTGCCGATATGCCGCAGCAGTTTGTTGACCTTCTGCGCCCGCAACATCCGGTCGTAGGTCTCGCGGTTGTTGACAGTCGTGCCACGCGGATAAGCGAGATAGCGCACTAACTTCGTGTATTCCTCTTCGGAAAGCCCGTTAAGCATCGAACGCACGCTACTGAACTCCTCCACCAGCGATCGTTTCTCATTTTGGTTAACACCCCGATAGATCTCCTTCTGGTGCTCGTCGGTGTAAGTAAAATTGTACTCGCGCTCGTTCTGTCGCAGCTGCTTATTGACCTGCTTCTCGCCATACGCGGTGAAATGGATGCTCGCTAAAGTATCGGAAATCGCATCTATCTGGCTATCGGTCAGGTTTTTGAGGACGTCTAACAAGGTGCGACAGGGCTTTGCCAACAGGTAGGGTTTGTTCGAGGGGAATGAAGAATGGAGCAGGTCGCCCTTGTAGGTAATGCCGTTGTCCATAAACAGCTGGTACAGCGCAACATATTGCACCACACGGGCGATGTCGGTGTTTCCAGAGCGGGCGAAATAGTTGCCAGCCTGCCGCTCGTACTGCGCCCCAACGCTGGTGCCGCTGCTCTGCGAATGGAAATAGGATACCGGCAGCGCGCCCGTACGGTTGAGCGTGTAAATCGTGTATTCCGGCAGGTCAATAGCGTACATCGTGTTGGCAGTGTTCCAGTTATAGACCAATTCACTGAGTCCTAATTTCTTGAACAAGGGTTGGTCGAAGGGGAAACGCCCTGGGGAAGGATACTTGTAGCTGGCCTCCTGGATGGTGCCGTTCTCCGACCAGTCCTTGAGCAGCACATCGGTGATGGTGAGCAGATGCCCTAACTCGGTATTCTCGAGCTCGCGGCTGAGGTAGGTGGGACACCAATCGCGGCCGTTGCCCATCTTACCAGCCATGCAGTCGTTAATATCGAGACTTTGCGAGAGTTCCTTGCTGCTGATGGAAGCGACGAGAAGGATGGTCTCCACACGCAACGGCGGAAGTGTCTCCAACGAGGCCTCGCGCTCGCGCCCGATGACCACTAAAGTGGTGGAATCCCGCAAAGCACCGAGGATGAGGTCGGCATCGAGAGCAAATCGACGGATATCCCCTTCCTGCTTCGAGAGGTCGCTGTCGCGACGGATGCTCCAGGCCACCAATCCCGGCTCGCGACTGAAGAAGACCCCACGCCGTTTCTGGCTGAACATATCGCTGACGGTGAAGTCATTGGCCGTATCCTTTTCGTCGATAAAGGCTTCCCCTGCAGTGAAGAACCAGTCGTCGAACTCGCCTAAGGTGATCTGATAATCTAAGTTTTCGTCCGTGAAATAGTGGCGTTTCTCCCCGCCAAGCAGGTCGAGGGTGTTGGGTTTGTAGTCGGACAGGAACTGCTGCCGCGAAATCTTGGCTACCAAGTTGTTGAGATTCTCGGTAGTGGCGTTGGCAAGCACGATGGCTATATCGGTGACATATCCATCGTAGCCAATTTTGAAGTTCCGCCGCGAAGTCTGGTGGGTAAACCGGCTGCAAATCACTTCGATGCTGTCGGGTTCGAGGAAGGGTGCCGGCTCTGCAATGAGGATAATGCGGCTGCTGTCTGAAAAGGTAGCCGTGGCGAGGGTCTGGTAGTGCATCCGGAAATGTTTCCGGAAGTCGTCATAGAGGGAGTCCGCCTTCTGGAAGGCCATCGTGGTCTCCAAATCCACATTCTGGTTGGGGATATACTCTTTCTTGAGGATGACGGCGGTCTGCTGCTTGATGCTTTCCACCGCCTTGCTATGCCGTCCGAAAATCGCAAGCACCCCGACGGCGAGGAGAATCACCCCACCGACGACCGCTGCCGTTATTTTGGCTTTTTTGCTCATTGATTTATTGTCTGCTAAATTCGACCGACCCGAACACATACCGCCGCTCCCCAAAAATCATCAGCCCGCCGCGGAAAATCAGGAAGAAGATGAAAGCGAACCAGAGGGCGTGGTTGCCCCAACGGGCCGCGAGGAGGTAATAGAGGGCAAAGAAGACCGCCGTGGCGACGAACATCACGTTGCGCATGGCGACGGAAGCGGTGGCCCCGATGTAGATGCCATCGTAGATAAACGCTGCAAAACCAGTGAACGGCAGCAGGTACGTCCAAAACATGAATCGCATCGCCGTGCCGATGACATCCTCGTCCTTGGCGAGCACCCGCAACAGCCCCTCTCCACCGAACACGAACAGCAACGTGAAGAAGACCGCTAATGCGACACCCCACCACACAAGGGCGCGGACGACCTTGTGTAACAGCTCCGAATTCCGCGCACCCACGTACTTGCCCACGAGCGACTCGCCCGCGTAGGCGAACCCGTCCATGACGTACGACGTGAGCGTGAAAAGCTGCATCAGCAGGGTGTTTGCAGCAAGGATTTCCTCACCCATATCGGCGGAAATGTACGGAATGAAGGTGAAGACTGCAATGAGGCAGAGCGAGCGCAGGAAGATGTCGGCGTTGACCTTGAAAAAACGGACCATCTTGCGTATATGAAGTGCGGCCCGCCAGCGGATGTCAGGCCAGAGATGACGGTAGCGACGAATCCAAATGATAATGGCGAGCAGCAAACCGCTGTACTGCGCCACCACTGAGCCCCACGCCACACCTGCGATGCCCGCATCGAAGGCATAAACAAACAACAGGCTGAAGACGATGTTCACGATGTTCAGAATCGTGGCAATCCACATCGGGGAAGCGGCATTCTGCATCCCAAGAAACCAGCCTTTGAGCACGTAGAGGCTGATGGTGGCCGGTGCTGCCCAAATGCGGATGTAGAAGTAGGTGAGCATCAGGCTGATGGTCGTCGGAGAACTATGCAGGAACCGCTTGCAGAGTTGTGCGATGGGCCACTGCAGCACGAGGAGCAGCAGCGCCGCCGACCATGCGATTACCAGCCCTTGCACCAGCACGTTAAGGTACTCTTCCTTGTTCTCTGCACCGTATGCCTGCGCCGTGAGCCCAGTCGTGCCCGCCCGCAGGAATCCGAAGTTCCAGTAAATCAGGTTGAAGACCATCGTCGCCAAAGCGATGGCCGCAATATAGCTAGCATTTCCGATATGCCCCACAATCGCAACATCCACCATGCCAAGAAGCGGCACTGTGATGTTAGTCACGATGCTGGGGATGGAGATGCGAAGGATTTCTCGGTTCACAATATGATGGTTATGGGTTATAGGTTATGGGTTATCGAGCCATATATTTCATTATGAATAAACCTGTTACGGTTTTTCGGGTGGTAGAGATGCAAAATTTTGCGTCTCTACTCAGTTGTATATTTCTACTCCTCGGGAATTCCTGTGGCGAGGATGGCCTTGAGGAGTTTGGCATCGTTGCCCTCGACGTAGATTTCCTCATCGGGGGTAGGACGGATTTTGACGGTGATGCCGTCGTCGGTGTCGGGCACAGGCTTGTAACTCACGATGGCGTCCATCGCGGCGATGTAGCGCGGATTCAGCCGCACAAACACCATGAAATCAAGCCATCTTTCCACCTCCTCCATACTCTCATCGATGACGATTGTGCGCTCGTTCTTCAGCACCACCGTCACCTTGTCGCGGTTTTTCACGAAGTAAGCCACCATGTCCTGGTTCAGCTTCTGCCCTACTCCTTTCTGGTACAGATAGATATAGGTCCGAGACAACGCATTGTCCTTATATACCGTCGTGGAGCGGATTTTGCCGTCCGAATCGTAGGCATCCCAGTCACCGTCGCGGAAGCTGTTGTGGTAGTTGCCAGTCATGGAGATGTTCTTGTTCGGATAGTAGGAGGTGCTTTTCCCGTTGACTTTTCCAGCCACGAAATTCTCCTCCAAACTGACATTTCCGTTCAAATAATAGGTTTTGTAAAGCCCGTCTCGCTTGTCATTCAGATAATTACATTCTTCCAAAAGAATGCCCGACTGGGAATATGTCTGCCACAGCCCGTTCCGTTTGCCTAACTTGTAATTTTCCACCTTGATGAGCGTGTCGCGTTCGGAGTAGTAGCGCCATTCGCCATCCTTCTGCTGGTCAATATACGCGCCCTCGGAGGCCTTGTGACCGTTCTCGTGGTACATGACGGTGTGCACCTTATGCACGCCCTGCACGAACTCAGTCTCGCTCTTCAGCTTGCCATTGGTGTGGTAGTACTTGAACGTCCCGTAGGGCACATCGTCTTTGAACTGCCCTTCGTACAGCACTTTACCGTTCTCTATCTTCTTCCACGGTCCCTGCTTCTTGCCGTTTTTGTCGGTCACATTGATACGGTCCTGCGCAAACAACACAACCGGCAGAAAAAGTGTTATCAGTATTAAAATCAGTGTTCGTTTCATTCTAACTTCAAGTTTCAAGATTCAAGTTTCAAGTTTCAGGTTTCAAGTTTCAGGTTTCAGTAGAGACGCAAAATTTTGCGTCTCTACATTCAGGTCCTATGTCTCAAGTCCATGCAAAGCCAACTCACTTCACTTTCTCCCTCAATTCAAACCCACCGGTCACCTCAAAAATCTTGTGCACCTCGTCCATATCCTCGTGGGGAATGGTGCGGAGGGCGCCGGGGCCGGAGCCGTGGTAGTTCGCGCCGAGCTTCGGGGCCACCTCCTCGATGTTGTCGATGTACCAGCGCCATACGGGGCCCTGCTCGATATGGTAGTCGGGATCCACGCGGTCGGGATGCACGCAGTAGCCAATGTCGAGGATATTCTGCGCGATTCCGTTCATCAGCTGGGTCTGCTGCCGGCCCATCTCGCTGTCGCGGAAGTAGCCGGTCTCCTGTGAGACTTTGCGCAGCACGTTGATGACTTCGCCGGGGGCGTTGCCTCGCGGACAGCGGGGCTTGCACGACATGCACTGCCCACAGTACCAGATGGTTTCGGAGCGCAGGAGCTCCTCTATCACGGTCTCGTCGTTGCGTTGCACGAGATCGCAGATGCGGCGCGGGTCGTAGTCGTAAAACTCCGCCGCCGGACACACTGCTGTGCACATGCCGCAGTTCATGCAGGCGTGCAAGGCTTCCTCATAGCGCAAGTCTTTCTTGATCAGATCTGTCAGATTTCCCATATCAGTCGAATTTCACGCGGTTCAGTTTCATCAGGTGGAAAAAGAACGTCGGCAGTGCCTTAGACCGGTCGCGCTTCAAGAGGTTTATGCCGATATTGAACTTATTGCTGATGGGTATGCGGTGAATCTCCACAAACTCGATAAGCGTACCGTCGGGATCCTCAATGTAGGTGAAATGACCGGAGGCGAGACCCATATCGAAGTCGCCGTCGCCAGGGCAGCTATCGACCGTGAACGGATAGCCGTGTGCCTCGCAATGTTTCTCAAGACCGCGCATGTTCACCACATCGAAGCATATCTGGATAAAGCCGGGATCGCCCCACTGACGGGGTTTCTCGAAGATCTTACGGGGTTCGCGTTCGAGGGCCTGCACCAGTTCGATGGTGCTGGTGCCGTAGAGGTTCTTGAACGGGCCGGAGAAGGGCTTGGAATGCGACAGCAACACCCGGCGATAGCGTTGCTGGCCACCGCGAAGGGTCTGCCAGTCACTGAAAGCGCCGTTCTTGTCGTACTCCACCGTATCGTAGCCGAGGATGTCACGATAGACCGTCAGTGCCTTGTCGATGTCGCTCACGCCGATCATCGCGCCCACCACACCGCCGGAATAGCGGTTCTGGTCGATGAAGATGTACTTGTCCTCCACCACCTGGAAGAGGTTTCCGGCCGGATCGTGGATGTAGAAGGTGGGCATTCCGTTGGGTTCAACCCCTATCTGACTGATATTCTTGTACTTCGCTGCCAGCTCGGCATGATACGAAGCGATGTCATTGGTTTTGATTTTGGTACAAAAGACCCCGAGGTCGCCAATCTGGACATCGAAATCTATCGGAATTGGCTTGCGCTCAGAGTATTGCCATATTTCAAAACCGCCGCCGCCCTGCAAGTTCGCGGCGATGCAGGCATGACGTTTCTCGGGTTTGTTGTTTGTGTATGGGAGCATCCGTTCCGCCACCGTGTCGTCCTCCAGCATCCGGATGTTCATCTGAAACATGTCGGCATACCATTTCCATGACGCAACCATATCTACCGTCCCTACGCCAACCTGTTGAATACCAACGAGATAATAATTATCCATAATTTAAGGTTTTAATCGGCAAAAATACATTTTTTATCTTGTTTTTCCGGGTCGAAAAGGTTAAAAAAGGTTAAAAGGTCAGAACCTCCCCGATCTATTAACCTCATAACCCCCAAACCCTTTAACCATAAACCTTAAACCATAAACCTTAAACCATAAACCTTAAACCATAAACCTTAAACCATAAACCTTAAACCATAAACCTTAAACCATAAACCTTAACCTTAAACCATAAACCTTAAACCATAAACCTTAAACCATAAACCTTAAACCATTTTTTGTATCTTTGCACCGTAAATAAAACATACCGAAATGATTGAAAATAAGACCCTTGAAACGTTATACAACCACGTCAGCGTGCGCGAGTACAGCGACAAGCCCGTGGAGGAAGAGACCCTGAACCTGATCCTCAAGGCGGCCTGCAGCGGCTCTACAATGGGCAACATGCAGCTATTCAGCATCATCGTGACCCGCGACGAGGTCATGAAGTCCAAGCTCGCGCCGTTCCACTTCAACCAGCCGATGGCAACTTCCGCGCCGGTGATCCTCACCTTCTGCGCCGACTTCCGCCGCTTCAACCAGTACTGCCGGTTCCGCAACGCCGACACCGAGGCATACAGCAACCTGCAGTCCTACCACTGGGCCGTCACCGATGCGCTGATTGCCGCCCAGAACGCCTGCGTGGCCGCCGAAGCCCTCGGACTTGGCTTCTGCTGGCTCGGCACCATTACCTACAACGTCGATAAGTTCGTGGAGACGTTGCAGCTGCCTAAGCACGTCATCCCCGTGGCCTGCATCCCGATGGGTTACCCCGTGCAAAAGCCCGCGCTCACGCAGAAGCTGCCTGTGGAAACCTTTGTCCACCAGGAAGTTTACCGCGACTACGACGAGCAGCGCATCGACGAGTTCTACCGCGAGAAGGAGAACTCCGAGGAGACCGCCAACATCCTCAAAGAGAATCCCGACTGCGATAACCTCGCGCAGGTCTTCACCAAACACCGCTACACAAAACCCGACAACGAGCATTTCGCGGAGGTGCTGGCGGAGACGCTGGAACGGCAGGGGTTTGCGATGTGAATTAAGAATTAAGAATTAAGAATTAAAAAAACAGAAGTCCATAATTTTTTTATAGATATGTTAATAAAGATGAGAAATAATGCTTTTGAACGTGCAATTGTATTCACAACCGTAATGTTGTTTTTCGGTTTATTGGAGGCGCAGACCAGCTATTTCGTTTCCAACAGCGGCAACGACAGCAACAACGGCCTGTCGTGGGCGACTGCCAAGGCCACCATCAACGGGGCGATGGCGCTCATCACCTCGCCCAACGACGACTCAGTGTTTGTGGCGGCAGGCACCTATCCGGCCTGCACCATCAAGAACGGCACGCACGTGTATGGCGGCTTCGCAGGCACAGAGGCATACCTGTACGAGCGACAACCGCTCTCCTTCGGCATCGCCTCCGACAGTTCCTGCTCCATCATCGACGCCCAGCACAACAGCAATTACGCTGTCCAAATCAACAGTTACTTTTCCTATAACGGCACCTATCATTGCCGGCCCGTCGATTTTGACGGTTTTTATGTGACAGGGGGCAATCAATATGGTGTTCACAGCGAAGCTAACAACACCTACACTATTTCCAACTGCACAATGACGGGGAATGCCTGCGGTTTGTATTTGGGGATATCATATTCCAACTCGTACTATAGTTTCACCTATCAGGTTTCAGACTGCAAGATAAATGGAAGCACGACCAACGGAGGTGTGCAAATGTACAACGGCAGCCAGACCTATGGTGCCACGTTTGAATTCGATAACTGTGTGATTGCGGAAAACACCGGCAGTCAGTTCGGCGGGATGAGGTTCAACACGTATGCTTATTCCACAACCAACCATATTATTGTCAACAATTGTGACGTTGTGAAGAATGTTGCTTCCGGGCTGACGGCCAAGGCTGGCGGCATCCTCACGCAGAGCAATGATTTTGACTATGCCAAGACAATATGCGAGTGGAGAATCCTCAACTCACGCATCATTGATAACACCGTCTATACCACAGCTACCACAGCCAGTGCTGACAACAGCTGGCCCTATATTGCCGGAGGCATCAGTGCTTACACCCACACCACGCATATTCTGGGCTGTGTGATTGCCAACAACAGCGCCATCTCCACCGAGGGCATCGATGTAACCGGCGGGGTGGCCTCGTACGCCAATGGAACTTCTTCATCCTCCAGCAACACCGGTGATCCTGTGGGACGGTTATTTATGACCAACTGCGTGGTGGCCAACAACCTCGCGCAGACCACCTATACCAACGGCACCGGGGGCATCCGAACCGTCAAGGCGGCGACGATCAAGAACACGGTGGCCTGGAACAACAAGCGCGGCAGTACGGTCTCCAACAGCAGATGGTCCACCAGTTACGCTATGCCATACACCTATTGTGCCAGCGAAACAAATCCGACCAGCGATTTCGCTGCAGACAGCACCAACATCGTGCTGGATTCACTGACGCAACCCTTGTTTGTCGCACCGTCGTCTATGGTGGGTGCCACGACCATTGCCACGGACCTTTCGAACCTCGTCGCCGACTGGCACGTGCTGCCCAACTCGCCGCTGATAGACGCCGGTGACCCCAACACGGCGTTCATCACCTACCTGCCCGCCACGGACATGGACGGCAACCCGCGCATCGGCAACAACATCGCCGACATCGGGGCTTTCGAGTCGGCCAACACCACTTTTAACCAATCCATCACGTGGAACCAAGAGCTGTCCGCCGACCTCACCGACGGCACGCTTACACTCTATGCCACAGCCACATCCGGGCTTCCCGTGACTTACACCAGTAACGACGAAAACATCGCCACGGTGAATGGCAACGTGCTCACGTTGCACGCTCCAGGCTATGCCATCATCACTGCCTCGCAACCCGGCAACGCCACCTGGAACGCCGCCGCGTCCGTCTCTAAAATCCTCACCGTGACGAGCACCGCCCCCGAACTCCAAGAGCAGAGCATCCTGTGGGAGCAAGAGCTTTCCTTCCCGCTGAGTGACACTCCCGTCGTGCTCGCCGCTGCCGCCACCTCCGGTCTGCCCGTGCAGTTCACCTGCAGCGACGAGAGCGTAGCCACCATCAATGGCAGCATTCTGACGATGCATAACATCGGTTTGGCCATCATTACCGCCACGCAGCCCGGCAACGACCAATACATGGCCGCCCCGAATGTGATGAAAATCCTCCAAGTGACAGAACCCGTGGGAATTTCCGATTATGCGGTGTCCCCCGTCAACGTCTGGCCTAACCCAACAACCGGCGTTGTCAATGTACAAATGAACAATGTACAGACGAGGGCATTGGAAATTCATGTGTATGACGCGTTCGGGCGGTTGCTACGGATCACCGACGGTGTAGAGGCGAATAATCCTTCGCCCCTACAAACGGACGCAGATGGTTTATCCGGACAAACCCAAATCGACCTCTCGTCCTTAGCGCCCGGCATCTATTTTGTCAAGGCCGTGGCGGAAGGGAATGTAGTTGCGGTGAGAAAGGTGGTGAAACGGTGAGGAGTTAGCAGTTAGTAGTTAGTAGTTAGCAGTTGCGCTGGCGGGCGAATTTTCAGGCGAAAAGTTCACCTTCGCCACACCGGTGGTGTCCACATATTCGCCCGTGTCAAGGAAGCTTGCGTATGATAGCGCTATTTGAGAGAACGGGGTTTCGGTGTACAAAACACAAAAGCGATTTATCACAAAAATCAAAAAAATTGTACTTTTGCCCCACCGTTTAATTCATAATTCATAATTCATAATTCATAATTCATAATTCTTAATTCTAATGAACCGTCTCGCCCTCCCCGCCCTTATCATCACCCTCGCCGCCCTCCTCCTCACTGGCTGCCACACCAACTCCCGCACCGGCTACGAGCGCCGCTACCTCAACTCGCAGTACGGCTGCGTAAACAACGAGTGGCTTGTCTGTCTTCAAGGCGAGATACTCAATAATGCGCATCCCGCCACCGTGCCGGGCAACATCCACGACGACCTGCTCGCCAACAAGCTGATTCCGGACCCGTTCTACGGCGACAACGAGTCGAAAGTGCAGTGGGTTTCCGATAGTGTGTGGGAATACATCGTCCACTTCGACAAGGACTGCGGACACGGCAAATCGTTTGCACACAACGAGTTGGTGTTCGAGGGGTTGGATACTTACGCGGAAGTATATATCAACGGTCAACGCTTGGTGGCCACAACCGGGGATTCTCTGACCAACAACATGTTTCGCACTTGGTGCTTCCCGATGCCCGAAAAGCTGGACGAAGTGGGCAACGAACTGCGCGTCCGTTTCCTGCCCTCCGCTCCGTTCGACAGCATCGAAGCCTCCAAACTGCCGTACAAACTCCCTGACAATCGGGTGTTTACCCGAAAGGCGCAGTATGAGAGCGGCTGGGACTGGGGGCCGAAGCTCAACACTTGCGGTATCTGGAAGGATGTCTATATCGAGTCATGGAACGACATGAAAATCAACGATTTCTATGTCAAGGATACGGAGCCTTCACACGACCCGAGCCGTCCATGGATTTCGGATGTGGAAGTGGAAATCCAGGCCGACAAGAAGCTGACTGCCAATTTGTTGCTGAGCATCACCGACAAGGACGGCTATAATCAAGAAATCCAGTACAAGGCGAAGCTTCACAAGGGCGACAACAAAGTAATCATTCCCGTGACCATCGAGAATCCGAAGCTTTGGTGGCCAAATGGGGCTGGGGAAGCGCATCTCTACTATTTCAATCTCAGTACGGAGGGCATGTCCACCCCCATGATGCACGCGCACGGTCTGCGCACGGTGGAACTCGTCCAGAAAAAGGACAGCATCGGGCAATCGTTCCAGTTCGTGGTCAACGGCAAACCACTCTTTATGCGCGGTGCGGACTGGATTCCGGCGTCATCGTACCCCGGCGTACTTGCCCGCAGCGAGGGCAACGACCGCTACGCCGAGCTCCTGAAGCAGGCTAAAGACGCGAATATGAACATGATACGGGTTTGGGGCGGCGGCCTTTACGAGCACGAAGCCTTCTACAACTATTGCGACCAGCTGGGACTTCTGGTGTGGCAGGACTTTATGTTTGCATGCAACATCTACCCTGGCGACCAAGCCTTTATGGACAACGTGAAGGTTGAGGCTGAAGAGCAGGTGAGACGCTTGCGCCATCATGCGTGCATCGCGACGTGGTGCGGCAACAACGAGGTGCACAACGGGCTGGAAGACTGGGGCTGGAAAGATGCATTAGGCTACACCGACCAGCAATATGCACAAATGTATGAGCATTACGAGCAACTTTTCGAGAAGCTGCTACCGAAAGTCTGCTTGGACAACAGCTATAAGTCCAATTACGTGCATTCCTCCCCCACTTACGGCTGGGGTCATCCCGAGTGCACGACCCACGGCTGCAGCCACTACTGGGGTGTCTGGTGGGGCGAGCTGCCGTTTGAGATCTGGTGGGAGAAGACCGGCCGCTTTATGACCGAGTACGGCTTCCAGGCCTATCCCGAGATGTCGCTGTGGGAAGCCTACATCCCCGAAGGCGAGCGCAAGCTGCAATCGCCGGCCATGCGCAACCACCAGAAGCACGGGCGCGGGGTGCCGATCATCCTGAAAGCGATGGAGGATTTATACGGCTTCAAGGACACCAATAATCTTGACAAATTTGTCTATATCAGCCAGTTGGTACAGTCTGACGGCATCGCGCAAGCCATAGAAGCGCATCGCATCCAGCATGAGAAGTGCAGTGGCACGCTCTTCTGGCAGCTCAACGACTGCTGGCCCGTGGCCTCCTGGAGCTGCATCGACGTGGCGGGCAACCCGAAGGCGCTGTATTACCGGTTGCCGCGGCTCTATGCCAACGTGGCCATCGCCTCGCGCCGTATCTCACAGGATACCATTGAGTTGTACCTGATCAACGACAGTTTCGAGACAACGAGCGGCCGGTTCGAGTGGGCCATCAAGACGATGGACGGGCAGCTGGTCAACTCGGCGGAAGCGCAGACCTCCGTGCCGGCGAACAGCAGCGTGAAGTCGGCGGTGGTCGTGCTGCCGAAAGCCGTCAAAAACGCCGGAAGCGTCTATGTGGAGGCCACTTTCACTCCCGGAAACGCCGAAAAAGTCTCCTATCTGACCTATTTCGTGAAGCCCAAGCTGCTGACCCTCTCCCCCACCCCGATCCGCCTCAAAACGGACTACGGCGACCACTGCGCCGAACTCCGCCTCTCCTCCAAGACGCTGAAGAAGGGCGTGCTCATCGAGGAAACGCACGGATACACCGTCACTTACTCCGACAATTACTTCGACCTGAAACCGAACGAAGAGGTGGTGGTCAAGGTGGAGTATCCGTTGTTGGAGCGGAAGCCGGAGTTCCGGGTGCGGTAAATTTCAGGGGGCGACGCTTCCAAGCGTCGGCTACTCCCAGAGGTTTGCACAACCCCAGCGTGACGGTCTCGGTGCGGCTGCTTCTCTTGGCGTGGAGTTCGATGACATCGGGCCGGGGCCTACATGTCTGATTCTTGTCATCGTTATCTGTTTTAGAAGTTTTTTGCAGCGGCAAAGACACAAAATTTTCCTACGCTCCATCACCCTTGGCAAGTGGTTCCCAAGGAGATGCCATACTTATGCCATACTTATGCCATACTGATGCCATAGTGTAGCCATACTCAAAAGTATGGCAAGAGTATGTCATCTGTATGGGTGTACTATGGTTTCAGTATGGATAGCACTTGGCTGGCCCTTGGTATCCACATGCCGTGGTGTTCTTTGCACTGTGCATGCGACGACTCTCCCTTTGGGCTTACACCCAAGAAAAACCAGAAAACACTTTCAAAACATCAGCAACCTTTTCTCTTTTCTGCATCCCGCTGATAGAAAAGGAGTATTTTGCAGCGTCGTTCGCCTTTTTTGATGGGAACTGGACTTCGCAGCGAGAGTTGCCTGTTGCCTGTTGCCTAATGAGCACCATACAAACCATCAGGCGCAGTGTGGTGTTCATTGCACGGTGTGCGTATCTCAGCGTGTGTTCATCGACAGGGCGGGTGTTCACGCGCACACCAGCTCCCGGTACAGCTTCGCACAGTGGTTGATGATGTCGTTGGCATATTCAAAGCCCATGTCGCATGTCTTCTTTCCTTTGCTGCCATCATACCCCATCGTGAGGTGCATGAAGTCGTAGCCTGCGACGATGGCCGCCAGCAGCTTGCGGTCGCGTTTGCCGGCCGCCTCCTTGTATTTCTCGATGGACGGGCGGCCTTTCCCTTTGCGGATGTCCAGGGCCGCGTCTAACGCGATAAGGCAACCGTTCCACAAGGTGTTCCCGGCCATCTTGACGTACTTGCTGTCCGTGTAGATTTTCAGTTCGGGGTCGTAGTTCGCTTTTTTGATGACATCCTCCGCGTTGGCCACGTACCTGCGGGCCTCTTCAATCGGGTTCTTCTTTTCCATAATCTTTTAAGTTCAAAGTTCAAGGTTCAAGGTTCAAGTTTCGGGTTTCCATGTAGAGACGCAAAATTTTGCTTCTCTACAATTGGTTGGTCTGTTGCCTGTTGCCTAATGCCTGTTGCCTAATGCCTGAATCGACGCCGCAAAGATACACTTTTTTCGATGCTAAAAACATGGAGTTAAAAATATTTTTTCGATGCGTTTTTCTTCGTTTAACTATATGTTTTTGACAGGAAAGGTGAAGAAACATGCAAATCACGTTTTCCGCTGATATTTTTCGTCTCCATGCATCTCGCGTATTTCCCTCAACTATTCTTCATTCTTTGGTGACGATGAAAAAAAAACTTGGGACGAATAACAAAGGACTATGACGTGGTTCCACCTGGGAAGCGCATCGTCAAGGACGACCTGTTTGGCGAGCCCCCCGCGGAAGGACTTAACCCGCATTATTCATACCACTTTGCCTGTTGCCTGTTGCCTGATGCCTGTTGCCTGATGCCTGATGCCTGTTGCCTGTTGCCTGTTGCCTTATTACAAATGTTACATCACCGGATTTTTTTTCATTTATCAAGCCCACTTGAAAAAGTCATTTTGTCAAAAAACATTGCGGCGGAAAGTCCTGTGGCGCCGGAAAGAACGGCCAAACAAATAAAAGTTGAAGCGAGAGCCCTGCCAGGCACAGGCGGCGTGGTAATCGAATGCAATTTTTTTGTATTTTTGCGGCTTAAAAACAGCTATAGCATTAACGATATGAAAAGAGGATTGACTACAGCTTTGACGGTTGTCTGTTTGCTGGCGGCGTTCGCGTCGCGTGCGCAGTCCGTCGGAGCTGGCGGAACGAACGACACGATCACCGAATTGTGCCTGCACCGGGCCAATTCGCCCCTTCTGTCGTTTGCCCTGGACGAGAATTTGTCCGTGGCGTTCGTGGGGGACAGCGTCTTTGTCGCGCACGGTGCCGACCAGGCGCACTTCCATGCCGGAGAAATATCTACCCTTACCAAGGGGTGGAATGCTACTGGGGGCAGTCGGTGCGGCTGATCCGGACCCTTTAGTCTTGTTCATTCAGAATATATTATACCGATGAAAAATATAGTAGCTTTTGTTATGATTCTGTTGGCGGTTTGGGGTAGTGTTTCCGCCCAAACCTCCGTCTTCGTCTCCGCCTCCGCCTCCAACGACAACGGCGACGGCACCACCTGGGAGACGGCCAAGAAGACTATTGCGGCGGGCATCGCTGCGGCGGGCGGCAACGGCACAGTGTTCGTGAAGGCCGGCAATTACGCCACCACCGCCGAGCTCACCATCCCCGCTGGCGTGACGGTGATGGGCGGCTACCAGCAGTCTTCCACTGGCACCGATACGTCTTTGCGGCGACTCCCCGGCATCAACAGCAATTGGGGGAACACCTCGTGGTGCACCATTATCTCCGGCGCGGGCAACCACCGCATTGCCACGGTGAACGGCACCTTGGACGGCTGTGTGGTGCGCTATGGCTTTACCAACACCATGGGCGGTGGTCTGCTCATTGACGGAGGCACGGCGCGCTACTGTGTGCTGATGTGGAACGACGCCATCCACGATGACGACGGCACGGCTGAGGGCGGCGGCGCCTATATCCGCAACAACGGCACCCTGCTCAACTGCGTGGTGACCGAGTGCCGGGGCGACAACGGCTCGGCGGTCTCCGGCGAGGACGGCAGCCTCGTCAACAACACCATCACCCGCAACTGGCCCTCCCAGTGCGGCACCGTCACCGACTACGACGGCAACACCTACCACACCGTCCAGATCGGCTCCCAGTGCTGGATGAAGGAGAACTTGCGGACCACGCACTATTCAGATGGCACGGCGATACCGACGACATCGGGTTACAGCACTACCGTGGCCTATCATTACCAATACTCAAGCGCGAACGTAGTCACATACGGTCTTCACTATAATAGACCTGCTTTGATGCATGGTGCGGCCAGCAGCAATGCAAATCCATCGGGAGTTCAAGGGGTTTGTCCTGATGGTTGGCATGTTCCGAGTAATGCGGAATGGAACCAACTCATCAGTTTTGTGGGCTCGATTCCTCGTTATCGATGCGGGAACAACTCCACTTCGGTAGCGAAAGCCTTGTCAGCGAAAAACACATGGACCTACACGGGTGGCTCTGAGTGTGCCCCGAAGTACAATGCTGCTACCTTGAATGACAAGACCCGGTTCTCGGCTTGTGCCGCCGGATACCGGGGAAGCTCTTCTTTCGTGAGTGTGGGTAATTATTTATATTTTTGGACTTCCGCAGGTTATTATAGATATGTTTATGATTGCGACCCTGATGTCAAACAATATACTTTCTCTGATTCTAATTACAACGGTTATTCCGTCCGTTGCGTGAAAGACCCCGAATAAAATTCAGAATTAAGAATGGGAGATATGTAGGGGCGAATGATTATTCGCCCCTACAAACCCAACAAATAATGAACTGTTTTTAATATGAAGAAGATATTTACGATATTGTTTTGGGTGTGTTGTGGCGTTCTGGCCTCGGCGCAGACGGCGGTGTTTGTGTCGGCGGACGGTAACGACAACAACAATGGTTCCTCATGGAGCGCAGCCAAGCAGACCATAGCGGCGGGCATTGCGGCGGCGGGCGATAATGGTACGGTGTATGTGAAGGCCGGTAGCTATAGCGTGGGGTCGCAACTGAACATTCCTGCAGGCGTTTCTGTGAAGGGCGGCCGTCTCACACTGTCGGGCACGGACACTACTGGTCGGGAACTCCCTGGCACTAACAGTCGGTGGGAGAACGCCAGCGTATGCACAATTCTCACTGGCGGCGGTTCTAACCGTATCGCCGTGGTAAATGGGCTTTTGGAGGGTTGCGTGATGCGGCGAGGTGTCACTACCGAACAAGGCGGCGGGGTGCTGATTGATGGCGGCACGGTGCGCTACTGTGTAATCCGTGAGTGCGATGCCATTCAGGAAAGCAACCGCACAGCCGAGGGCGGCGGCGCTTACATCCTCAACAACGGTGTCCTCACTAACTGTGTGATTACCGAGTGCCGTGGCGACAATGGTCCAGCTGTGGCAGGCGGCCCTGGTTCTCTCGTGAACAACACCATCACCCGCAACTGGCCCACCCACTGCGGCAAGGTGGCCGACTACGACGGCAATGTCTATAACACGGTGGTGATCGGCCAGCAGTGTTGGACCCACGAGAACCTCCGTACCACCCATTACAACGACGGAACGGCTATTCCGTTGGGAAACAACCAGCCAACCTCGAGCACATCACCTTACTATTATATCAACTACAATGGGCTCACTGCCACTAATCTTGTGAATTATGGATACTTGTACAATTGGCCGGCGGTGATGCACGGAGCCCCTTCATCTAATGAGAATCCCTCTGGTGTGACGGGCATTTGCCCTTCTGGATGGCATGTGCCAAGTGATGCTGAGTGGACGGAGCTAACCAATTTTGTAAACATCATCACTCGTTATCGTTGCAGTGGTTATGACGGACAGATAGGCAAGGCGTTAGCATCAACATCGGGATGGACATCTAACAATACAACTTGTCAAGTTGGAAGTAATCAGGGAGGAAACAATACCACAGGTTTTAAGGCATACCCTGCAGGATACTATAATAACAGTTACGATGGATTTAGTATGAGAGCTTACTTTTGGAGTTCTACTGAGCGTACTTCATCAGGAGCGTGGGCGCGTCGAATAAATTGTGAAGAGGCAGGTGTGCAGAGGAATGACGGGGTTAAACCCGATGCCTTGTCCGTCCGTTGCGTGAAGCAGTTGGCGAACTCGGCTCCGATAGTGCATACAAATCCTGTAACAGCATCGAATATCCAGTCCACGCAGGTAGTATGCGGAGGCTCATGTTCGGATGGAGGAAGTCCAATATCTGAATACGGATTATGTTGGGACACCCTACCAAATCCCGATATCAGTGGTAACCACATTGTTTTAGGATCGGGAGAGACTGTGTTCACTTATACACTTACAGGGTTGACCAACAACACGTTGTATTATGTTCGGGCATACGCTATTAACAGCATTGACACAGTTTATGGGGAACAACAGTCATTCATCACAGATGGTTGCAATGATCCGTTGAGTCTCACCGATTATGACGGCAACACTTATAATTCTGTGAAAATAGGTACGCAATGTTGGATGAAAGAGAACCTTCGCACTACACATTTCGCCGATGGTACGGCGATACCCCTTGGAACTGTCTCTTCGTCAATAATATCCTATCGATACAATCCTAACAATGATGCGAGTAATGTGAATTGGGGAGGCTATTTATATAATTGGACTGCTGTCATGCATGGGGCAAACTCATCCGATGCCAATCCTTCCGGTGTACAGGGTGTTTGCCCTACAGGTTGGCATGTGCCGAGTAGTGCGGAGTGGACACAGTTAATCAATTACGTGGGAAGCCAAAGCAATTTTGTGTGTGGTGACAATACCGGATATATAGCTAAGGCGTTGGCCTCAGAATCATCGTGGGGAGCTTCATCTACTACCTGTAATGTGGGTTCCAATCAAAATGAGAATGATGCTACAAGCTTCAGAGCTAAAGCTGTGGGTTATTACAATGGATATTTAATTAATGGTACCTATTCTGGTACAGGATCTTTTGCCTATTTTTGGTCCACATCCCAGTCTGCGAGTGATTCGAGCCTAGCATGGGTTTGGTATTTATATTATTCAAGTGCCGTTGTGCAAAATAGCACGAATTACAAGAGTAATGGCCATTCCGTCCGCTGCCTCCGCGACGAATGAATGTAGAATGTAGAATTATGAATGTTGAATAATTTGAACGATATGAAATTTGAGACAGAAACCCCCACGTTTTTGGTACACCAACTGCTGAAGACCAGCTATCCCCTTGAGGAAATGACCCGCGAGGAACTCACTGCCGACACGCTGAACAGCATCTACATCATGGAATTGAAGGTGAACAAAACTGCCGATGAGGCATTGCAGCAGATTGAGGACAAGGGCTACGCCAAACCCTTCGATTCATACTCGCGCAAACTCTTCAAGATTGGCATCAACTTCAATACCGAACGCCGATTGATTGATGATTGGAAGGTGGTGGAGCGGTGAATGATGAATGTTGAATGATGAATGTTGAATATTATATGAACTTCTTCCTTGAGCAGCCTCGAAGAGGCAATACGTACGGAGTGCAATTAACCCCACACAAGGCGAAGCCGCAGTGTGGGGCGCAGTGTGGGGCGCACGCAGTGCAGGTAACCCCACACAAGGCGCAAGCTGCAGTATGGGGTAGGAGCCTGCGTGTCCTTGCAGTCCTCCTCCTGTGCCTCTGCGCACATGCCCACGCACAGGTCTTCGTGTCCTCGTCGGCGACGGACGACAGCGGCAATGGGCTCTCGTGGGAGACGGCGAAGCGGACAGTGGGTGCGGCGCTGACTGTGGCGGGCGGCAACGGGCATGTGTGCGTGATGGCGGGGCTGTATGAGGAGGCTGCGGAGCTGGTGATTCCTGCGGGCGTGACTGTGACAGGCGGGTATGCGACCACCAGTGCGGGCACGGACACCACGCAGCGGCTGCTCCCTGGCGCGAACAGCCAGTGGACGAATCTGTCGCACTGCACAGTGCTCGACGGTGGGATGACCCATCGCGTGGCCACAGTGCAGACCGGCGGAAGGCTGGAGGGCTGTGTCGTGCGGCACGGCAAGTCCTCCGTCCATGGCGGCGGGGTTTTGGTCGATGGCGGCACGGTGACGCACTGCGTCATCACCCTCTGCATGGCCCACGGCATCGCGGACGACCAACCGGCCAAGGGTGGAGGAGTCTATGTGCAGAACAACGGTATCCTGCTCAACAGCGTGGTCTGTTTCAACCGCGCCGACAACGGCTATGGGGCCGCGGCGGCTTCCGGCAGTGTGACCAACAACACCATCACCGCAATTACGGTTTCAACTGCGGCACCGTGACCGACTACGACAACAACGAATATACTACCGTGCTCATCGGCGAGCAGTGCTGGATGCGCGAGAATCTGCGCGTGACGCACTTCGCCGACGGGACGGCTATTTCCAACGCTCTGACCATCTCTACCTCGGAACCCCGCTACTACAATGCGGGTACCTCCGCCACTGAGACTGAGACCTTCGGGTTGCTCTACAATGTGGCGGCGGCGCGGCACGGCACACAGAGCAACTACACCGACAATGCCCCCAGTGGGATGCAGGGGGTCTGCCCCAACGGCTGGCATCTGCCCTCGACCACGGAATTTTCGCAGTTGGCCTCTTGGCTGGCAGCCGACAACGCCTACTATTGCGGACAGTCGGCGAGCAACTTGGCCAAAGCCCTTGCCGCCAACGAGTACTGGCAGACCTCCGACGTGAACTGCGCGGTGGGTAACGACCTGTCTGCCAACAATTTCACCCTGTTTGATGCCCGCCCCGCCGGTTCCTATAACGGCTCCTTCAACGGGCTCTACACGCAGGGCTTCTTCTGGACCACCTCCCGGAACGGCTCTTCCAACAGCGATTGCGTCTATTGGACGCTCTCGTACGACAATGCGGCCTTTTCCAGCAATTATACGACTTCCGACAAAGGGTTTTCTGTCAGGTGTGTGAAAAATTAAGACAAAGTTGATGAAACGGATATTTAGCATAGTGATTCTGTTGTGCGGTCTGATCGCGGCGAATGCCCAGACGGGCTTCGGGCTGCTGATTGAGGACAGCGCGGCGGTGTCGGTGTGCAACAATATCGTGGTCAACAACGCGGACGGCGAGGTCAACATCTCGTTGTCGACCTTCAACCTCACGCAGGCGACCGGCGGTCTCTTTATGGATTCGCAGGGCGACTTCCGGCTGCCCACCCATTCGCCCGCCATCGATGCGGGTGACAACGGCTGCGCTCTCGGGCAGGAGGATCTGGACGGCCATCCCCGTGTGGTGAACGAGACCGTGGATTTGGGTGCATACGAGTACCCAGTGGAGGCCCGTACCCCGCAATACGCGGTGCATCAAACGGAAACGGGTCAGCTGCAGCTCTGCAACAACATCATCGTCAACAATCCCGAGCATACGGCCATGACGAACCTGACGGCTGTGCCGAGCAACAATATCCTCTCCGACAACGTGCAGGTGTTTCAGGATGCGGTTATCCATTTTGGGCTGTGGTCGCACTCCCCGGCGGTGGATGCGGGTTCGAACGGATGCCTCTCGTTGCCTGTGGACATTGACGCTCACGCCCGTGTGCAGGGCAATGCCATTGATGTGGGTGCGTTCGAGTTCACGGTCAACACCGATACCGTCACCGTGCAGGCCTACACCGTGTTTCAGGACAGCGCTGGGGTGAGCCTTTGCAACAACATCATCATCAACAATTGCGTTTATTCTGAGAATACCAACGTGGCGGATGTGGCGTACAATATTGTCACAGACGTGGATACGCTGTTTACGGACAACACGGATGACTACACGCCGCGTCCCGAATCGGAGGCGGTGAACACGGGTAACAATGCCTGCAACGCTTTGGAGAAGGACTTGGATGGGCACGAGCGTATCTCGGGCGGCACCATCGAGATTGGTGCCTTCGAGCTTGCGGAGGAGGAAGAGGG
This sequence comes from uncultured Bacteroidales bacterium, assembly GCA_905235135.1. GTDB lineage: Bacteria > Bacteroidota > Bacteroidia > Bacteroidales > WCHB1-69 > F23-D06. The sequence continues at coordinate 36,865 of CAJOKR010000018.1, forward strand.
CGTGTTCGGGCCGGCGTACGCGGTGCATCAGGTTCAGCACCATACACTTCTGCTTTGCAACAACATCATCGTGAACAATCCCGAGCACGAGGCGGAAACCAACATCGGGGACGTACCCGAAAGCAATATCCTGTCGGACAGCATCCCGCTCTTCTGCGACGCGGTGCTCAACTTCAAGCCGACAGAGCACTCCCCGGCCGTGGACGCGGGCGACAACAGCTGCAGCAGCTGGACCACGGACATTGATACGGTGACGCGTATCTCGAACGGCACGATAGATGTCGGTGCCTTTGAGGTGCCCAAGCGCTACCAGTATGATTCGACTTGGGCTGGCGGCGGTGGTGGCGGTGCCGGCGGTGGTGGCGGTGGAGGCGGCTCCTATTGGGGCGGCGGCACTTGGTACGGCGGGTACGCCATCACTTCGGTGGTGCAGACATCACCCGACACGCTCACGCTGTGCAACAACATTATCATCAACAACAGCGTCTTTTCCCCGAACACGAACGTGGTGGCCGATTCTTCCAACATTCTGACGGATCAGGACAGCCTCTTCACCGACAACCGCGATGATTACATGCCCCGACCCGAGTCCCAGGCGGTCAACCGAGGGAACAACAGCTGCAACGAGGTGGCGGTGGATTTGGCGAAGAACCCCAGAATTTTCGCGGAAACGATAGATATTGGTGCCTTTGAGCAGTTTGATCCCGATGCGGCGGCATTCGGTCCTGCGTATGCGGTGCATGTTGTCGGCAACCACAACCTGACGCTCTGCAACAACATCATCGTCAACAATCCTGAGCATGAGGCAATGGTGAATGCCGCGTCGGTGCCGGCGAGCAACATCCTCTCCGACAGCGTGCAGGTCTTCGCCGACGCTGTCCTCAACTTCAATCTTTGGTCGCACTCACCCGCCGTGGATGCGGGCGACAACAGCTGCAACACGCTTTCGTTGGATTTTCGTGACAAAGACCGTGTCATCCACGACACCATCGATGTGGGTGCCTTCGAGTTTTACACCGAGACCTTCACGGTTGATACGGTTTATGCGGTTTCGCAGAGTGCGGACACGGCGGAGATCTATCTGTGCAACAATATCGTCATCAATAACTGCGACTGGGCGTTGAATGCGAATGTGTCCGCCCTTTCCACGCATAATATCCTGGAGGATAATGACACGCTGTTCGAACACAATCGGGAGAATTATATGCCCCGGGAGAATTCCATCGCGGTGAATCAGGGCAACAATGCTTGCTGCGAAGTGCCGGTGGACCTCTTCAAGCATCCGCGCATTATGTCCGACACTATTGAAATCGGCGCGTTTGAGCTGTACGAAGACATCCCCGACACCTTCATCTGCTATCCGGTGCATCAGACCGATACCACCCACACCCTCTATCTCTACAACAATATTATCATCAACAACCCCGGCCATACGATGAGTGCGGGCGGTAATATTTCCGGCGACCACAATATGCTGGAAGATACGCCGGATGTTTTTGTCAATGAGCAGAATAACTACGCGTTACGGCAGTTGTCGCCGGCCATTGACGGGGGCGACAACCAGTGGGCGACCTGGCCAGTGGATATCAAGGACGACCCGCGTGTCGCCTGTGAGAACGTTGTCGATCAGGGTGCTTACGAGTACTCCTTCAGCGATTTTGAGCTGACATTGTCGGCCATTGAGGTGGCGACGGACAACTGTCAGGGCTACTATTTCAACCTGACAGCCACGCCTGGTGCGCTCCACTACCATTGGTCGCACAGCAACGAGGACACCAACGCCGTGCAGGTGTCGCCGCTGATTCCCACGGAATATGCCGTCATCGTCAGCAACGGCGGCGAGTGTATCGATACCGCGACGGTGATGGTGGTGCCGTCCTCGATGATGTCCGATTCGTTGGGCGCGCCGGCCTCGATGGGCACGACTTTCTGGCTGTCGTACCTGCGCAACCACTTCCATAATCCCACCCTCACGCTGAACATTTCGGCGGAAGAGGCTTGTACGGGCACTGTGAGCAACCCGCGCACGGGCTGGAGCGTGAACTTCTCCGTCGGCAACCACTCGGTGACCACGGTCAGCGTACCGTTGGCGCAGGCGTATAGCCAGCAGGTTGGCGTGGCGGGCGATTTCGGGCTTTTAGTTGAGACCTCCGACACGGTTTCGGTTTATGCCGCCAACTACAACACCAGCAGCTTTGACGTCACCGATGTGTTGCCGGTGAATGCACTCTCCAACGAGTACGTGTTGCAGACTTATACCCCGATGATGAATGCCGAGTTTGTGATTGTGGCTACCGAGGACAGCACTTGGGTGGACATTACGCCGTCGCGGGCATTGCAGGGCGGGCATCCCGCACAGCAGACCTATTCGGTGATGCTTCAGCAGGGGCAGACTTACTTGGGAATGTCGCAGTATGGCGGCGTGCTGGGCGACCTTTCGGGCACGGTGATTCACGCGCACGGCAACAAGCCCGTGGCGGTCTTCAACGGCAATGTTTGTGCATTGGTGCCCACCGACAACTCCTACACCGACCATTTGGTGGAGCAGGCTGTGGGAACCAACTACTGGGGCCGCTCCTTCTCCATCACCACCACGCAGAGTCAGAATTTCGATGTGGTGCGGGTGACCGCGATGCGCAACAACACCGAGATCCGGAAGAATGGCACGCTCATCGCCACCTTGCAGGCCTACCAAACCCACGAGTTCCAGATTACAGGCGGTGAAGGTTCCTGCTATCTGGAGACTTCCGAGCCCGCCGGCGTCTATCTCTACATTGCCGGTGCGGTGCAGGGCAACTCGCAGGAGCGCAGTGACCCGTCGATGGTCTGGATTCCGCCTACCGAGCAGATGCTCACCGACATCACCTTTGCGACCTTCAACTCGCCGGGCATTTCCGACCATTACGTCAACATTGTGGTTCCCGCCGATGCCGTTAGCGACGTGACGCTTGACGGCGTAAATATCGGCAACCAATTCTCGCTGTTGAACGGGAGTTCGGACTTTGCCTTCGTGCGTAAGCATATTATCAACGGCACTCACACGCTGCATTGCGACGGCGGTTTCATCGCACACTGCTACGGTCTGGGGTACCACGAATCTTACGGTTATGCTGCCGGTTCCAAGGCGGTGCCGCTCAAAGAGCAGTTGTTCGTCAACGGCATCCTCAATACCGAGCTGCCGCCCGACACGAAGTTCTGTCCTTACGAGCCGATCGAGTTCAGCACGTATGTCAACTATCCGTGCGACAGTGTGGTGTGGAACTTCGGCGACGGCAGTCCGTTGCAGAATGCGTCGGTGGCGGTACACGATTACACTGCTGCTGGCCACTACACGGTTTCGGCCACGCTTTACATCACCAGCAACGGCACGGTCTTCTGCTCCAACCTTTACGCCCGCGTCCGGGTGGCGGAAGGTCCCACCATCACCCTGCGCGACACCGTGTGCCAGGGAACCCACTACCAGCTGAACGGGTTCGACATCCAGGCGGAAGAGAGCGGGCTTATCACCGAGACACGCACAGTTTCGGTGCCTGAACAATATTGCGACAGCACCTACATTCTCGAACTGACCGTCCTGAACAACCATTTCACCGTTACAGACACCCTCTGCGTCAACACTTCCTACACATCGTATGGATTCGACATCACTCCTTCCGAGACTGGGTCATACATCGACACGATCAACGCCGGGACCAGCAGCAACGGCTGCGACAGCCTGGTGATTCTCCAACTCACGGTCACGCCGAACACTGACAATCCGCCGGATGTTGCGGGTGAGACATACCCTTGTCAAGGAGGCAGTTACGCCTATGCCATCGATTCGTTGTCGGGGTTGACGGATGTGGTGTGGACCGTGCCGGACAGCGTTCTCGTGCTGCAGCAACCCGATCCGTTCCAAATCGAGCTCCTGTTTGCCACGTTCGCCGATTCCTTCGACATATCCATCACGGCCACAGGCGGTTGCGGCACTTTGAGCTGGAGCAAGACGGTCTATCCGCAAGCGTACAGTTTCGTGCAGCTCACCGACACGATCTGCGAGTACGAGACGGAGTATGAGGGCTATGGCTTCTCGTTGACCAGCGTTTCCGACACGAACTCCCTGTTCATCCATCACGGCGTGGCGGCGGGCGGCTGCGACAGCACCACCGTGCTACGACTCGTCTTCGCACCGCCTTATCAGGTTTCGGACACGATAGCGGTATGCGCGAACAACTTCCCGTATCTCTACCACGACACGCTGCTGGCGGACACCGGCACCTACACCGTCGTCCTCTCCACTGTCCACGGCTGCGACAGCACGGTGAACCTCACGTTGACGGCCGTCCCGACCAACTTGGTCTCCATCGACACCACCGTGTGCGATTCGATGATTTGGTACGGCATAACCTATACGGAATCAGGAACTTACGACACCGTCTTCACGAACATGAACGGATGCGACAGTGTGGAAAGGCTGCATCTGACGGTGCATTATTCGGATCTGGTTTCGCTTGACAGCGTGGTGTGCCGCAACGAATTGCCGATTGTTTGGAACGGGGTGACTTTCCTGGATGCCGGAACCGACACCGCCATCCTGACCACGGTGCATCACTGCGACAGCACCGTCATCATGAATGTCATCGTCCATGAATTGACTTCCGACACCATCACGGCCGTGATCTTGGAAAACGACCTGCCCTACCCCCTCAACGACAGTCTCTACTATACCGCCGACACATTCACGCAAACGCTCACGGACAGCATTCTGACCCTTGTCCTGACGGTGTTGAACAATGAGACCTCGTTTGTAGATACGGCGGTTTGCGAAGACGAGCTGCCATTGGTCTGGAATGACAGCAGCTATAATGTAGCCGGCATACACACCCAAACGCTGGTGGCCTCCTCCGGCGCGGACAGCACGGTGCATCTCACCCTGACCATCAAACTACTGACGGACAGCGTCTTGAACATCACCCTTTTGGAAAACGACCTACCCTATCTCTTGAACGACAGCACTTACGGCGAGGAGGGCACCTACACCCAGCATTTCACCAACGCGGCGGGCTGCGACAGCACCCTGACCCTGAACCTGACGGTCATTCCCAATGTGGAGGAAGAGGTAGATAGCGTGGTCTGCGAGAGCGAACTGCCGCTATGGTGGAACGACAGCCTGTTCACCGAAGCGGGCACGAAGGTGACGATTCTCCCGGCATCCACGGGCGCGGACAGCACCGTCACGATGACGCTGATGGTGACTCCCATGACCCACGCGACCGACACGGCAACCGCCTGCGACAGTCTCACGTGGATCGACGGCGTCACCTACACGCAAACACCTGCCGTCGCGCCGACTTTCACGCTGACCAATGCCGCGGGCTGCGACAGCGTGGTGACACTGCATTTGACACTGTATCCGTCTGTGGCCACGGAAGACCGGGTCTCCATCTGCGAACACGAACTACCCTACACATACGGGGACACCCTGTTCGACATCGGCACTCCGGCATTATCCGTTGTCCATTTTGTATTATCCACCATCCACGGCTGCGACAGCTTAGTGACGCTGGAGCTGACCGTGAACCCCTCCGACACCACCATCGTGACCGACACCGCCTGCAACCAATACGTCTGGTTCGGCGACACCCTCACGCAGACGGGCGAATACACGCACTCGCTGGAGAACGTTAACGGCTGCGACAGCACGGTGGTGCTGCATCTGACGGTGCATTATTCGGACCTGGTTTCGCTTGACAGCGTGGTGTGCCGCAACGAATTGCCGGTGGTTTGGAACGGGATAACCTTCCCGGATGCCGGAACCGACACCATCATCCTGACCACGGCTCATCACTGCGACAGCCTCGTCGTCATGAATGTGATCGTGCACGAGCTGACATCCGACACCATCACGGCCGTGATCTTGGAAAACGACCTGCCCTACCCCCTCAACGACAGTCTCTACTATACCGCCGACACATTCACGCAAACGCTCACGCGACAGCATTCTGACCCTTGTCCTGACGGTGCTGAACAATGAAACCTCGTTTGTAGATACGACGGTTTGCGAAGACGAGCTGCCATTTGTCTGGAATGACAGCAGCTATAATGAAGCGGGCATACACACCCAAACGCTGGAGGCCTCCTCCGGCGCGGACAGCACGGTCATCCTGACCCTGACGGTGATTCCGACGACCTACAGCACCTTCGACACGGCCATTGTGGAGAACGCCCTGCCTTTCAGCTACAACGACAGCAGCTATAACGCAGGAGGTGCTTACACCCAGCATTTCACCAACGCGGCGGGCTGCGACAGCCTGCTGACCCTCCATCTCACCGTTTATCCCAACGTGACCGAGGAGGTTGACTCCACCGTCTGCGCGAACGAATTGCCAGTCTTCTGGAACGACAGCGTGTTCACGGAGGCGGGCACGAAGACCACCCTCCTGACCGCCTCCACCGGCGCCGACAGCACGGTGGTCATGAACCTGTACGTGGTGCCCATGCCGGTGATCACACTCTCCCCCGACACGGCCATCCTCCCCGGTGAGTCCGTGACCCTTTGGGGCTCCGGGGTCAACATTCTGACCTGGACCGACGCCGACGGCAACATTTTGGGAAGCGGCAACACCCTGACTGTCAGCCCATCTACCTCCACCTACTACTATCTTTCCGGCTTCAATGTGAACGACAGCTCGGACTTCACCACCGTGACGAACGGAGACTTCGAGATGGGCAACACCGGGTTCTCCAGCGACTACATTTACAGTACGGGGCTCGGTCCGGAAGGCCGCTACTGCATCGGCGCGAACGCCCATGACTACCACAGCGGATTCACGGGCGCCCACGACCACACGAGCGGCTCCGGCAATTATATGATCGTCAACGGGGCGGGAACGCCCAACACCACGGTGTGGGAGCAGACGGTGAATGTCACCCCGCACACGAACTACGCCTTCTCGGTGTGGGTATGCACCGTGTCGCCCTATTCCGCCGCGTACCTTGCCCGGTTGCAGTTCAGCATCAATGGCACGCAAGTGGGCGAAGTGTTCCAGTCGCCGCTGACGCTGAACACGTGGAGCCAGTTCTACGAGGTGTGGAACAGCGGCTCCAACACGCAGGCCGACATCGTGATCCTGAACCAAAACACCGCGCTGGCGGGCAACGACTTCGGCATCGACGACATCCACTTTTCGCCGCTGACCACCTGTTCCGCCACGGATTCCGTGCTGGTGCGGATCGGACAGCAAGTGGACTCCGTGGTTTGTGACGACGAGCTGCCCGTGGAATGGAACGGGCATACCTTCACGGAAGCGGGCTCGGCGTGGGCGATACTCCCCGACAGCGACAATGCCGTGTGGATGAACCTCATCGTCCACCACGCCACCGTCTCCACCCTCGACACCGCCGTCCTTGAGAACAACCTGCCCTACTCCCTCAACGACAGCAGCTACACCCATACCGGCACCTACACGCAGACGCTGACCAACGCGGCGGGCTGCGACAGCGTGCTGACCATCCACCTGACGGTGATTCCCAACGTGACAGTCGAGGTGGACTCGACCATCTGCGAGAACGCCCTGCCCTTCACGTGGAACGGCGTGACCTTCGACACGGCAGGCACGCAAAATGCCGTGATCACCTCCTCCACCGGCGCGGACAGCACGGTGACGATGACCTTGACCGTCAACCTCCCGACCGACAGCACGTTACACGTCACTGTTGTGGAGAACGACCTGCCGCTCACCCTGAACGACAGCACTTACGCCGGGGAAGGGACCTACATCCAGCATCTCACTAACGCGGCGGGCTGCGACAGCGTCCTGACCATCGAACTCTCCGTGCTTTACAACGTCGCGGCGCAGGCCGACAGCACCCTCTGCGCCGATGAACTGCCG
>CAJOKR010000019.1 GCA_905235135.1 uncultured Bacteroidales bacterium
TGTGACCGAGCAGGTTGAGGAGGAGGAGAATGCCCAGGAACTCATCGATGCGATGAAGTGCGTCGGCGATGACAAGGCTGCCTTCTTCATGTTCGACAAAGGCCTCTCCAAACGCTAACTGCAAAAAAATGTTCTACAAAAAAAAACTTTTGCCTGGCACTGAATGTCGGGCAAAAGTTTTTTTATAGCGCTGGATTCCCTTGGTGGATGTCTGTGCGTTTCTACTGTTGGACAGTTCTTTGCGAATGGCACCGTCTTTGCGCGTGGTGGCTATGTCCGTCGCCACGTCGCTTCGCCGCGATCACAGATCTTCCGCACCAACCCCGTGACACACAGACTCATAAAGCAGATGATCAGCAGTAGAATCACTTTCGGGAAGAGGGGAAACATCGTGGGAGCCTCGATGGTTATCCCGGCGGGGAGGAGCCATTGCGGGTGCAACAGGACGAGCACCATGCCGATGGCGCCGGTGACGATGCCCGAGATGAACACGGCCACCATCATCCGGCGGTAACGGCGGGTCTGCGCCTCGCGGTACTGCTTCGCGTACTCCGCTGCCGCCAATTTCTTGGAAAGTTTTTCCATATATTCGTTGCGGTCGCCCATGTCCGGCTGGTATTGGGCGAATAATTCTTCTATGGTGGTCTTCTCTTTCATCGTTCCAATATTTGTCTAAGTTTAACTCTCCCTCTCGAAAGCTGCTGCTTCACAGCCAATTGGGAACCTCCCGTGATTTTCGCGATCTCCTTCACGGAGTAGCCGCTGACGTAGAACAGCAGGATGGCGCTCTTCTCCTTCAGCGGCAGCGTGCCGATAGCCTCGTACAGTTCCTGGTATTGGAAGGCGTCGTCGGCACCCGGACCGCCCGGCATCTGCTCCGCCGCGTCCAAGTCCGTCCGGCGGTTCCACCCCGACCGCTGGTGGTCGAGGAAGGTGTTGTAGGCGATCTTGAAGAGCCACGTGGCGAACTTAGCCCGCTCCACGAACCGCTCCATCGCGATGTACGCCTTCACCATCGCCTCCTGCGCGATGTCCTCCGCCTCCATCCGGTCGCCCTCACACAGGGCAAGCAGGAATCTCCGCAAAGACTCCTGCTCTTCCGAAATTAAGGCTATGAATTGTTCTCGCTCCATCAGTGCGATTATTGCTGTTCTTTCAACTGTTTCTCTTCGGCCTCGATCTCACCGCTCAGCTGTTTTTTCGACACCAAGTAGTAGATGAGGAACGCCAAGCCCACGGCCAACATGATTCCGCCGCAGAAGATGCCGTTTTCTTTGTTGCCGAAAAGGACCATTCCGCAGAGGTGAGGAATGAGGACTGCAAGGCCCATCAACGTCATAAAACCGCCGGTGAGGACGTTATCTAACAGTTTCTGTTTGATGGTTTTATGCGAGGTGCTCGACACATTCAGCTTCTTCATTACCTCGGCAGGGTCGAGGTCGGGGTGTTTCTCCATCATCGCCATCAAAATTTCCGTCTGTTTGTCGATTTCGTGGTTCTTGCGTTTGTTGGTCAGCCACACAATCATCAGCGGCAGCACCACGCAACAGCCGATTGCTATGATGATTATCATTATGGTTCCTAAAGTATCCATGACTTTAATTTTTTAAGGTTATACATTTCCGTTATTTACCGAATCGATTCAACTGTTAAACGAACCTATAGGGGGAAAGGTGACATGGGGGAGAAAAAAAGTTGTCGGTTTGTGTTTATTGCTTGTTAATTAACGAGTTACATGGTTAGAACTGTTCTACGGATTCTCTTTACGAAACAGCAATATCGGCACGAACGTCGCCCATAGGGTGAGGCCGGTTTGGACGTCGAGGGTGTTTTCCACCAACATGGAGAGGAACATCATGGTGATGAAGGCGAAATAGACGAAGGTAATCCGTTTTTTCATCGCAGCGAAAGGATAAACCAGCAGGAACCATAAATAGAGCACGGGGATGATGCCGGCGGCGAGCCAATAGGTGAGGAACTGGTTGTGGCTGCCGCGCCCCGGCCGCTTGCCCGCGATGGGCGAATGCTGCGCCTCTAACTGCTGGTCGAGTGCCGTCCGCTGGTTTCCGATGCCGATCCCGAACAGCCAATGCTCGCGGATGACCTGCCACGATGCCCGCCAAAGCTCCACCCGCTCCAACAGCGACGATTCGCAGATGAATCCGTATTTCCCATACAGCGTGAACCCGAAGTAGGTCTCGTATAACGCCCGCCGCAGACTGGCCTTCCGGGTGTAATAGACGTTGGCGTTGTGGTTTTCGATGTTGCGGATGTCTTCGTCGCTGAGGCTCATCACGGCGGCGGAATCCTTTCGCAGACCGAGCGAGTTGAGATAGCGCACCAAGGTGGCGGAGGTCAGCCCGTCGTAAACCGAGTCTGAACGCATCGCCCAAGCGGTCTGCAACTCCTTTTTGCACACGTAGTTGCCAATATAATGGCCGTTTTCCACCATCGGATCCTTCTCGAACGTGTAAGGGTTTCCCGAGGCAGTCAGCGCGGTGCGGTCGGGAGCGGGATCCTTCACGTGGAAATAGTCGAAAGTGATATAGGCAGTGTAAGCAATAATGGCGGTCAGTAACAGCGTGAGGGTTCCGCCCAGAACCCGTTTCTTCTTGTTATCTTTTTGGTTTACAATAAGATGTATGATGTAACAGAGTGCGACAACCATCAAAATCACAATGCCGGACAGCGTTTGGCTGTACAGCAGATAAAACAGCAGTAGAAGGCTGATTATTAGACAGATGATTTGAATAGTCGGACTTTTTTCCTGCGAACTGGTTAGACAGTGAACGCAAAAGATGATGGAGAGGGTCACGCAGAGGCTGAAGCGGATATGGTCGATGAAGCGCGACATCTCCCGGAAGTTGCTGAGCGTGTGGGTTTGTGCGTATCCGAAATTCCAGCAGCAGCCGAAGAGGGTGGCCAGCACGAACGTCCCGAAAATCCACCGTAATTCCTTGTTGTCGAACGGTTTGGAGGTGATGACCACGATAGGGGAGAGGAGGAACGGGAGTTTGCTGAGCATCTCGTTGCCCGCTGCACCCCAATCGGTGGCGTGAATGAGGCCGATGGCATAGACGAGGTAGAAGGCGGAGAACCAGAGTCCCTGCTGGTTTTTGCGCAGCCGTATCCGCTTTTCTTTCCAATTCCATTCAGCTAACCAATTGAGCAGCAGCAGGAAGGGCGCCAGTCCCATGAGGAAGTGCGACAACGGAATGGCGGCCGCAACCGTGAGGGTGCCGAGCAGGTAGAAGGTCTGATGGAATCGAGTGCGGCTCATGGCCTATTTTTTCGGCGAGAGAATTTCGCGGTAGCGGCTCGGATTGAGCAGCACGCTCTTGGCGGCTTCGATGTCGCGGTCGTGGTGCAGGCTGTTGACAAGCTTGCCGGTGCTGAAATAGTAGCGCGAGACGATCTCCTGCGTGAGGGCGCGGGAAATCTCGGACTTCTGCGTGGTAAGTTCTTGTGTCTTAAGGTTTTCGATCTGTGATTTCAGCTGGTTGTAGGCGGTCTGGATGCCGGAGAAGGAGTTGTCATCTTCGGCGGCCGTCTTCAAATCTTCCAGCTTTTTTTCCATTTCGGTCGTGTATTCGTACTTTTTCACGTTGAGGAATTGCAGAAACTCGTTGTAGATGGCATCATCCACGACAAAATTCTCCGCTTCGGGGATAGTTTCGTGTTTCGCGCGGTAGTCGTTGGCGAAATCGAAAATGGCTTGGTCCTCGATGAGCGCGGTCAGGATGTCGGGAACCTTTTCATCGGCAACGGGCACATCGGGTTCCACACCGCCCTTGTCATAGACCGTTCTGCCATTTTTCGTTTTATACGCAACAGCTAATGAATCAGGAATTTTGTAGCCGCCCTTGGTGGTGTCGCGGTCGAAGTATTCGATGTTTTGCACGCAGCGGCCGCTGGGGATGTAGTATTTCGAAACAGTGACCTTCATGCTGGTGTTGTAGTCCATGGAATAGACTTTCTGCACAAGGCCCTTGCCGAAGGATTTCTTGCCGACGATGACGGCGCGGTCGAGGTCCTGCAGGGTACCGGAGACGATTTCGGAGGCTGAAGCGCTGTGTTCGTTGACCAAAACCACGATGGGAATATCGGCATCGGCGGCCTCGTTGCGGGTACTATAGATGCGGTTCATCTCCGGAATCTTACCTTTGGTTTCCACCACCTTAACATCCTTACCCACAAAGAGATCGATAATATTGACGGCCTCACCGAGTAAACCGCCGCCGTTGTCACGCAGGTCGATGATAAGGTACTCCATACCCTCCTCTTTGAGCTTCTTGAAGGCATCATAAACCTCTTGACCGGCGTTTTCGAGGAACTGGTTGAGTTTAATATAGCCCACCTTGTCGCCGAGAAGACCGGACCAGGGGATGTTGGGTTGTTTCACCTTCTCGCGTTTCACCTTGAAAGAGAGGTTTTTGCCATCGGTTGGACGGAAAACGTCCACGGTGTAGGTGCTGCCGGGTTGTCCGCGCATGGCGAGCATGAGGGCCTCAATGTCGCGGCTCTCCGACGACTGTCCGTTGATTTTGAGGATGCGGTCGCCGACGCGCAGACCGGCCTTCACGGAAGGGCCGTCGCCCACTATGTCAACGATAACCGGTTGTTTGTCAATGACTTTCAGGGTAACATCCACATCGCCCGATTCGCCAGCATTCAACATGCGGTAAGTCTCGATTTCGCCCTCGTTGTAATAGACGGTGTAGGGGTCGAGGCTCAGCAGCATGGCCTTGATGGCGGTCTGGGTGAGTTCCCCAGGGGAGATTTCGTCGGCGTATTTGTCGTTCAGCTCGTTGAGCACGCTGATGAAAATATCGACATTTTTGACGATTTCAAAGTCGTTTTGGGCGGAAATGCCGCTAAAAAGCCCAATGATTGCGATGAAAAATGCAGTTATAATGGTTTTTCTCATAATCAATAGTTAACGTTGCCTCCCTATCTTTTTCCCGAAATTAAACGAAAGATATCCGGTGAGGTAGAATTTTTTGGCGGGGTTGAAGGCCATCTGCTGGATGAACGGGAAAATCATCTGGATTTGCAGTCCGATTTCGAGGGCCGTGAGTTTGTAGTCGTTTTTGGCTAAGTCGAATACGAGGCCAGTCTTAGCGTAGAATCCAGGCCGGAAGATGGTCTGCGAGATGCCGTGGTAGAGCCGGGCGCCGCCGAGAATATTGTTGAGGTTGTGCTTTTCGGGGTCATATCGCACGATCTCGGAAAAGCCGGTGTTGTAATTGAGCACTTCCACGTAGTTGGGGATGCCGATGCCGAGGGCGGGACCCACGGACAGATTGTAGCTCACCTGCACGCCACCCCAATAGGGCTTCAGGTGAAGAGTGCGCTGGTAGCCGTAGCCAGCCTGCAGGAAAAACAGCGTGTAGAGCTGCCCGTAGCGGATGGGGCGCACGTTGTCGTAGAAAGCATTGATGGAGCGGATGGATTTTGGGTGCTTGTTGAGCATGAACTGTATCTCCCAGAAATGCTTGTTGTAGAGGTCTGGGGTGCGGCCGTGTTGGAAGCCGCCGCCGAAGCCCGCCGTGTTAGCGAAAATCTGGAAATTCCACTCCTTGTCGGTCACGTCATGGTAGTACTCCCCGACATTTTGGGCGACCGACAACAAAGAAGCAGCCGCCAACAGCAAGGTCAGCAGCGCTTTTTTCGGGTTTGGTCGCCGTTTGTCGGTTTTCCGCATGGAAGTGCGGATTAGTCGATGTTGTCCGGGGTTTGGGCCGGCATGTTGTACGAATAGTGGCCGTAAGCGGCGCATTTGTGCTGGGTGTCGCAGGCGGAGAACACGAAGACAACACCCATAAGCATGATGGCTAATGCAATGATTTTCTTCATCTTTTCTATTTTTTGATTCAAACGGCAAAGATACGATTTTATTGGATTGGTTTAATATTTTTTTTCTCGTACGACTTTGTCAAAAAGTGTATCTTTGCACCCAATTTTAATCTGACGATATGAAGTTTATCCGACACATCCAGTTGCTCCTGCTTGCACTCCTTTCCGTTGCGGCAATTTCCTGCAACACTGGAGAGGGTTCCGGCGGCACTGGCGCCATCGAAGGCACCGTCTATAAGGTGCTGCATCCCGACGACAACTACAATCTGGAGACCGACACCATCTTAGCCGCCAAGGAGGATGTCTTCCTCGTTTACGGCACGCAGGATTTTTACGGCGATGACGAAGAAACCGACCATACGGGATTCTACCGTTTTGACTACCTGCGCCCCGGCACCTACACCGTCTATGCCTATTCGGAGTTGGCGAGCGGCGAGCGAGTTGCGGTCCCGCAAACGGTTGAAGTTCAGCGCGGTAAGACGACCACTGTGCCCGATATCTACATCCACGACGGCAAAGCTTACGGCACCTCGATGGTGAAGGGCCATGTGTGGGCGTATTATATCGACAAGAACGGCAACGTGATTTCGCAGGGTTGGGCCTACGGACTGCGTATGTTCATCCAGCGGCAGGGCGAGGATTTCCCTTGCGACGACGTGCGCGCCGGCCTTGACGGTATGTTTGCCTTCCAGAAACTCACCCCCGGAAACTATACCGTGTTCACCTTCAGCGAAGACGAGGACGAAATCCCCTCCGTGGTCGCCAAAACCATCTCCGTGCCCGAACCCGACCAGATATACATGTTCCCTGACACGTTCAGGGTGAATATCAGGCCATAAGATGGAAGATGGAAGATGGAAGATGTAAGATGGAAGACTTGAGACTTATTTGAACTTTCTGAGGCAAAGATAATCCAAAAGAGGAATTTTGAATATACGAAGATGAAAAGAATAATCGTTTTAATAATTTGTGCATTGTTTTGTGTGTCAGCTTCTTACGGGCAAGAAAGTGATAAGAAGGAGTTGAGGAAGAATACCACGGTTAAGACCTGGAAGACCCCGGTGAAGGGTACCAAATATTTGGACCACGTCACGAAATATGATGCGAAGGGGCGCAAGTCCGAGGAAATTGAGTACAACGGCTCGGGCATGAGGGCGCGGGTGACCTACGAGTACGACGCGAACGACCGTGTGGTGCGCGAGGTGGTCTATGACGAGCACAACAAGCCCTACCGCATCCACAAGATTGAGTACAACGCCGACGGCACCAAGAAGCGGCAGCTGAACTATAATACCAAAGGTAACCTGCTTTCAGTCAGGGAGTACGAATATATCCGCGCCAAGTGATGGAACCTTTGGAAAGCATCCTCCAGCAGATAGAACCCATCTCCTTGCAGGCGATGGGCAGCGTGAAGCTGATGAACCGCGTGGACAGCAAGTTTCCAACTAACATGGAAACGCTGTTGCGTATGGCTCCGCTGTGGAGGGAGCATTTCTATGTGCAAGAGAATGAGGGACAGCGCATTGCGAATTACAGGTCGCTCTATTTCGACACCCCCGATGCCCTTACCTACACGATGCATCATAACCGCAGACTGAAACGGCAAAAAGTGCGTCAGCGCATCTATGTGGAGTCCAATATCGCGTTTTTGGAGGTCAAAAACAAGAAAAACACCGGCCGTACCAAGAAAAAACGCATTCAGATTCCGATGGAACAGTGGGGCGATATCTATTCCGCTCCCGAATCTGCCGATTTTATCCGTGAGAAGGTCTGGGTCACTGACCAGCCGCTGTCGCCGCGACTTGAAAACGCTTTCCAGCGCATCACGCTCGTGAACAAGGCCAAGACCGAGCGCATCACCATTGATTTCGGGATAACCTTCCATAACCATCTAAGTGGTTGTGATGCAGATGTTTCCGATTTGGTTATCATCGAGGTGAAACAGGATGGATCGCTGCATTCCAGATTCAAGGATATCCTTCGTGATGCTCATGTGCAGCAGAAGGGCTTGAGCAAGTACTGCCTCGGGATGCTTCTCACCGACGAGCATCTCAAATACAACCGTTTCAAACAGAAAATACGGTACGTCAATAAGTTAACTGGTAAAAATTACATAATTAAATCGTTGGAACAATGATACAATTTGATTCAGATTTGTTTGATCCGTCCATTGCGAGTGAGTTCGCGGATGAGGGAGCCGGCCTTTTCGGCATTCCGTGGTTCGACGGTCCGAGCCTCTGGCAGATGCTGCTTCGCTTCGCCCTCAACCTAGCGGTCTGCTGGTTCATCGTGGGCTGTCTCTATTACAAAAAGAGCAAGCGCCGCGACTACTATTTCACCTTTATGTTGTTCAGTATCACGATTTTCTTCCTGATATTCCTGATGGACAATGTGAAGGTGCAGATTGGCTTTGCGCTGGGACTTTTCGCCATTTTCGGGATGATACGCTATCGGACGGAGACGGTGCCGATTCGCGAGATGACATACTTGTTCGTCGTGGTGGGCATCTCCGTCATCAACGGTTTGGCCATGACGGTGAGCTACACCGAGCTGTTTGTCACGAACCTGCTGATTGTGCTGGCTGTCTGGCTGTTCGAAACGATACACTTCAAAGAGCATTTGGAGTGTAAGATTGTTGTGTATGAGAAGGTTACGTTGGCTCATGCCGATAAGGAGAAAGAGCTGTTGGCCGATTTGAAATTGCGCACCGGATTGGATATCCGCCGGGTGGAGGTCGGCCACATCGACTACCTCAAGGACATCGCCTACGTAAAGGTCTATTACGCCTCCGACAAACCCGAAAACACCATCAACGAACTCACCAAAGTCAAAAAGGATAACTTTTTTTAACTATGAATGATGAATAAACGCATCATTATTATTTGCCTTGCAGTGTGTGCGTGTGTTATCACGCACGCGCAGACGTTCGAGACGGGCGGCGTGTTTGGGATCGAGTATGATTACAAGATCCTCAAGGGGTGGCATGTCTCGGCGGAGGGCGAGGTGCGTTTTGATCACAATTTCACCCACTATGACCGTGCCAAAATCGGGGTTGGAACCGACTACATGTTCTGGCAGAAGCGCATCAAGGTTGGGGTGGCCTACAATTTCCTGAACTACTACGACCGCGAGGACCAGTATTTCGAAAACCGTCATCGTGTGAAGGGTTTTGTGACGATTGCGCCGAAGTTCGGGGACTGGAAGATTGCCTACCGAGCGCAGGTGCAGACTACCTTCCGTGACGAGCGGCGCGGCAGTTACCGTTTCAACCCGAAAACCTATTTGCGCAACCGTCTGCAGGTGACATGGTCGGTGCCTCATGAACCCGTAAAGATCTACGTATCAGAGGAGTTTTGGTGGCGACTCTATAAGCCCGGCGATAACATCATCGACCGTTTGCGTTCCACCGCCGGGGTCGTTTATGACATCAACAAGCACCACTCCCTCGATTTTTTCCTCCGCTTCGACCACGAGGTTCAGGTGCGGAACCCGGAACGATTTTTATGTGTTGGAATTTCGTATGCAATTGATTAACAGTCGTAATATAATGAAAATTATTCCTTAAAGCAGCCTCGAAGAGGCAAAACGCGCAGAGCGCAATTAACCCCACACAAGCGAAGCGTAATGTGGGGCCTTTCCATAAACTATAAACCTTAAACCTTAAACTAAAAATGGAAAATAACACCCCTAACACTTGGGATTCATTCGCCAACGGAGCGAAACAGTTTTTGAACGATGTCGTGTTCCAGTATGTGCCGCGGCTGATTGTGGCGTGCCTTGTGCTGTTTGTGGGCTGGAAGCTCATCAATTTGCTGAACAAAGTGATGAAGAAGGCTTACGACCGACACCAAGTCGATCCGTCGTTGCAGCAGTTTCTGCACTCGGTCATCGACATCATCTTGAAAGTGCTGCTCGTCCTCACAGCGATGGGCATCATGGGCATCCAGATGACTTCGTTTATCGCCATCCTCGGAGTGGCGGGTGTGGCCATCGGCATGGGTCTTCAGGGCACGCTCCAGAATTTTGCAGGAGGAGTTATCATCTTGCTGCTCAAGCCGTTTAGGGTGGGCGATTATATTGAGCAAGGATCGTATGCGGGCTTTGTGGAGAGCATCCAGATTTTCAACACCGCCCTGCGCACGTACGATGCCCGCAAAATCATCGTGCCGAACACCGAGCTGGCCACCAAGTCGCTGGTTAACCACTTCAACCTGCCGCAACGGCGCGTGGCGATTGATGTAGGTTTGGCATACGGTATGTCGGTGGAGAAGGCTAAGGAGGTGCTGATCCGTGTGGCCTCCGAAAACCCGTATGTGGTGAACGAACCCAAGGCTCCGTTCGCCACGTTGGAGAAATTCGGCGACAGCTCTCTTAATATGCGGCTCTATGCCTGGACGCTCCCCGAAAACTATTGGAACGCACTGTTTTCGCTCAACGAAGGAGTTTACAATGCATTCCGCGCTGAAGGGCTGGAAATCCCGTTCAATCAGATGGATGTGCATATCCGGAATGCGGAATAGTGTCGTTTTCAAAGCTCAATCGTACAATGAAGATTCTGCATACCTCCGACTGGCACATCGGTCAGATTTTGAATTTCCACTACGACCGGCAGGAAGAGCACCAGCATTTTCTGGACCAGCTTTGCAATATTATTGAGCGCGAACATCCTGACGCGTTGATTGTTAGCGGCGATATTTACGACAAGAATACCCCGGGCAACAGTGCGATGAAGTTTCTGTCTGACAACCTGCTTAGAATCTGCGATTTGGCACCGGATATGCCGCTCATTCTCACAGCCGGCAACCACGACAGCAGCTCGCGTATCGAGAGCATGGCGGGCGTGTGGAGGCGGGTGAATACCCATTTCGTCGGGGCGGCGGAAAAGAATGGCGATGACTATCTTTTGGACAAACACATCATTGAAATTCCGGGGAAAGGCTGGATTGCCGCCATTCCGTATATCCCTGACTATCAAAATGATTTGTACAATGCGGTGTTGTCGGAAATCCGCACTCGGAACACCCAAAATCTGCCCGTGATTCTGATGGGGCACACTACGATTGGCAACGCTGTGTTCACCGCGCACGAAAGCGTCTCTTTCAACGGAAGAGACATTGTAGGTGGTATCAACAGTATGGATATCAGCGAGATAGATGATGATTACGACTATTTGGCGTTGGGACACATCCACACCCCGCAGACACTTCCGAATGGGAAAGCCAGATATTGCGGCAGTCCTGTGCAGCTGAATTTCAAGGAGCAGTTTGCCCATTCGGTGACGATGGTAACCGTTGACAATCATGGAGATACGCCCAAGATGGAGACCATTGAGTTGAAGCCGCTGCGTCGGTTTTATGTGATTCCGAAAGAGCCGAAACCTTTAGAGGAGGCTTTGGAATATCTGGAGGCGCATCTTCCTGATCAGCAGGGCTATGTGCAGCTCAATATCCTTTCGGCGGAACGTCTTCCCTCGGATACTGAAAACCGCATCCGCAGCATTCTCGAACACGGTGAAGGCCTCCTGTACTGTGATTACAAGGTTTCGCGCCCTGCTCGCGAGGGCCAATCCGCACCCGAAAAGCCCGACTTCAACCTCTCCGAATTCCGCGAAAAAGACCCCTTCGAAATCGCTGAACGCTACTTCACGGAAACCCTGCAAACGGATATGGATGATACGTTGAAAGAACTTTTACATTCTGTGATACAAGAAGTTAGGGAGGAAGAAACACGTTGACCTTGACCATTGACCTATTGCCTTGAAACCTGAAACTAAAAAGAGTCGCCATAATATGACGGCTCTACGCGGAACATAATCCTGAAACCTGAAACCTGAAACTATTCACTGCTCACTATTCACCAATCACCAAACAATGAAATTCAAAAAACTAGAGATACGAAACATCAACTCCATTGCGGAGGCGGTCATCGATTTTGAACATCTGATGCCCGAGGATCAGCACATCTTCATGATCTGGGGACCGTCGGGCGCGGGCAAGAGCACCATCCTCGATGCGATATGCATGTCGCTGTTCTGCAAAACGCCTCGTTTACAGAGCATTGCGGAGAAGAAGGAGAACCAATATGCCGACCCCGAGTTCCAGTTCAGCGACAAGAGCAAAGGCATCGCCATCAACGACTTGCGACAGTACCTGAAACGCGGCACAAAGGACGGGTACTGTTCGTTGCAATTCGTTGGCAACGACAGCGTTACCTACACCGCCAAGACCGCTTTCTCCATCAACCGAAACGGCAACCTCAACAATATCGAATGGTCACTGTCGTCCGAGAGCGGTCAGTGGACCAAGGTGAAAGAAGTTGAGCAGCAGGTGATTACGGTTACGGGGCTGACCTACGAGCAGTTCTGTCGCACGACGATGCTGGCACAGGGCGAGTTTACCAAGTTCATGAAGAGCGACCAGAACGCCAAGGCCGAGATTTTGGAGAAACTGACCGATACGAGCATCTTTTCGGAGGTTGGCCGCCGGATTTACGAGAAATACAACGCACAGAAAAAGGCTTTCGAGCAACTCAACAGTGAAAATGAGAACATCACGAGGCTGAATGATGAGCAAATTGCAGCATATCAGCAGAATATACAAGAAATTGATGCCGGGAACAAACAGATAGACGAGGAGTTGGCTGTGCTAACCCAAAAAGCCACGTGGATAAAGCAATTGGTTCAATATCAGGAAGATGTGGCAAAATCGGAGGCGCAATGGCAGACTGCCGATGCCGCCACGAAGTCGGAGGGGTATCTTCGCACGCAGGAGTTGGTGCAGCGTTGGGAAAAGACCGAGAACGAGCGCAAAACTTACAACGAACGGGTACAGCTCCAGCAAAATGCGCAACAGCTGCATGAAACCGAAAAAGCGTGCCAATCCAATTATCAGATACTTACCTCGGGATTGCAGCATTACAAACAGCAACTTGAACAGTTGTATGCTGACATTGAAAAAATCCAAGAGGAGCTAAAATCGCAGGCATATAAGGCGGAGGTGTATGCTCATGCACCCATTTTGAGCGAAAAACTGAAACAATATGCCGGTTTGCAGCAGGAATTGTCGCAAATAGACGGCAAAATCAAGACAACAACAGCGTCTATCGGGCAGTTTGGGGATGTTTTGGAGAAGAAGAAGGCGGAAATCGTCCAGCAGCAGGGGGTTGTTACTACTCTTTCTCAAGATGCCGAGGCGTTAAAGTCTCAGGCACAACAGTTTGATTTGGCGGATCTCACCCGTCAGCAAAACGAAAAGACGAATCTGCTGAACCAGTTGAGAAATGTACAGAAATCGGTTCAGGAGCTTAGAAAACAGCAAGATGAGATTACGGCGTTGAAGAATGCGGTTAACGCACAACAGCAAAAGGTTCAAGAACTTAACCAGCAATTCGGACAGGCACAACAGCAGTTTGTAGCGGCGCAAGCAGCGCAGGAGACGGCTCAAAAATGCTATGATTCTGCTGCGCAGAGCGTCAATGATTTTGCCAAACAAATTCGAACAGGACTACAGGTGGGCGACACCTGTCCCGTATGTGGGCAAAAGGTGGAACAACTGCTTACGAATGAGGCCGTTGAGCAGAGTGTCAAAGCATTGCAGCAGCAATTGGCGGAGGCCAATAGGACAGTCACCGACAGTAAAAAAGCGTTGGATACCATCGGTACCGACCTCGGTCGGGCGCAGGGAAGTTTCGATGCTGCGCAAAAAGATCTCCAACAGAAGTCGCAGCAACAGAAATCCGCTTTGTCGGCTTTGGGTGAGGTTTGTCAAACGCTGAACATCACGATGGATAAAACTATCGATGAGCAGCTTGATAATCAGATTTCTGCAACGAATAAGGAGGCTCAAGACATTACGCAGCGCATCCAGCAAGCTATTCAGTTGAACAAGCAGCTGACAGAGAAGACGGATTTGCTGTCGAAGCAGAACAAGAAGTTGGAACAGCTGACCGCCGACAAGCATCAGGCGGAAGTGAACCTTGCCACCGCACAAAAATCGTTGGACGGACTGCGTGAGCAACAAACGCAAATTTCGAAGAATATTGAGGCTTCGCATACGGAATTGACGGCTTCTTTTAGCGATATTTATCCGAAATGGGAAGAGAATCCGCTCGCGACGGCTCAAACTCTTGATCAGGAGGCCAAATCTTACGAAAAGCGCAAAGAAGAGTTGAAAAACCGACAGGATGCCGCCGAAAAAGGGCAGACTGAGTTGCAGCAAATCCAAGCTTTTGAGAAGAAAGTCTCGGCCATTTTCTCTTGGCCAACCGCTAAAGTGGGCAATAATTGTGATAATCTGACTGAAAAATGGATGCAATTGGCGGAAAACTGTGCTTTGTTAGCTCAGAAACAATCGGAATTATCTGAAAAAAAGAACCGATTGGAAACCTTCTTGCAGAACTTTTACCAGCAAAACCCTGATATTTCGGAGGAACTTTTGTCACAACTTGCCGCGCTGACCGCTGAGAAGATTGCTCAACTACGTGAGCAACTGAAGGTTGCGCAGGAACAGGTGCAGACTGCCCTCGGGAAATGGCAGCAAGCGCAAGAAACGTTGCAAAAGCACGAAGCATCGAAGCCTGAGATGGCGGAAGACGAACAATTGTCCGACATTGAGCGGCAAATTCTCGAAAAGAATGCGCTGAAGACAGAAAAGTCGCAACAAATCGGACAAATCCAGCATGTTTTGCAGCAGGATGCCGACAATAAGCAGAAATATGCAGATACGTTGGCGAAGTTGGACGCTTTGCAGCAGCAGGTGCGGCAGTGGGAGCGACTCAATAACACCTTCGGTGACAGCACTGGCAAGACCTTCCGTCGCATCGCGCAGAGTTTCATTCTGCAGAAACTTTTGGACAACACCAACTACTTTCTCGGGATGCTCTCCGACCGCTACGAGCTCACGGGTGCGGGTCGCGAACTGATGATCTTGGTGAAAGACAAGTACTTGGGTGATGCTCCGCGCCCCGTGGAAATGGTCTCCGGAGGTGAAAGCTTCCTTATCTCTATCGCCCTCGCGCTCGGACTCTCCAACCTCGCCCTGCAAGGCATCTCCTCCGACTTCCTCTTCATCGACGAGGGCATCAGCCAGCTGGACGGCAGCCTCTGCGACAGTGTGGTCAACACCCTCCAGCAACTGCATCACATAGTACACTGCAACATCGGAATTATCAGTCATTTGGATGTCCTCGCCGACAAAATCCCGACGAAAATCATCGTGCAGCCTGTGAGTCACGGAACGAGCGAGGTGACAATTCATAATGTAGAATGTAGAATGAAGAATGTAGAATGAAGAATGTAGAATGAAGAATGTAGAATGAAGAATGTAGAATGAAGAATGTAGAATGAAGAATAAAAAAAGTTTTTCACAAAGTGCAACCTTTTGTGTTTTTTTTCATCTTATGGAACGAAAAATATGTTATCTGTTAATTAAATAATTTTGTTATGAAGCGTAAAATATTAACACTCATTATGTTGTTTGTGGTTACGGTTTCGTTTGCGCAGGTACCGAAGCATTTGCGCGTGCTCAACTATGTGCCCGACAGCTGCTATTCGGTTACTGTGATGAATCTCGACACTTTGGCGCGGGTCTTTGAGTTGGAGGCCATGCATCGCGAGAATTTCCTCAAACCGCTCTACGACAGTTTGAAATTCTCCAAGAAACTGGTGCAGAGCTGGATAAAGCGCGACAGCAAGCTCGGGATAGATTTCACCGCATCGGCGGTCTACGTGAACTCCCGCTACGTATTCCTCCCGTTGAACAATGAGAAGAACTTCGAGAAGACCATACGTTCGCTTGACAAGATGATGCCGCCGTTCGAGACCGTGACGGACCCCGAAGGACGGAAATTCCGCTGCATGGTTATAGATGATGTGGATATGAGCGCGGCCGTGATTTGCACCGAGGACGTCGCATGCCTTGCGTTGCTCACCGATCCGAATTCCATCTACTCGAGCCCGTTGTTCCAGTCTGCTATTTCAGATACTTCCGATGTGGAAGTTATATATGAGGTTTTGAATCAGGCAAGTAAAGAAACGCCCATGCAGCTGTGGACGCGAGTCAGTCATTCGAAGTTCGCCGAAAGTCAGACGGCAGCCACTATGCTGTCCAAGGGGTGGAATTCCTATACGGCTTACCAACAAGGTAATCCCCTCATCGGCGCGATGGTGAGTATGGCGCAGATTTATTTTCCTGTTTCTGAGGATGTTAAGAAAGCCATCAGTGAACTGGACATGGAGATTTTTGCGAAGGCTGAGGCCCGCCACGACCGCATCACCACTTTGAGCGAGCTCCAGTATCGTACCCCGCAGAAAGTGGATAATAAGCTTAAGTTTGCTCCTGAGGCGTTGAAAAAGCTGATGCCTTACGTGTCGGGTGACTATATGGCGCTGGCTGTCAGTGCGATGGAAGGTTACGGCGACCTTATGAAACCGTATTTGAACACACATCCGCAGTGGCGTGAGCTCTGCCCGTTGCTGAACAAGCCGTTCGTGGTGACGGTGTCCATGTCCGAAATGAATTACCATATACAGGCGGTCACGCTTGTGGAGCAGCCAGAGGAGATTCGCGGCGCATTGGAGCGTTATGTGGAAATCAGCAACAACATCACGGATTCCACTTTCAAGGCTCAGAAGGAATTGGAAGTGGCTGTGGTTGAGGCTCCTGAAGTGGAATCGGAATCGGTGGTTGAGGAAAACGAAAATGGCGAAACTATCGAAGTCTTGGATATTCCCGATACGGATTCGGAGGATTCCACCATCAATATGAAAACCTTGAGCTACAAGAAAATAGGCGATTTGGATGCGTACATCATCGTCACAAAGAAGAGAAAATTGGACTATGAAACTATCACGTGGGTGGTGAAAGATGACTCCGTTTGTGTTTTGATGAAGGACGGGCTGATGTTCGTCACCAACACCCTTGCTTCGTCGGGAACACTGCTGCAGCCGATGGATCGCGAGTGGCCGCAGGAGTACCTTTCGCATCCGCTGTACGCCCATGTAGATTTCAACGCTTTCGTGGCTCTCTTCGGTCCGGATGCCGCCATGCCTATCCGCGACATGACCTGCGTGGTCGATGAGAACACCTTCACGATGAACATTAATGCAGTGCCGGGTTTGCGCCATGGAGTGCTGTATGAGATGATGAAATATGTAAAGGATTTGATAGGGGGAATGGATTTATAGAGACACGCCATGGCACGTTTCCACAACGGCGGTTATTGTTTCTCTGTCAGATATTTCCAATATCTTCGCGGCATGTCCTGCAGTTGTTTGCGGGGATTCATGCGCTCTTTGATGCAGATGGCCTTGAAGTAGGTGCGCCAGAGCTCCTGCAGGAGGTGGTCGTCGCTGCTCAGCACGTCGTCGTTTAAGCGGCCGTCGGTGAGGTTGAAGGTCACGGAGGACTCATCTGCGAAGGTGATACGCGAGGGGATGCCCGTGCCGTCGTAGTAGTACCCGTAATGGCGTTTGGCATCGTAGATGAGCCAATGCTGGTCGTTGAAGCGATCGTGGAAATGGTCGATGATAAGCGGCAGCACGTTGTGGTCGGGGGAGATGACGGCCAGATAGGTGCCGTCCTTGGCCTTCTGGAAGCGGACAAACTGTTTCATCCGCAACTGTTCGTGCAGCACCTTGCGGGCGATGTCGGTAACCGCGAGCACGTCGGGGTCAGCGAAGTTCCGCTCGATGCTCGTTGCCCCTTCCGGCTGCCGGAACACCTTGCAGATGTAATGAAACAGCGCGTTGTTGAGCTCTGGCGTCTCCGACAACCAGCTGACATACAACATCCTGATTGCTTCCTTTGACAATCGTTTCTCCAGCCCCTTCCACACGCGGCGGGCTTTCTCCTCGTCGGTAGGCACCTGGTAGAGGCGGTCGCAGAAGAGCGGCATCTGGTCGCCTTCCGCCAACAACTCTTCCGGCTGTTCGTGCAGAGCGAACGCCTCGAAGACTGCCGTGAGGAGGCCGTCAATTGTGCCGTCGAAGGAATATACCATCATAATTTGGTCGCAAAAATACAAAAAAAGAAGAAATCTGTTTTTTCCTCTTGACAAGCCCTATATTTCGTTGTATATTTGCATTTTGGAAACAACTGCCAATGATGGGAAAACATACGATGTGCGCTACTATAATCTTGATGCCGTGTTATCTATAGGTTATCGTGTGAACTCACGCCAGGCCACTCAATTCCGTATTTGGGCTAATTCAGTGTTGAAGGATTATCTGTTACGGGGAGCGGTTGTAAGCCGGCGTTTTGAGCAAGTGGAGCAACGACTTCTGCAAAACGAAATGGGTCTTCAGGCCATAAACCAAAAAGTGCAATCATTAGTGCAAACTGCATTACCTCCAAAACAGGGCGTCTTCTTCAACGGACAGATATTCGATGCTTACCAGTTTGTGTCGGAGTTGATTCGCAGTGCGAAAACCTCCATTGTGCTGGTGGACAACTATGCCGATGACAGTGTGCTGACGCAACTGACCAAGCGTGCTGATGGCGTTTCTGCCACTGTCTGCGTAAGTCACCTCGCAGAAGCGTTCCGATTGGATATTGAACGGCACAACCGCCAGTACCCGCCTGTAGATGTGCGCGAGGTGCCCTCTGTTCACGACCGTTTCCTGTTGCTTGACGGCACACGTCTCTATACGTTCGGTGCCTCGTTCAAAGACTTGGGCAAGAAGCTGTTCTGTTTCTCCTTGATGGAGAGCGAGGCGGTGGTGGCGGCGGTGAGAGGGATGGTGGAATAATAGACTGATAAAGGAGAAGTTATAGTAGTAACTGTTTAAGACAGCGTATGATCACTGCTTCTTTAAGCGTTTCAATATATTCTTGTAACACTTTTCCAATCCATAAGTGAATTGAGAACTAATCGCAATTGTTTCATCAGAAAATACCATACTTTCTACAAGGTTATTAATTATCTGACTGATATCCTCTTCCGTAATACTATAACAAGCGGTACCCAAATACCAAGTGCCATTAGCTGTTGGAATAGCAACATCCTCTTGTATAATCTTTTCCAAATCCTCACGTGTTACATCTTTATCAGCGAATAGAGACAACGTCAGTTTATTTGCCTTAAGATTCATTTTTAATTGAGATCCTTTTGAAATTGTTTGTGGAAAAAGGTATTTATATCTGAGTTGTAAATAATATTCTGTTGGACGATTCTCGGAAGAATGACACTATAGAGCGACTCCAATAGGACCACTATTTTCAATATATTTCCCGAAAATAGCAAAATCTGTCACAATACATCTTTGATTACCATCTTTTGTGTCAGAAACAACCTTTTGCGAATAAGTTGGTATGCATATTAAGAACATTATACAAAATAAGGGGAAAACATGTAACCATTTAGTCATTCGTATCTTCGCCGTGTTATATCCCATCCGGCTCCTTCGGTTTCTGTAAGAATAATAAAGGTGTGCCGGAGAAATCTGTGTCCTATTATGCGCACAAAAAAAGCGTGGCACTTTTATGTCTTCATCGGATTCCCGAGGTCTTGGACAACCTATCCACCCAATTACAACAAACAAAGCCCACGCCATACGGCGGGAGCTTTGTCGCTTTATTCTGGGTGGATTCTGAAAGTGTCCAAGTTTCAGGGAATCCCGAATAAGCAATTTCGCTTTTTCCTATTCTATAGTGTGCATAACAGCATTATGCGGTTTTGCTCATAGGCGTTTTATTTCGTTACTACTTGTTTTTAATTGTCAAAATATCGGTGCAAAGATACAACTTTTTCTATATGCCCGCCACCTTGATCAAGGTTCAAGAGGTTCAAGAGGTTCAAGGGTTCAAGAGGTTCAAGGGTTCAAGGCTCAAACTCCAACGATAGCTGTGCCTCTTTCACGGCGAGTTTCTGTTCCGCTTTGGAGATGAGCAGCGGGCGGAGGCGTTCGGGGCGGAGTTCGTTGATGCCGAGGGTTGGTTGTAAGTTGGAGGCGCCGAGTTCGTGGCAGGTGATGAAGTACTTCGCCTTCTTCATCACCACACCCATCTTCTTGAGGTCGTAGGAGGTCAACCGGTTGAAACGTCGGGAGTTGACGATGAGCCATGCTGACTTGGTGCCGAGTCCGGGTACGCGAAGTAGCATCTCGAAGTCTGCGGTGTTGATATCCACGGGGAAGGCTTCGGGATGTCGCAATGCCCACGCTAACTTCGGGTCAACCTCTAAGTCAAGGTTCGGGTGCAGGTCATCAACGATTTCCTCCACTTTGAAGTGATAGAAGCGCAACAGCCAGTCAGCCTGGTAGAGTCGGTTTTCGCGCACAAGCGGCGGTTGCTTGAGCACGGGCAGGCGCGGATCGAAGGTATTAACGCTCACATAGCCAGAGTAATAGACGCGGCGCATCGAGGGCTGGCCGTAGAGCATCGACGACATGGAGAGGATGTCGCGGTCGGTGTCTTGGGTGGCCCCCACGATCATCTGAGTCGATTGACCGGCGGGCACGAAACGGGGCGCGTGGCGGTATCTTTGGCGGTCCTCCTTGTTCTCGAGCACGCCCTGCTGGATGAGCTTCATCGGTTGGAAGACGCTGGTGTGATCTTTCTCGGGCGCAAGCATCTTCAGCGACTCCTCCTTGGGAATCTCGATGTTCACGCTCATACGGTCAGCGTAGCGGCCGGCCTCGTTGAGCAGCTCCTGCGAAGCGCCCGGGATGGCCTTCAGGTGGATGTAGCCGTTGAAGCGATGCACTAATCGGAGGTCACGGACGATGGCCGTGAGCCGTTCCATCGTGTAGTCGGGGTTGCGGACCACCCCGCTGGAGAGGAACAGCCCTTCGATGTAGTTGCGGCGGTAGAACTCCATCGTAATTTCCTCCAACTCGCTGACACTCAACGTTGCACGCTTGATGTCGTTGGATCGGCGGTTGACACAGTAGGCACAGTCGTACATGCAGTGGTTGGTGAGCATGATTTTCAGCAGCGAGATGCAGCGGCCGTCGTCGGCGAAGGAGTGGCAGATGCCCATGCCGCCCACGGTGTTGCCCACCATGCCTTTCTTGCCTTTGCGCACGGTGCCGCTCGACGAGCACGAGACGTCGTACTTCGCCGATTCCGTGAGGATGCGCATTTTTTCTAAGGTCTTTTCCGACAGCATATTGCCTATTGCCTGTTGCCTAGTACAAGAAATTATTATAAGGGTAGATCTGGATGTGCAACTTCTTGATCTCCTCGTACAGGAAGTCGCGCATTTCGGCGACGTTTTCTTTCGTTTTGGCGGAGATGAAGAGGGTTTTCGGGCCGAGTTTCGCCATCCAGGTGGCTTTGAGCTCGTCGAGGGTGATGTTCTCCTTGGTCTTCGGGGTGAGGTCGTCTTCGGCCTTTTCCACCCAGGAGTATTGGTCTATCTTGTTGAAAATGATGACGGTGGGCTTGCCGCCGCAGTCGATTTCGTCCAAGGTTTTCTGTACTGTTTGGATTTGCTCCTCGAAGTCGGGGTGGCTGATATCAACAACGTGCAGCAGCAGGTGCGTCTCGCGGATTTCGTCCAACGTCGATTTGAAGGATTCCACCAGTCCGTGCGGCAGTTTGCGGATAAATCCCACGGTGTCGGATAGTAAGAACGGGAGGTTTTGAAAGACGACCTTGCGAACGGTCGTGTCGAGGGTGGCGAAAAGTTTGTTCTCGGTGAGTACGTCGGAATTGCTGAGCAGGTTCATGATGGTGGATTTTCCGACGTTGGTATAGCCCACCAGCGCCACTCTCACGAATTGCTCGCGATGCCCGCGCTGGGTCTTTTTCTGCCGGTCAATGTCTTTTAACCGTTTTTCCAACAGGGAGATACGGTCGCGGATGATACGGCGGTCGGTCTCGATTTCCTTCTCACCGGGACCACGCATACCGATACCGCCGCGCTGTTTCTCCAAGTGCGTCCACATACCGGCGAGGCGGGGTAGGAGGTACTTGTACTGCGCTAATTCCACCTGTGTCTTGGCGTGTGCTGTTTGTGCGTGTTTGGCGAAAATGTCGAGGATGAGGTGCGTGCGGTCCATCACCTTGCAGTGCATAAGCGCCTCAATATTACGTTGTTGTGACGGCGGCAGCTCGTCATCGACCACTACCATATCGATGTCGTTCTCGTGTACGTAGTCTGCCACCTCGCGGATTTTGCCGGAGCCGAAGTAGGTGCGCGTGTCGGGATGCGCGAGGTTTTGGGTGAACTTTTTCACGCACTGCCCGCCGGCGGTCTCCACCAAAAAAGCCAACTCGTCGAGGTATTCCATGGTCTTCGCCTCCGCCACATCGGGTGTGGAAACAGCAATCAGCACCGCCGTTTCGCGGTAATTATCAGGATATTCTATCGCCATTCGATTTGTAGATTAGGTTTGGTTTTGGACGGCAAAAATACGATTATTTTCGGACAACGGCAAATTCGATTGTCCGTGGATATTTGTAATTTGTGTATTTTTGCCCTCCAAAACAATATCGTATGAAAAACATCAACATTCTACTGGTCCTTGCAGCCGTGACGATGACCGCCGTCTCCTGCGGTTCGAAGAAAGAAACCCCGAAAGAGGAAGCTCCCAAGATGCTGGTCCTCTATTACTCCCAAACCGGCAACACCAAGGCCGTAGCGGAGGAGATTGCCAACAAGCTCGGTGCTGATATCGAGGAAATTACGATGGCGGATCCCTACGATCCCGATTTCCAAGCTACTATTGACCGCTGTTTGAAAGAGCGGGAGCAGGAAATCCTCCCGACCATCAATCCGGTGAAGGCAGACCTCGCGAACTACGACGTGATTTTCCTCGGTTATCCTGTGTGGTTCGGCACCTACGCGCCGCCTGTAATCACGTTCCTCAACGATGCCGATTTTAGTGGCAAGAAGATTGTGCCTTTCTGTACGTTTGGCAGCGGCGGGCTGGAATCCAGCGTGAAGGATTTGGTGGCGGCTGAACCTAATGCGGAAGTGCTTCCCGGCTACGGTGTCCGTGCCGCCCGTTTGGACGCAATGCCTAAGGAAGTGGACAATTTCCTGAAGGCCAGCGGTTTCCTCGAAGGTGAATATACTCAGTTGGCGGACTTTCCAGAGCAGCATGAAGTAAGTGCTGACGAGTCGGCCATCTTCGACGCAGCTGTCGATGGTTACCCGATGATCCACGCCAAGGCTAAAACCGTCGCTGTGCGCACAATTCCCGACGGCACAGAGTACCTCTTCACCGCCGTTGATCTCCCTCGCGAGGACAACCCGAAGATGCCGCCTGCCGGTGAGATGCAGGTGTATGTGACGGTGGCGAACGGTGCTGCGCCGGTGTTTACAAAGGTGATTCGATAATCGTTGTACTTATGCAGCACGACGAGATTTTCGCCCCACCGCATCCTTTTTCAGCACCTGAAGCTACGGATGACATTCCGTTCTTTATCGCGGATAATCCGTCAAAAGGATATTATTTTCCGATCGATGTGGATGATATCCAGGCTGTTTTGTATAGCTATCCGAAAGAGGAAGTTGATTTTATCACGCATATCTGGTTGAGAAAGCATCTCCAGAAAAGGCCGAATAGTCTCTTGCTTGCTGAATTTATGACGGGAAGCGGGGTCTATTTGATGACCCTGTATCCGTTAGAAAAGAGCAACAGGCATTATTTCGGGGAATGGGAACCGATACGAAAGGTGCTTCGTGAGTATGAAAGGTTTGCGAATTTGGGCGAAGACGAACAGGGTTGCTTTGCCCAGTTCACTCCTGAATCGGCAAGAGAATACTACTTGGAAGTCCTTCTGCCGTTCTGTATTGAGGGGCTAATGTCCCGAAGATTTCGCTGATTTCAGAGAAGTAGCTCGTCGATTTTTGAAAAATGACTATCTTTGCGGCATGATTCAGAGCAAACTGACCGTTGACGGAAAAGTGATCTTCTCGGGCGAGTTCCCCGAGGCGGCGGCGTTGCGCAAGGTGGAGGAGGATGGCCTCGTCACTACCTACTGCGACAACGAGTTCTTCAGCAGCCGGCTGACGGAAAACCGCGTGGGTCGCTACCTGCTGTTGGGACAGAAAGCCCGCAGCTATGTCGATTGCCAGTTTGAAGTACGGCGGACGGGTCTGCCGGTGTTGATGATGTCGTTGGCTAAGGACAGCAACATGGTACGTACCCGTCGGGAGGACCGCCGTTGGCGCACAGGTGACGTCTGTCTCTCGCTCTTCCCCGAGCGAGGACGCTGTCGTGAACCACTGCATACGCGACGGCTCTTTCGAGCTCTTCAACATCGTGCTGACCGAGCCGGTGGTGCGGCAGTTAGCCGAGC
This sequence comes from uncultured Bacteroidales bacterium, assembly GCA_905235135.1. Classification (GTDB taxonomy): domain Bacteria; phylum Bacteroidota; class Bacteroidia; order Bacteroidales; family WCHB1-69; genus F23-D06. The sequence goes on from CAJOKR010000019.1 coordinate 24,105, forward strand.
GGCACCCCGACGCGCTGAACGGTTTCTGTCGCGACTTCGAGCGCAACGAGGCCATCGCCTACACGCCCGAAGGCACGCAGGCCGACCGCAAGTTGCTGAACCTCTTCCGCGCTGTGGAGGAGTGCAACGAGATGGGTAATTATGCCGCCAAATATCTGGACACCATGATTTTGGACACGCTGTCAATGATGATCAACCGCGCCAGCGAGTCGGACGAGCAGCACACGCCCGTCAATCTGGCGCTGTCCGAAAAGGTGCACGCCGCCCGCGACATCATGACGACGCAGTATCAAGATCCGCCATCCTTGCACGCGCTGGCTTTGATGGTGGGCACCAACGAATGCACGCTGAAGTCGGCTTTCAAGCAGGAGTTCGGCGAAACCGTCTTCCAGTGCCTTTTCGATCACCGCATGTCGTTAGCCACCAAGTACTTGTTGGAAACCTCATGGCCCATCGCCGAGGTCGGACTGCTTTTAGGTTACGAATACCAAAGCCACTTCTGCACCGCTTTCAGACGGAAATACGGCATGTCGCCGACGGAGTTCCGGGAGGGCAAACGAGCATAAAACGCAAATTAACAATTGTTTTTATAAATCATCTAAACCCCACACTTATGAAAAAAATCCTCTTCATCGTCGGTTCGCTGAGAAAAGACTCCTTCAACCGGCAGCTCGCACAAGAGGCGGAAAAGAACTTGGCAGGCATTGCCGAAGTCACCTATCTGGACTACACGGACGTGCCGTTCCTCAACCAAGACATCGAATATCCCGCGCCCGCTGCGGTGGCCAAACTGCGCGAGACGGTGGCCAACGCCGACGGCCTCTGGATATTCACTCCCGAGTACAACTTCAGCTATCCCGGACATCTGAAAAACGTGATTGACTGGCTCTCCCGCCCCGTGGTGGCTTACGATTTCGCCACGCCTACGGTCATGAACGGTAAGAAGGTGGCATTGAGCGGTGCCGGCGGTCAGATGGCCACGGGCAAATGTCGCGAGAAACTCACCGAACTGCTCACCTTCATCAAGGCCGACGTGATGGCCGAGCCACAAACGGGTGTCGTCCTCAATGCGGAGGCCTGGACGGAAGGCCGCATGATCCTCACCGACGAGCAACGCGCCGCACTGAAGACCCAGGCGGAGGCGTTTGTGAAATATTTAGGATAATGTGTGTTGTAGAGACGCACGGCCGTGCGTCTCTACGGAAATGCGTTATTCATCATTCATTATTCGGAAAATGATACTGCCCTTTCCCTTTCGTGGCCTTCCCGTACTGGATGGCGTGTTTCGGGCAATGGTGGTAGCAGGCGTCGCAGGTGGTGCAGTGGCCGTGCCATTTCGGGCGACCATCTTCCAATGTAATGTTCTGCAACGGGCAGACTTTCACACACTTGCCGCAGGAAATGCAGGCTTCGGTGGTGAAGAACGGCTCGTCTGAGACCCACTTGTGGAAGCTCTTCCCGATGACGTTGGTCTTGAACCGAGGGAAGATTCCGCGCCGCATTTCCGAGGCACTCTTCCGTTCGGTAATGCTCTGGATGACAGCGGGAAGGTGCGCTTTGGCGTTCTCGATTTTACGGGCCGCCTTCTCGGGCTTGTCGATGCTCATGCCCGCCATGTTGACGTAGGTGTTCGGCATCTGGAAGCAGAAGTCGGCGTGCATCGGCAGACCGATTTCCTCCAACTGCCGCCGGAACACGCGGTCGGCATAGCCGCCGTTGTCGCCGCAGGTTACCGCCATCCACACGTATGAAGGCTGATGGTTGAAGTGTAGTTTTTTCACGTAATCCAGCACCAACTGCGGCGGGCACCAAGAGTAGATGGGGAAGACGAAGCCTAAACGTTCCCCGTCGTTCAACTCATAGTCAAACTTGCCGTTGCGTTCCTCTTCTGGAATAAACAACAGTCTTTCATCTAATGCCTTAGCGATGCTTTCGGCGACAAACCGGCTGTTCCCGCAGCCCGAAAAGTATAAGATCATATTGGTTTGTTTTTGGGGGCAAAAATATAATTTTCCCGCAGAACTCGCAGATTTGCGCAGAAAAAAGATCTGCGTGAATCTGCGAGTTCTGCGGGAAACAAAACATCAATACTTTTCGACAAAATCCCTCACCAATTTGAACAGCGGCTCGTATGTGTCGAACACGGCATGCTCCCAGTCGTCGTGGATGGTGTGGTAGTACTGGAACGCATCGCCGCTCTCGTTTTCGAAGAGGATGCTCGGTACGCCTTTTTCGGTGAAAGGATAGTGATCGCTGTTACCAGCTAACTCGCCTCGGTTCAGCCCTTTAAAGTAATGCTGTTGTTCGTTGATTTTGTCGAACAATGCGAAACCGCTGTCAGAGTTGGTTTCAACGTATTGCACCGGGTTATTGTCGCCAATCATGTCGATGTTAATGAGGAATTTGATCTGCGAAAGCGGCACGACAGGATGGTCCACATACCACTCCGAGCCACGCAAGTTGGCATCCTCGCCGGAGAAGGCGATGAAGTACATGTCATATTCGGGCTGGTTTTTCGCGTAGTAAGCGGCCAGCGTGACGATGGCAGCGGTGCCGGAGGCGTTGTCGTTGGCTCCCGCATAGAACACCTTTTTGCCGAGATTGCCGAGGTGGTCGTAGTGCGCCGTGAAGACGAAGCAGCTGTCGTGCCGCTTGCCCTCTACCTTGGCGATGACGTTGAAGAGCTCGTAATCCTTCAAGAACTTGTTTTCGATGTTGACGGTGATGCTTTGCACGTCCTTCGGAAAGTCGGAAGTGGCCCAAATGACGGGCTTGCCCATCACTTTCTCTCCGTATGCCTTATAGAACTTCAGCAGCGGTTCCCACGTCTGGATCATGCCGGCGTTGGTGCAACCCTCTTTACCCCAAATTTTCTTGAAATCTTGGTAATGACGGTAAGAAAACCAGAAGTCGCAGACCACAAAGCAGTCCTTGTACTCGGGTTTCGCGAGGTCGGCGAACATCTTCTCGGCGTTGTAGTTGTTCGTGTCAACATAGTAGAGTTTGTAGGTGCCGCGCACGCCCGGCGAGTACTCGCGCATGGAGAAGTCGACTCCCGGAGTCAGTTTGCGGCCATCCACCGACATTTCCATTTTGCTTGGGAACGTGTTGATGTCAATGGTGAACGACTGACAGATAACCTCGTCAACGCCCGCCTTCTTGTATTCTTTCAGCAGGTATTTCCCCGCCTTGTTGGCCCCGCCGTACGCATAACCGCGGCCTTGGTATTTCGCGGAACTCAGCTCCTTCACGATCTGTTTGTAATGCGCCAGATCTTGCGCCTGTAGAGACGTAATGCATTGCGTCTCTACGAATATAAACGCTAATGCTATTAATAACAGTTTTTTCATTTCTTTGGGTATTAAATTCGGGTGCAAAAATACAATTGTCAAAGGAATATGGTTTTCATTTAAAGGTGCCCGTAGAACTCGCAGATTTACGCAGAAAAAAGTCTGCGTTTGTCTGCGAAATCTGCGGAGGATAATATTCCGCGAAATGAAAACGCATCCCCGCATTTTGTTTACTTTTGCCGCCTGAAAAATAAGCCGTATGAGAAAATACTGGATTGACAATCTGCGTTGGTTCACCGTGCTGTTAGTGCTGTTGTACCACGTCATCTACTTTTACAACAACAAGGGCGTCTTCGGCGGCGTGGGCGGTTTCGGCGATGGCCCGCAATACCAGGATGTGCTGATGTACATCCTCTATCCCTGGTTTATGCCGCTGCTGTTCATTCTGGCGGGCATCAGCGCAAAGTACGCGTTAGACAGGCATTCCGGCAAGGAGTGGTTCAAGTCCCGCACCCTGAAGCTGCTGGTCCCTTCCACCATCGGACTGTTTGTGTTTCAATGGATGACGGGCTATTTTAACACCCTTGTAGCCCGACAAGATGTGCTGGCTTCCCTAAAGCAGCCTGCTCTGTATTTCCTTTGGGTGATTAGTGGCACAGGACCGTTGTGGTTTATCCAGGATTTATGGCTGTTTTCGCTGATTTTGCTGCTGATACGGCGGATAACAAGAAACTGGCATTTCAAAATAAAGAATGAGAAGGTTAAAAAACACCTTCATGACTACGAATATTGGTATCTTCCGAAGATTATACCCTTTGGTATTTGTGTACTGTATTGGTTAGGCGGACAGACGCTTATTTTCAACCCGCGCCCCGAATCCGCAGACGGCCTCTACAACCTCTACAAGCCGCTGTTCTACCTTATTTTCTTCCTGCTGGGCTATTATTGCTTCTCGTCAAAGAAGATACAAAAATACCTGTCTGACGGTTGGTGGATAGATATGGTTTGCGCCATTGCGGCTTGCGTTTATCTTTTATTTGACACATACGGCGAGAACAACACTACACCGCAGTATCTTGCCGACCCCTTCAACTGCATCTATGGTGGGCTCATGTGTCTCGCCATGATGGGTTGGTTCATAGCCAAATTCGACAAAACCAACGCCTTTGCGGGATATATGACCCGCTCCAGTTTCGGTATCTATATCGTTCATTACCTGATTATTGCAAGCATTGGCTCCATGATGTTTTATTACACCCAGCTGCCGCCCGTGGCCATGTACATCATCCTGACGGTGGCGGTTTTCACCCTGTCGCCACTGATTTATGAAACCCTCCGGCGGATTCCGTTTGTGCGGTGGTGCGTGGTGGGGGAGAAGGAAAGTAAAGTAAATAAATAATTGATATACAATGACAAACAAAGGTTCAAAAAAACACACTCTTCGCTGGGTTCTGCTGACGTTGTTCTTCGGCGGCATTATTGTTCTGTGTTTCTACACTTACTTTGGTGGTTTTAAAAAAGTAAAACCTATTGACACAAAGGAATTTGCGATGCATGCAGGTTATGTTTCGGATATCACTGTTCCCGATTCTGTGCGCATCATCGGATTGGGGGAAGCTACGCATGGCAATGCCGAGTTCCAGCAACTCAAACTGGATGTTTTCAAGCTGATGGTCGAGAAATACGGTGTGCGGGCGTTTGCGCTGGAGGGCGACTACGGTAGCTGCGAGACGGTCAACCGTTACATCCACGGCGGTGCGGGCACGGCGCAGGAGGCGGCTGCGGCCATCGGTTTCCCAATTTACAGGACTAAGGAGATGGCAGACCTCATCGAGTGGATGCGCCAATACAATACGTCGGCGAAAGAAGGTGAAGACCTTCGTTTCTACGGTTTCGACATGCAAATTTACGAAAACAACTATAAGTATCTGTTAGAGGCCGCCAAGACATACGCGGTGCCGACGGCAGAATTGGAGAAGTTATGGGACAAGACGGAAGAACAAGTATTCAGCCTCCTTCACTGCCGACCAAAAAGCGAAAGTGATAGAAAGCGTACGGCAGGATTTGCTGCAGTTGAACGACTCTACAACGGCGCAGGCGGTGCATTTTGCGGATATACTGCTCCAAAATATTGCTTTAGGGAAGGTGTATGATGACATGTCGAAAGGGATTGCGTTGCGCGACTCGCTGATGTTCGTGAACACGCACTGGATTATGGATTAGGAAGAGGTCCGTGGCAACGAATGTATTTTTATCTCAGGGCACAACGGACACATTCAGCGTGTCCACAACTATGGAAAGGATGGGAAGGCCATGGGTGCGCTTTTGTCTGACGAGCTCGGCAAGGCTTATTTCGTCATCGGCACCGATTTCTACAAGGCGAGAGTCAGTTTGCCAAAGGGTTTTGGTGCAGGTAAGAGAAACAAACGCAGCAACCACACCTTCTTCTCAAAAGATCCGCTGGCCGAAGCAGCCAAAAAGTGCGGATACGAGATCTGTTGGCTCGATTTCTCGAAAATTCCGGACGGTTCCACACTCAAACATCAGATTACCGATTATACGTGGATGGGTGATGTGGGCGAGGGCTACTCCCCACTCATGGCCATTTTCCCTATGTCGTACCGCGACTGGGTCTCTCCAACGTTACTCTACGATGGGGTGATTCTTGTGACAGAGGCACGGCCGATCACCGTTCTCCAAGCAACAAAACCGTAATCATCAATAATTTACCGATCACTGATCACTGTTCACTGATCACAAATCACAAATAATATGAACTGGACCATTATCATTATCGAAACCCTCGTTATGACCGCCGCATTCACGGCCATGATTCTGATTCCGCTCATGAAGAATCCCGTGTGGTGGATTCACGACTACCCGGAAGACATCCAAGAAGAGTACTTCAAGACGCACGAGCGCGTGCCGTCGAAGTTCTTCACCAAGACCGTGCTGCTCAAGAAGGGCTTTGCGCTGCTCGTCACCCTTGCCGTGATGCTCGGACTGATGAAGTTAGCAGGTGCCTACAACTTCTGGTCGGCGTTTGCGCTGAGCTACGGCATTTGGCTCTTTATCGACTGGTACGATTGCTTCTTCCTCGACTGGGTGCTTTTCGCCAACCTGAAGTCCGTGCGCCTGCCCGGCACCGAACACATGGACGCGGCGTACCATCAGAAGAAGTACCACTTCGTGCAGTCTCTGTGGGGAATGCTCATCGGGCTGATTCCATGCCTCATCGGGGCGGGGATTTACGCGTGGCTGTTTTGTTAACGGATTATTCTCCCGCAGAACTCGCTGATTTACGCAGAAAAAGTCTGCGTTATTCTGCGCAGTCTTCGGGAAAACATATAAGTAGTATGATCAAACTCGAAAAAATCCTGACCCTTTTCATCGGCATCGGCGCAATAGGCGGTGCCGTGATGATGTGGATTGACCCTACGGGCGTAGCCTGGGGCGGCGAGCCGCTGTTAGAGATGTTGCGTGCGAAGATGCCCTGGCCGGACATCTTCTTCCGGAACTTCATCCTCTCGGGCTTCGTGCTGCTGTTTCTGAACGGCATCACCCAATTGGCCGCGGCATATCTGCTTTTCAAGAAACACCCGTTCGCACAATGGGCAGTCCTCATCTGCGGCATCATCTTGATGCTTTGGATCGTCCTCGAATGGTGGGTGTGGGGTTTCAATGCCATCAGCAACCTCTACTTCGTGTTCGGACTGGTGGAGGCAGTGGCGGCAGTTTATAGTATGAAAAAGGAGACGAAATTATGATGCAAACCGACCGAATTATTCTGCGTCCTTGGCGCGACAGCGATGTGGAGTCGCTTTTCAAATACGCTTCCGACCCCGATGTGGGTCCTCGCGCGGGGTGGGCTCCGCACCAAAGCGTGGAGGAGAGCTTAGAGATTATCCGCACCGTATTCAACGATGCGTTGAACACGTGGGCCATTGAGCTGAAAGCCACTGGCGAGGCTATTGGCGCGATGGGCTACGGTCCTTCGTGCGACTGCAAGCTACCCGCCCGAGAGAACGAGCCCATCTGCGGATATTGGGTAGCTAAACCCTACTGGAATCAGGGCATCTGCACGGAGGCGCTGCGGCTGATGCTGGACCACATCCGCAAGACCACGGAGATCAAATCCCTCGTCAGCGGCCACTTTATCGACAACCCCGCCTCGGGCCGTGTGATGGAGAAATGCGGCTTCGTGCCCACTGGCGAAACCTGCATTGACGAAACGCAGTATCAGGGGGCGGGAAGGCCAATCCGAGTGCTGCGGCTGGAACTTTGATAGACTTTTTTGTGTACTTTTGCCGCCTCAACCCTAAAATGTAAAATGAAACAAGAAATCAATCCCAAAGAGACCAACCGTGCCTTCGCATTCGAGATGTGGATGAGCGCCCCCATGCCCATGGTGACGCTGGTAAAAACCATGGATGTCAGCCACTTGCTGAAACTTAGCCGAAAAAACAACATCAAGTTCAACACGCTGATGTGTTGGTGCATTGGCAAGACCGCCAGTGAGACGAAGGAACTCCATTTGTTGCCGGAGAACGGAAAGCTGTACCAGTACGACCAAATTGCCATCAATGTTGTGGTGCGCAATTGTCGTGGCGGAATCAATTCCTGCGACATAGCCTTCTCAACCGACATCCAGCAGTTCAACCGCGATTACCAGCAATTAACGACCAAAGTGGCGGAAGAATGCCAAAGCAGCTTCCTCGACGGCTACATGATCGTTGGCACGTCTGCCATGATCCAGACAGAGCTCGACTGCATTGTCAACCAATATACCGACAAGTTCCTCAACCCGATGGTGATGTGGGGCAAATACCGCAAACGCTGGTTCAAGACCATGCTGCCAGTCTCGTTCCAATTCCACCATGTGCAGATGGACGGCGGGGATGCCGCACGGTTTCTGGAAGCATTGCAACAAACCATCTACAAACTATAAGTTACATATAGTCATAGAAACAAATACAAAAATATGTTAAAACGATTATTTACAGCAACTTTCGTGTTCGCGGCACTTCTGTTTGTCGCAGGCTCATGCCGCACGGTACAGAACACCCTTGAACCCACTCCCGCTCAGGTAGCGGGTCACTATACCTACCAGCATGGGTGGAATTATGATGTCGCTGAGGCACACATTGATGTGCACGAAACCGGCACCATGGATTTCTATGACGATGGCACTGCCCTTGATTCCGCCCGGCAGGTCTATAAGGTGATTTTGAACGACGGCGGCGCGGTGATTTGGGTGTTCAACTATGTCAGCCCGAGTAGGTGGCGCGTGGAGGGCGAGGACTTCTATTTCGCTGGCGAAGAGAAGACTTTTCGGATGGAGTTTTTGGAAACAACCCTTGAGGGATGCGACGAATCGCAGACCACCGAGCTGGGTGAACGTATCCTCAAGAGCGTGCGCGGCAGCATCGGTCGGGAGACCAAGTTTCATCTTGACGGACTAACCGACAAGGAACTGATTTGGAGCTACACCTACCCCGATGGGCACTCCGACACTTGGGAGTTTTATCGAGTTCGGCATTGATTATTCCGCCAAGTGAAAACGCATTTCCTCATTTTTACTACTTTTGCCGCTGGAAATTTTTAAACAAAAACAGATATGAAAAAGACATTGATTATGCTATCGTTGTGCGCCCTATTTTGCGGATGCACAAAGGATTGGGGACTCTCCACAACCCGGAACTATCCCATCAACGGTCCCTTCACAGGTCTTGAGGTGAGCAACGCTTTCCAAGTCACGGTCAGCGACCAGGTGACGGATGTCGTCGTCACGGTGGGCGATCTTGCCCATAAAAATGTTGATGTGAGGGTGGTGAACGGCAAGTTGCACATCGGTTTCAAGCCGATGTCGACTAATGGCTACAACGGAGTGGCTACCGCAGTCATCCCGGTGGCTGTGCTTCGTGACCTCGACCTCAGCGGTGCCTCGTCGTTCACGGGCGACCTCACCGGAGATGACGTGGAGATCGACCTTTCGGGAGCCTCTTTCTATAGGGGTAATGTCTTGGCCAAAGACCTCGATGTTGATCTTTCGGGGGCTTCCACCTATTCGGGCGTTGTCGAAGCCGATAAAATCAATTTCGAGCTTTCCGGTGCTTCAAAGGTCACGGTTGGCGGTGACTGCCAGAATGAGGTGAAGATGGATCTTAGCGGCGCCAGCAGACTGGCGGCTTCCGACCTGTATGTTCCTGTGGTGCGTGGCAATATGAGCGGCGCCAGTGAGGCTGATGTCACTTGCTGCACGAGCCTAAATGTGGAGCTCAGCGGCGGCAGCACACTCATTTACGGCACCATTAGTGATGACTGTCACCCTGACGTCAACTGTCCTTGCTCCGGCGGCTCTATCGTTAGACCGCGCTAAGAGAAGCGTCCAAATATAACGGCGGTCACGATGCCCCTTGGTTTCGTGACCGCTTTTTTTGTGCTCGGTTGTGCCCCGATGCATATTTTGCTCCAAAATTTTCCATTTATTTCCAATGCTGTTCCAGATATAGCGTGATATTATCCATTTTGATCCATGATATTTCTGTAATAAACTGAAAATAAACAATATAACTGCCGTTGTTGATACTAAAACCTAATATATTGTTTATTAGTGATTTATGGAAATTGTTGAAATATGTTGAAAACTTTTTTCCATTAGTTTCCATGTTGATAATCAATGATTTATATTGTATTTTTAACAACAGATGTTAAATAAGTTTCGGATTATGGAAATTAGATATGGAAAAATTATATTTTTGTCGCTCAAAATTGTGACAAAAAATGGCAATCGAATACGGATATTGGGAAGTCTCGATAGAGAAGAGCGGACGGCTGAAGCTGCCCATGGCTCTGCTGCGTTCGTTGTCGGAGGAGGACCGCAGAACCTTCTATGTCACACACGGCTTCGGTGAATACATCACGCTCTGGTCCGAAACAGCTTACCGAAAGCAGATGGACTACATGAATTCCCTCGACCGTAATCTGTCACGCGTCAAGCTCTACCGCAACGCTTTCTTGCGCAACACCGCGCAGGTGGAGTGTGATGCCCAGTCGCGCATCGTTATCCCCAAACCGATGATGGACATGTATTCCATTGACAAGGAGTTGGTCATGGTGCTGGACAACGGACAGATTGAGATGTGGAACAGCAAGAAATACCATGAGAAGTTCGACATGAGTCCTGAGGAACTCGAAAAACTCAACGAGGAGATGCACCTCGGTCACTTTTTAGCGGAGAAGGAGGGCGCCGATGGAATATCATAACCCTGTACTCCGTCAACTTTCTGTAGATTATTTGGTTACCGACTCGAACGGCACGTATGTGGATGTCACGTACGGTGGTGGTGGTCATTCCCGCGCCATTTTGGACAGACTGGATAACGGCCGTCTTATCGCCTTCGACCAGGATTCCGATGCGCAGTCGCAATTGATTGAGGACGAGCGTTTTACTTTCGTCCATTCCAACTTTAAGAATCTGACCCGTTTTCTGAAATATCATCGGGCGTACCCTGTGAACGGCATTTTGGCCGACCTCGGTGTCTCCTCCCATCAGTTCGACACCCCGGAGCGCGGCTTCTCCTATCGTGAGGATGGCGTTTTGGATATGAGGATGAACACGCAAACCGGTGAATCGGCGCAAGATATTGTAAATAAATACGATGAGAGTTCTCTGAGCGATATTTTTTACCGTTACGGTGAGCTTTCCGAAGGACGTTCTTTGGCCAGAAATATTATCAGAGCCCGGGAGAAGGCTCCCATTGAGACCACCCGGCAATTAGTGGAGGCAGTCCGCCCGTCGCTGATGCGCGGCAAGGAACTCAAGACCCTTTCCAAAATTTTCCAGGCCATCCGCATTGAGGTTAACCAGGAGATGGCTGTGCTGGAATCCTTCTTGGAGCAAACGGTAGATGCCTTGGAGGTCGGAGGGCGACTGGTCGTTATCTCCTATCATTCCTTGGAAGACCGGATGGTGAAGAACTTCATGCGCGCCGGCAATCTGCGCGGTGAAATAGAAAAAGACTTCTACGGCAACCCGCTGACCCCCTTCAAGCTGATTACGAGAAAGGCTGTTATGCCTGATATTGAGGAAATTAACCAGAATCCACGTGCCCGCAGCGCTAAACTGCGTGTTGCCGAAAAAATCATTCCCCGCACATAATGGAAACGACATCGAGAAATAGCAACACCCGGCAGCAGGAGAAATCCAGATTCCGCAGCTTCTTCTCCAACATCTTCGGCGGCGAGATTTTGGTGAACAAGAAGATGCGTCCGTGGTATTTCTATTTCTGCTTCGTGCTCGTGCTGGTCGTGGCGCTGGTGGTCAGCGAGCAGCAGATCCGGGCCAAACAGCGGGAAATTGAAGCTTTGGAAAATACGTACAAGCTGGAAATCAGCCGGTTGAAGGCCAATAACCAGTTTATTCCATACGAGAAGAATAAGATCCTCATTCAACGGATGCAGGAAAAGGGATATGTCACGGACGAGAAACAGTGTTTCACGGTGAAGGCGACGCCGAAGCCGGTGGAGAAACGTCGTTGGTTTAAAAGAAAGGAGCGGAAACATGAGGACAAATAACAAGCCCGAAGTCGCCCCGACTACCCTGCGGCGGATGTCCGTCGTCTATCTGCTGGTGGTTCTGCTGGGCATCGCCTGCCTGGTCAAGATCCTGTATCTCTCGATTTTTGAGAGCGCCGTCGCGTCCGGCACTTCCGAAAAGTGTGTGGATAAAACCGAGCCGGGATGGGAGGACAAAGTGAAGGACGATACCTACTGTTATGTGTGCGAGAACACGCTGCGGCCCGTCCGTGGTGAGATTTACGACGACCACGGCCGTGTGCTGGTGGCCAACTTCACCGTTTTTGAGGTCGCTTTTGACGGTAAGGGTTTCGCCAAGCAGTATGCCGACACGCTCCAAAAGAATCCCAAGGCTTACGATGAGATTTTCCGCCAGTTAGCAGACGATTTCCAGGCCCAGTTCAAAGACCGATTCCCGAAATACAACGCCGACTACTATTATCAGTTTTTTATCGGCAATATCCAGAAGAAGCGTTATGCGACCCTCTTCCCCGTGAAAGAGTGGGACGAGCGGATGTGGGTCACTGGTGTGGACACGGCATTCATCAAGAACCGGCCGTATCTATATAAAAATGTCAAGGACGAGAAGTCGGGTGATTCGCTGCGGAAGCGCAGTATGTACACCCACTTCAACTTTGTGCCCGCCAACGTGCGCATCAACCCTTACGGTGAGATGGCCAAGCGCACGCTCGGGGTGGAGACTCCCGACCGCAAATACGGGCTGGAGCATGAGATGAACGATATTCTGGCCGGCGTGGAAGGCAGTAAGAAGTACCTCGAACTCAACCACGCCAAGGTACCGCTTCGCGAGCGCATGGATCCCTCGGACGGCTATAACATCCACACAACCATCAAGTTGGAAATCCAGCACGCGGTGCATAACGAGCTCTCACGGAAACTCTCGGAGCTGAATGCCGAGTGGGGATGTGCCATCGTTATGGAGACTGCTACTGGCGAAATCAAGGCCATTTCAAACCTGCGCCGCGCCGCTGCGGATGCTTCCTACTACACTGAAAGTATGGAGTATGCTCTTAATGCCAAGGTCGAGCCCGGTTCCACCTTCAAGCTGGCTTCATTGCTGGCTTATCTCGAAAAAGTGCCCAACGACACGGTCGGTCGCTATCCCATTTACAACCATACTTTCGATTATCCCACGAAATCGGGGCAGATTAAGCACTATACGAAGGTGGACTACAAGTACACTTCCATCGAGGTGCCTCCGATTGAGGTTTTCCAGCGTTCCTCCAACGTCGGTATGGCCAGTATGATTTTCGATGCCTACGGCAAAAGAGGCTTCCCGCAGTATCTCGCACAGTTGAAGAAGATGGGACTGTTGGACACGATTCACAGTCAGTTGGGTGACCTGCTGCCCGCACGCATTCGGGATGGTTCCAACGATTTCAACACCTACTACGCCACCTGTTTCGGTGCCGGTTTCAACATCCCGATCATCCGTACCTTAATATATTATAACGCTATCGCCAATAACGGGAAGATGATGGCACCGCTGTTTGTACGCTATGTCACAAATACTTACGATACTATCCAGCGTTTCGAGCCGGAGGTGCTGATGGATTCGATAGCGTCGGCCTCCACGGTCAAGAAGGCACAGCACTACCTGGAGCAGGTTGTGTGGGGTGACAATGGTACGGCACGTCGATTCCGCGACGAAAACTGCATGTTTGCCGGCAAAACGGGTACCCGTGACATTTGGGACGAGAGCATCCACGATTACCGGAAGGACATCAACGCAGTGTCGTTCTGCGGCTACTTCCCGATGGACAAGCCGCAATACACGGTCATCGTCTATATTTACGGAGTTCCCCATCACAGCACTGTGGCCGCCGATGCCTTCGCCAAGATTGCCCGCAGCATCATGAACAGCTCGAACTATAGCGCGACTCGCAAGGCTTCTGATTCGCCATTCACCCCGCTGGGCCGCACCGCCCCCATCCGCAGACAGTATTTCAACACGCTAATGGCTGGCTTGGGCTACGACACCGTTCAATATGATACCGATGTGCCATATCTTCGTGTGGATCAGACTGATACAAATAGACATGTCACGGCCCGTTCTTTGCCGCTGAACCAATACCAGAAAATGCCCGATGTGCGCGGGATGCTCGCTTCCGATGCTGTTGCCGAGGTCATCCGCGCCGGCTACAAGGTCCGCATTTCCGGCAAAGGCCGCGTCAAAACGCAGGTGCTTGACGATAAAACGCATACCGTGAAATTGTACCTGGACCCGTGATTGTTTTCCAATTTGTGAACCTACCTTCAAAAACCTAAAACCTATAACCTAAAACCTTTATAAAGACAATGAAACCATTAAATATACTGCTGAAATCGTTGCGCTCGCATGAGCTGACGGGAAATCCGGAGCTGAACATTTCGGAGATTCTGTTCGACTCGCGTGCCGTGGCCGCGCAGGAGCGTGATAATGTCACGCAACTGTATGTGGCTCAGCGTGGTACGCAGACCGATGGGCACAAATACATCCCGGCTGCTGTGAAGCAGGGATGTCGTGCGGTGGTGTGCGAGGAGTTGCCCGAAACCCTTGACGAGGAAGTCTGTTACATCAAAGTTCCCGATAGCTCAATCGCTTTGGGGCAGCTCGCCGACGCTTTCTACGACCATCCGAGCCGTAAGCTCAAGTTAGTGGGTATTACCGGCACCAACGGCAAGACCACCACGGTGACTTTGTTGCACCGTCTCTTCATGCTGGCGGGTCACAAGGCAGGATTGCTCTCCACCATCGTCAACAGGGTGGGGGAGGAGGAAGTTCCTGCGACCCACACCACGCCCGATGCCGTGGAACTCAACCGTCTGCTTGCGCAAATGGTTGACAAACAGTGCGAATACTGTTTTATGGAGGTGAGCTCCCACGCGCTGTGCCAGCACCGCGTCTCTGGGTTGCGATTCGCTGGCGCTATCTTCAGCAATATCACCCACGACCATTTGGATTTCCACAAGACGTTCGCGAACTATATTGCGGCGAAAAAGTCTTTCTTCGACAAACTGCCCAAATCCGCCTTTGCACTCACCAATATTGACGATAAGAACGGTCGGGTGATGGTGCAGAACACGAAGGCCAGCGTTCACACCTACAGTTTGCGCACCGCTGCCGACTTCAAAGGGGTGGTGATGGAGAACGCTTTCACAGGTCTTCACCTACGGGTCAACAATCACGAAGTTTTCTTCAAACTCTGCGGTAAGTTCAATGCCTACAACCTGTTAGCGATTTATGGCACTGCCGTGCTGTTAGGTATGGGTGAAGAGCTGGCGTTGACGAAGATGAGTATGCTCGACGGTGCTGCCGGACGTTTCCAGATGATGCGCTCCGCAGAAGGTGCCACGGCAATTGTCGATTATGCGCATACGCCCGATGCGCTCGAAAACGTGCTGAAGACCATCCGCGACATCGTGGACAAGGACGCTGAGGTGATTACCGTAGTGGGCTGCGGCGGCGACCGTGATGCGCTGAAACGTCCTGAGATGGCGGAGATTGCTTGCAAGTACAGTTCCAAAGTCATCCTTACCTCTGACAACCCCCGCACCGAGGATCCGCAGGCCATTTTGAACGATATGCTCAAGGGTGTTCCTGCGGGGAAAAGCAAACAGGTAGTTGTCATCGAGAACCGTCGCGAGGCCATCAAGACCGCTTGCATGATGCTGACTCCCCAAGGAGTACTCTTGGTGGCAGGTAAGGGTCACGAAAACTATCAGGAAATCAACCACGTCAAGCATCATTTTGACGATACGGAAGAAATTAAGAATTGTCTCAATATTCAGTAAATCAGTAGAATATGTTGTATTATCTCTTCTCTTGGATGCATACAAAACGATACCCCGGAGCGGGTGTCTTCCAATATATCTCGTTCCGGTCCGCGGCCGCTTTCGTGTTGGCACTCGTGATTGCCATTTTCTTCGGAAAGTACTTTATTAACTTCTTGAGAAAGAAACAGATAGGTGAAAGTGTGCGGGATTTGGGTTTGGCTGGACAAAACGAGAAAGCGGGCACCCCGACGATGGGCGGCCTCATCATCATCGCGGCTATCCTGATTCCGGTGCTGCTGCTGTGCGAACTGAGGAACATTTACGTCATCCTGATGCTCTTCACCACGTTATGGTTGGGCTTCTTGGGCGGCATCGACGACTATATCAAGGTTTTCAAGAAAAACAAGGAAGGTCTTTCCCCGAAAAAGAAATTGTTAGGACAGATTCTGCTCGGTTTGGTGGTCGGTTCTGTTATGTATTTCCATCCGGCTGCGGTGATTTGCGAAAAGAGCGTTCAGAAGCAGCAGGCCACCCAGATTACGACAAATGAGATTTTGCGAGTTGATAATCAGGAAACTGCGCACACCCCGAAACTCTTCGATGAGCCGCACCATTCCTCCAAGACCACGATTCCGTTCTTTAAGAATCATGAGCTGGACTACGCTGCCCTGACCCGCTGGATGGGTGACGAGACCGGCAAGTGGTCGTTCCTGTTTTTCATCCCGATTATTGTATTCATCATCGCCGCAGTCTCCAATGGGGCTAACCTCACCGATGGGTTGGATGGGTTGGCAACCGGCGTGACGGCTTCCGTTGCCGTCGGTATCGCCATCCTTGCATACGTGTCGGGCAACGTCATATTTGCTGATTATCTGAGTATTATGTACATCCCAAATATCGGCGAGCTGGTGATTTTCATCTCCGCCGTCATCGGAGCGTGTATCGGTTTCTACTGGTGGAACTGCTACCCGGCGCAGGTCTTCATGGGCGATACTGGAAGTCTCATGCTCGGCGGTGTGGTGGCGGTTTCCTGTATCATCATCCGCAAGGAGCTTTTGATTCCAATCCTCTGTGGCATCTATCTGGCGCAGTCGGTGTCGGTGATGATGCAGGTCACCTACTTCAAATATACCAAGAAACGCTACGGCGAGGGTCGCCGCATCTTCCTGATGGCGCCTCTTCACCATCATTTCCAGAAGAAAGGGATGCACGAGTCGAAAATTGTGCAACGCTTCATCGTTGTCAGTATGTTGCTCGCCGTTCTCACCATCGCCACCCTGAAAATCCGTTAACCCCTTAACCGTATAACCACGTAACCTATAAACCTTAAACCAAAACCCAAAACCATTATGCCTACAAAGAAAACCAATAGCTTCCGCTTGTTCGAGCAAGCCAAAGAAACCTCCAACCCCCGCGTGGGAACGCTGTCGGATCAGCTCATCAAGCTGCGTCAGCGGAACATTGCCGAGTCGCTCTCCGACTTCGAGGGCAGCGCGCACAAATTGGAACACGTCAAGAGTTTCGCCGGTGTGGAATTTATTGACGACGCCCGTTCTACCAACGCCAATGCCGTGTGGTATTCGTTGCAGTCGATGACCAAACCGACGGTCTGGATTACCAATATCGACTCGTTGGATGTGCTCACGGACGACATCCTGAATGAGACCCGTCAGAAGGTCAAAGAGGTTGTCCTTCAAGGCGTTTACAACATCGATGTCTATCAGCGGATTGCCGAGATGGGCGTTCCGGTGATGATGACGATGAGCATGGATGATGCGGTGAACCACGCCTTCTACGCTTGTCAACGTGGCGATGTCGTGCTTTACGCGCCGGGCATTCATGGCAACAGCCAGATTACCTACCGCGAGCGCGGTAACCGTTTCAAAGCATCTGTCGCACAACTCTAACCACTGCTATGGAAGCCGATACCGCAACTCCGAAAGTGCCGCTCCTACGGCGCATCAACCTGAAGGCCGACAAGGTGATTCTGATCCTTGTGCTGTTCCTTTCGGCCGTGTCAGTCGTCATGGTGTACAGTATGCGCGGCGAAGTGGTGCTGCAGCATCTTAAGCACCTGCTGTTCGGCTATGTCGGTATGTTTCTGTTGTACAAGCTCGACTACCGGAAGCTCGGAATTGCCGCTCCCTTCGTCCTTTTCACAGCTCTCGCATTGCTCATCATGACCTTGCTGTCGCAGGCGGTGCGCGGTATCACCATTTTGGGCCGCGATGTGCAGACGTTCTATGTTATTGGCTTTCTAATTATCTTCTACATAGCACATTACATTGCACGGTTGTATCATGTCAACGGGGAAATCTCATCCTCGAATGCCCGTTTCCTCTTCCTCCTACTCGGCGGTTTCTGCCTTGGTATTGCTATTTTGAACATGTCCACCGCTATCATCCTCTTTATCACGGGGTTGGTGCTCTTTTTCGTGGGCGGTTTCAAGCTCCGCGACATCTCCGGAATGGTCGGGATTGTCACCGTTCTGTTGGTCATGGCTGTGATTATTGCGGTCAACCTCAGTGACGAGAAACAGGCGAAGTTCGGCCGTATGGGTACCTTCATCAACCGTTTGGAGTATTATATCACAAAAGACAACACTGACGGCTACGGCGACCAGATGATTCTGGCGCGGACGGCCATCGCGCGGTCGGGATTCCATCCCGCCGGACCGGGCAAAGGGGTTATCAAAAACCGACTGCCCGAGAAGGAAACCGACTACGCATACGCCTCTCTTTTTGAGGAGACCGGCATTGTAGTGGGCGTGGCCATCCTGTTCGCCTACCTCATTTTCTTCTATCGGGCGCGGAAAATCGCAAAGGAGGCTACCGGCTCCTTCGGGCGGTTGTTAGCTTTCGGCATCGGGTTTTGGATTACTTGCCAAGCGCTCGTGCATATCGGGGTGAACTGCGAGCTGTTGCCCACCACCGGACAAACACTTCCGTTCGTCAGCAGTGGCGGTGCCTCCCTGTTCGTCACCGGCTGCGCCATCGGCATGTTACTCAACATTGGGAAAGTCTCGGCAGAGGAGAAAGACAAAGAAGATCCGATGGCATT
>CAJOKR010000020.1 GCA_905235135.1 uncultured Bacteroidales bacterium
TTGTTGAGGTCGCTGAATACACTCACTTTCGAAAACTTTGTCACACCCGTGAAGAAAGCGAAACGGATGTAACTATCCATCGTTTTGGCCACGCCATAAAAAGATTTCAAAGTAGTTCGGTAATCGTTCTGCAGTTCGGGGTTGCCGATGGCCTCCAACAGCGGCTTGTCGTATTCATCTACCAGGATTACCACCTGTTGTCCGGTTTGCTCGTAGGCGCGTTTGATGACTCCTTTGAATCTTTCAGAAACGGTGTCCTCTTCGGGTACTTTGCCGTATGATTGTTCAAATTGGCGCAAATGACCGTCTATGATGGAGATGAGGGCTTGGGGGGTGGTGTATTTTGCTGCATTGAGATCAATGTGAAACACAGGATACTGCTTCCATTCCTTCTCCAATTCGCTGATAGCCAACCCTTCGAACAACTCTTTCCGCCCTTGGAAGTAGGCTTCCAACGTAGTGACAAGCAGGCTCTTGCCAAATCTGCGGGGACGGCTAAGGAAGTAATACTTGCTGTCGTTGGCCAGTTTGTGCACCATGGCGGTTTTATCTAAGTAGAGGTATTCCTCGTTGATAATGTTCGCGAATGTCTGTATGCCGATAGGGTATTTCATGACGGTAAGATTTACGGCGCAAAAATACAATTATTTTCGGGTCGGGAAGGCAAGGGATTGTTTTTTGGACGACAACGGGGACAAACAGGGACAACTTTTTACTCTTCCGTTAAATTCACGACGCTATACGGCAACGCTGTCAAAATTTTCCGTCCTTGAGAATGACCTTCTAATGAGTCCTGATTGGGTCACCGCAATCCCCTAACGACATTCTGACATTTTGAGGACCGTCATACCTACATGCACTCGGAGCAATAGAAGAAGTATTATTGACCATCTATAATCTTTTGCAGATCAGGAATACATTTTAGATTGCGATAGATTATTTCAATCATCATGGATTAACTCTGATACTAATGTGAAAAATGCACCTCCACATAACGAGAGACAAACGATTTCATACATATGCTCATAAACATATTGCCACGTATTAGGAGCGGGTCTAGAATAAGTTGAAGTTTCCCACCTGCTATTCCCACTGCCACTTTTATAATGCACTACTATGATAACGAAGGAAAGTAATAAAAAAAACATGTATTTTTTAACGAGAAGGTTAATCCTCTTTTTCAGTTGATTGCGTTTGATCGGGTTTTTCATTGATGTTTGTTTTAGGGAGGACAATATCTATATTAGCCTTTTGATTCATATAAAAGAAAGGCTTGGCTTTTTCAACTGAATATAGAAAAAATTGTGTAGATTGGCTATAGATGTTAATCAAAGGATCCGAGAAGTTGATGTCCGGAGACCACTTTTGTTCATTAGCAATTATGCCTAAACCTATTCCAATCGTTCTTTTTCCCCAAGGATTATTGTACGCTTTTAACCCTAATGAGTATAGCTTATCTCCACCTTCCACCACATACGGCAGAACATCTGACGCAACATATTGTCCAAACAAACCTGTGGTTACGGCAAATCCGCCCACTGCCGTAGCTCGCACAATGGGATCAAGGTATATGTATGCACCAAAATACCCGGCAGATTCCGCCCAAGCTTTGGCATATTCAGGTAGAGCTGGACGGATTTCCCCAAGCTCCAGTGTATTTACCATTTTGGTCTTCTGAAATTGTAAATTCTTCTTGGGCGATACTGTTGGAACGACCCTTGCATTGTCACTGGCGGAGACAACGCGAATGGGGATTTGCTCATTTGAAGTTGTCAAAGGTTTATTGGGATCCCACTCCAGTCCCTCCAACTCTCTGCCGTCCACAACCCTATTCTCCGCAAACGCATACGTGCTGTTCCACGGGAACTTCCCTGCCAGTGGGTCCACGCTCCAAAAACGCCCGATGCTGGTGTCGTCATACGGTACTCGAAGGCGTGCAAACCGCCCTGTCCATAGGCCTCCGCGTCGCTCTCCTGCCCGTTGAAGAAGTACCGATAACCCCCATAATCGTAACTTCGGCCTCTATATCGTTGACGATTAGTCATTTATGTTGTTTTTTTGCTATAAAAATTAGATTTTTATCCCTTTTTTACGGGGCAAAGATACACTTTTTAATACTGAATCACAGAAACATCGTCATCACCACTGGCAGCAGCGTCGTGGCTCCGTCCTTGCGGTAGTCCTTTGTATACACCAGGAACCGCTCGCCCACACGATTAGAGAATTTCTTGCAGAACGCATCCAGCGATGCGTGGCTCTTGTAGCCCGACGACTTCACTTCCAGCGGCCACAGCTTGGCCTCTCGCGACAGCAGGAAGTCCACCTCATAGTTATGCTTCCTGCTCTCCGTGGGCCACGTATGATAGAACAACTTGTTGCCCGTGGCCGTCAGCACCTGCGCCACAATGTTCTCATACACATAGCCCAAGTTGGCCGACAGTTTGTCGCTCAGCAGCTTGTCGTAGATAATGTTCTCCGTCACGTCCTTGTCCCAGAATGCCATTGTTACAAACAGGCCTGTGTCACCCACGAACATCTTGTACTGGTCCATGTCGCAATGCATCGCCAGCCCCACGTTCGGGTCATCCGAGTGAAACGCGAAGTTCACTGTCATGCTCTCGCGCATCTTCTCCAGCACCTCGTCCAGATTCTTCCGCTCGCTGTCGCTCAGCACACTGGCCACCTGATAACGCGAAGCGTTCTTGTTCAGTTCCGAGGGAATGGCGCTGAACAGACGTGCCGCACGTCCCGATGGGTCAATCTTCCCGAAATCCTCAATATACAGGTCGATAATCCCGCGTTTCACCTTGTCCACACGGCTCATGTTGTTCGTGTCCAGGTATTCGTTCACCGCCTGCGGCATACCGCCCACCAGCATATACAGCCGGAAGTCCCGCATTGATTTACGGAGTGCCTGATCCAGCGGTAGCCGTTTCTCGTAGAACTTTCTTAGCAGCGGCACCGTAGCCTCGTCGCCCACTGCCCAGCGAAACTCCTCATAGTCCATCGGATACATCTCTATCCGCTCCTCCTCGCTGGGTATGATGATATTCTCCGACTTCTTCCTGATGGATATCAGCGAGCCCGTCTCAATATAGTCGTAGCGATGGTCCTGCACCAGCGTCTTGATGGCCTGGCGCGCCAGCGGACACTCCTGAACCTCATCGAAGATGATGAGCGACTGCCGTTCCTCCAGCACCACGTTGTAGATAGCTTGCAACCGCAGGAAGATAAAGTCCAGGTTCATCAAGTCCGAAAACAGTCCCTTCACCTCATCCGAAGCCTTGGCAAAATCCACCAGCATATACGACTTGTACTCCATACGGGCAAATTCCTTCACAATTGTGGACTTACCCACACGTCTGGCGCCCTTTATCAGAAGGGCCGTCCTGCCGTTCTCCTCCTGTTTCCACTGGAGCAACCTGCTGTAAATCTTACGTTTGAATATTCTGAAATCTTCCATATCAGTTGTTATTTAACGGTGCAAAATTACGAAAAATTCCAAAATCTCGCAAATTATTCCGCCAATTTATTCCAGAATCTCACAATTTATTTCTGCGATATGTTCCAAATCCTCATGTTTCTGGAAAGTCATTTATTCTAATCTGTCTTGTGAAAGACCAATAATCACCACGTCACCACTTTGTTCACGACTTATTGCGTTTTTGCGCCCGAAACTCCAAATTTCTGCGAAAATTTTGCCCTTTTTTGAGCAGAAAAATTTCACTACCATCATAACACACTGAGTATCAATGAGAAAAAATTTTTCAAAAAGTGTTGAATTTTTGTATTACTGTATTATCTTTGCAGTGTTTTAGTTCACTAATACACTAATCAAAATTATAACGATATGATACAGTTACAAAATGTAGAATTCGGGTACGACAAAAACCGCAAGCTCTTCAACGGAGTGAACTTGCAGTTGGAGCCCGGTCACATGTATGGGTTGCTCGGTCGCAATGGCGCCGGCAAGACCACCCTGTTGAAAATCATGACGGGGCTATTGTTTCCGCAGTCGGGCGACGCTTTCATTGACGGCGAACCCGCGTACAAACGCACCGCGCAACAGATGAGCGACATCTATTTCCTTCAGGAGGAGATTTACGTTCCCCATCTGAAAATCAATCAGTTCGAGGATGCTTTCGCGCCCTTCTATCCTAATTTCAAACATGAGCAGTTCGTGGAGTACCTTAGGGAAATGGAGATGAACCACATGTTAGGCTTCATCGACAAGTTCTCGCACGGACAGAAGAAGAAGGTGATGATTGCCTTTGCGTTGGCCACCAACGTGCCGCTGCTCATCATGGACGAGCCTACCAACGGCCTCGACATCCCCACCAAGAGCATCTTCCGCAAAATGATGGCTGCCTACGCCGACGAGCAGAAAACCGTGCTCATCTCAACGCACCAGGTGCGCGATCTGTACAGCCTCATCGATGCGGTCTCCATCATCGACAACGGCCGCATGATTTTCAACGCCCCCTGCGATGTCATCACCGAAAAGCTGCTCTTCGATAGGGATAACGAAATAACTAATAAATACAAAGAGGAAATGGAGAAAGAGGGCAAAGCTGAAATGGTAAAGGAGGGCAAACTTTACTACACCGATGAAACTCCGCGCGGCGTCCTTCAAGTGAAAGAAAACGTCAACCACCTCGATTCTTCCCTTGACCTGGAATTGCTTTTCAACGCCTCTGTCCTTAACAAAAATGAGTTCACGGAAATGTTCAAATAACCTTAAAATCAGAAGATTATGAAAAAGTACACCAATAAGATTTTAGTCATCACCGCCATCATTTTGCTGGTGGGCCTGGTCATCGGCTACACCATCGATTTCCAGACCGGCTACCGCAGTGGCCGAATCAAATATGAGAAAATCGAAAAGGATTCGACGCAAGTGCTTCATTTTAATGGCCTGGATGAATTGGAGGCTTACACCGATTCCGTAAAGACGAGCCAAGGTGCGTCTCAGCAAGACGAATCATCCACTGAAAATTAACCCGAATTGTCTCATCAATAAAATCGTAATATTATGAATATCGACAATATCATTAAATTAATCAAGGCCTATTTTTATGAAAATTGGCGGAATGATCTCATCTATTCATTCGGCATCATGGCGGCATTATCTCTGATTATGACGATTATATATGGCAATCCCTATATAACAGAGATAAAAATAGCGGCTGTTGTGTTTATGATCTATTACCCATGCCGCTTCTTTTCCAAGCTGTACCAGCCTTCAAGCAGGATACACTTTTTGATGACCCCTGCGACCAACGCCGAAAAAGTGGTGACAGGTCTGTTTTTGACCAACGTCTATTTCGTGGCAGGCATCGTTTTGTCTGTGCTGATTGGGCAGGTTTTGGGATATGGCATATTAATTTTGAATAAACCGGGCATTTTCGGACCATGTGGAATCCACAATTTAGCTGAATTCTTGAAAGTGCAAATTCCTAATGGTGGGGTCGTGTTAAAGATATATGCCTGTATTTCCACCATGTTTTTCGCTGCTATCTATTTTAAGAAGAGTCCGTTCTGGAAACTGCTGTTGACAGTTTTCGTTATTTCGTTGGTTTTTGGTGCCATCATCGCCGGTACCGAATGGTTGAATGTACTGTTGACGGTGCCTGCAGAAATCCGTAATGGTAACTATTATAAGGTAGTAGAAAACTACATTGTCTCTTCCAGTAATTGGTTCCCGTATGTCGCTTGTTGTGTGACGATTGTCTATTTCTACGCGATGAGTTTTCTGAGAATGAGAGAAACGGAGGCATAGTATGGATTTCAAGAGCACACAAACCATCTACCGGCAGATCGAGAACTGGGTGTTCGAGCAAATCCTGTCGGGCGCGTGGAAGCCGGGCGAGCGGGCCAAGTCGGTGCGCGAGCTGGCCGTAGCCTTCGAGGTGAATCCAAACACCGTCATGCGCTCCTACGAACACCTTCAGAACCAAGAGATTATCACCAACAAGCGCGGCATCGGCTTCTTCGTCAACGAGGATGCCCCCGAGAAAATCCACGCCATCCGCAAGAAAGAGTTCATGGAAGAGGAAGTGCCGGAGTTTCTGAAGAATCTCAAGTTGTTAGGAATTGACATTCAGGAGATTGTGGCGATGGCGAGATAATGGATCCAGTAGAGACGCAATGCATTGCGTCTCTACAATTTTGTTATTTTTGCACCTTCAACAGATAAATAGTTCAAATAACAAACAATATGAAAAAAAAAACCTATTATTTACCCTCTTCTGCGCCATCCTCGGCATCGCCGGCGCGCAGAACAGCTATTGGGTGTTCTTCACGGACAAGCAGAACACCACGTTCGATCCGTACCAGTACTTCGATGCGAAGGCCATTGAGCGTTACGCGCTGTGCGGGGCGGATTTGTACGACATCACCAACTATCCCGTGAACGGCAGCTATGCTGCGCAGGTGGAGACCGCCTGTGAGGAGCTGGTGGGTACGTCGCGGTGGCTCAATGCAGCCGGCGTGATGGCTACGGAGGAGCAGATTGCCAAGATTCGGCAGTTCCCGTTTGTGGCGGACGTGCAGCTGATTGCCAGTGACATGGAGTTGGCGGAAAGAACCGTCAACGAAAATACGGCTGCCGAATACGCCAGCGAGCAAATCCGCATTCACCATGGGGAAATGTTCAAAGAGCACGGTATCTCCGGCAAGGGCGTGCGCATCGCTATCCTGGACGGCGGATTTAAGGATGCCGACACGCACCCGGCATTCCAGCATCTGCGCGACAACGGCCAGATTGTGAAAACCTGGAACTTCGTGAAGAAGAAAGAGTACGTCTATGAGGCTGAAACCCACGGCCGTATGGTGCTGAGCTGTATCGCGGGCATCATGAACGGAAACCGCTATCTCGGTATGGCTCCCGACGCGCAGTTCCTTTTAGCCCGCACCGAAGTGGCCACGGAACCGCTGAAAGAGGAAATCTGGTGGGTGCAGGGACTCGAATGGGCCGACCAAAACGGTGCCGACATCTTGAACAGCTCCCTCGGTTATGGCAAACAGCGGTATATGCTCAAGAATATGGACGGCCAGACCTCCCGGGTGGCCCGGGCTGCCAACACCGCTGCCCGCAAGGGTATTTTGGTCTGCAACTCCATGGGCAACGAAGGCGATGACAAGGAGTGGCGGATGCTCATCACCCCCGCCGATGCCGACAGCGTCCTCTCCGTGGGTGCCGTCAAAAGTATTGACCAAATTGCCAAATTCAGCTCGTTCGGACCTACGGCGGATGGCCGTATGAAACCCAACGTGGTGGCCATAGGCGAAGACAACTGGGTGGCTGGCAGCAAGGGCAATTACACGCAGGCTTCCGGTACCTCTTTCTCCTCCCCGATGGTGGCCGGTTTCGCCGCTTGCGTCAAGCAGTTGCATCCCGAATACACTGCTTGGCAGCTGAAGACCGAGATTGAGAAATCCGCCAACCACTATCCCTACTTCGACTACGCGTTCGGCTACGGCGTGCCCCAAGCCGGCTACTTCTTCGGCGAAAAGCCTGAAGTCAAGAATAATATCTCTATGTCGGAAGATGACAACTCGGTGTATGTCACCTGCAAGGAACCCGCTTCCGTCTTCTACAAAATCATCAACGGCGACGGCACGATTGAGCGTTATAACCAGAAGAATGTCAGCGAGGATGACGGTGCGATCCGTTTCTCCAAAAGCCAGCTGCAAAGCGGACAGACATTGGAACTCTGGAGTGAAGGACAGCATCTGAAATACGCCGTCGGGCAGAAATCGCTGCCGCAGATCGACAGTCTCACTGCCGCCAACACCAACTACTTCGGCTGCTCGAACAAGATTTCCACGCCCGACAATGACATTTACATCCGCAAGTTCCCCAAATCGTATAAGTTCAGTTTTGTGTTGAATGCCTCCTTCATGGTGCCCACGATGTGGAGTCCGGAGGGGAATATTACGAAAGCCAACCGCCACTCCCGTTCGCTGACTTTCGCTTTCGACAACAGCTGGCGTTTGGCCAGATGCTACGCTTTGGGCTTCCGCATCGGTTTTGGCTCCTCTTGGTATGCCGTTGCCAATGATTTTGATCCGTTGTTTTATCCGTCATTCTATGGTCCGTCATACAATGTTGGAGGCAACGAACTTTTGCTTTTGAATGAGGATAAGGATGTTGTCAATAAGAAGAATATCAAGGTCACGAAGTTTGATTTTGAGATTGTGAACCGCTTCATCTTGAGCAGTGCCGGTTCGGAATGGTGGTACTTGGATGCTGGCATTTTCGGCGAATGGAACACTGGTAATCGTTTCAAACTTGAGCTGGAGGACGAAAACGATCAGGAAATCACCTACATCAGGAAACATTTCTTGGATCGTGATATGTTGAATCCGGTCGATTACGGCGTGCGTCTGCGCATAGGTATCACGCGGCGGTTTGCCATTTACGGACAATATCGCATTTCCAACCTGCTGAAAGTGAAAGGTACAAGCACTCCAGATCTCCCGAAATGGGAAATTGGATTGCAGATCTTCTAAAAGAAAAAAGCCCGCGAGATTCGCGGGCCTTTTTCTTTTGACTTGAATGTTCCTTACTTCTGCATCGTTGTCGGGTGCATATCGACGCGGGTGTAGATTTCGGGATGGAAGTACTTCTTCATGAACTCGACCATCTCCTTCTTGGTGACGGAATTGACGATGTTGTCGTATTCGGAAGGCGCGATAATCGGTTCATCTTGAGTGACTTTGCCACTGATGTAGCCGAGCCAGAAGCGGTTGGTCTGGATGTTCTTGGCGCGGGTGCTGGTCATCTGCTTCTTCACTAACTCCAACGATTTATTATCGGGTCCTTTCTTCTTGAAATCGTTGAGGATCTTGAGGCTGGCATCGGCCAGTTTGTCGGTCTTCACCGGGTCGCAGCCTAAGAGAATCATGAGGGTCATTTCAGGACGCGGGAGTTTGCTGGCGCTCATCTGCACCATCGGGGAATAGACATCGCCCATCTTCTCACGCACAATCTTGACGAATTGGATGTCGAGAGCCTCACCAATCATGTCAGCGATGATGGAGTTACGATAGTTCCAGTCGATGGGGTTGGTGATGAACATGCCCATCCAGCCCTGCTCTTCAGTGCCGGCATAGACGACCTGCTTGGAAGCCTGGTCGGGACGCGGTTTCAGCACGCTGAGGTTGTAGTTCTCTTTCTTGTTGGGATCGGTCTTCAAGGAACCGAGGTAGAGTTCCACAAATTCCTTCATCTCTTTTTCGTCGTAGTTGCCCACGAAGAAGAAGTTGAAATCGGCGGGGTTGGCGAAACGTTCCTTGTAGATCTGCACGGCGCGGTCGAAGTTGGCCTGTTTCAGATATTCCTCATCGTAGGAGAACATCTGTTTCATGTAAGGATCGTTGTTGTAAGCGGCTTCAATCAGTCTGCCGATGAACTTGTACATCGGTTGTGCCTGGAGCATCTTGATGCCCTCGCGGGTCTCATCCATCACCAATTCGAAAGCGTTGGGATCGATGCGCGGGTTGGTGAAGAAGGCGTTGAGGTACTGGAAGAAGAATTCCAGGTCTTTCGGGGAGGAGGAACCGGAGAAAGTTTCTGACAGGATTCCGATTTCCGGCGTGACACCCACGTTTTTACCTTTCATCTTCTTCATCAGGGAGTTGTAGTCCAGACCGGCGATACCGCCACGGTCGATAATGTCGCAAGCGAAATCGGCGGAAGCCAGATCCTTCACAGGATAGAGCGTTTTGCCGCCCTTACTGCTGGCGCTGAAGAGGATTTCGTCGTTCTTATAGTCGGTTTTCTTCAGATAGACGGTAATGCCGTTGGAAAGGGTCCACTTTTCGGCACCCACGGCATCGATTTTCTCCACTTTCGCAATCTTGCCGGGTTTCAGGGTCTCTTTCTCCAAGATTTCCTGATCCTTGTAGGTATCCACGTAGGGTTGGACATTGGCTAACGATTTGTCTTTCAGGATAGAGAGGATTTCCTCTTTGCTGGGAACTTTCACACCTTCCTTGTCGGGGGCGGTGACGATGGCCACCATATTGTCTTCCGTGACCCAATTCTTGGCCAGGGCGTTGATTTCCTCCAAGGTGATGCCTTCCATCAGCTTCTTGGCGTAAGTGTTCTCACGTTTTGCACCGGGGATGGGGTCTTGACGCAGGAAGTTGTTGATGTATTCGGAGGCGAAACGGGAGGATTCGGTCTTGTCAACCTCCTTGGCTGCCTTGTCATATTGTTCTAACAGTTCCTCTTTGGCGCGGTCGAGTTCGGTCTGCAGGAAACCATATTTCAGCACGCGGTAGTCCTCTTGCAGAAGCACGCGCAATGCATCGGGAATGCGGTTTTCCTTAGCTGTGGCCTCCAAAGCGTAAGCGTCGGTGTTGCCGATGAAGTCGCCATAACCGCCGCCGGCACCCAAGAACGGGCATTTCGGATCCTGCTCCATTTCCGTGAAGCGGGCATCCAGCATGGTGTTGTAGAGGTCAATGCAAAGTTGTTCGCGGAAATCACCGATGGTCTTCATCGGGGCGTGTTTGTGCTTGCGGATAAGCATCACAGAATTGCCGGTAGCCTCTTTGTCGGTGCAGACAGCCACGAGCGGTTCCTTGTTGGGGGCAATGCCGTAAGTCTCTTTCTTGCGGGGGTTCTGCTTGGCGGGGATATTGCCGAACATGGCTTTGATTTTGCCTTCCACTTCCGCCACATTGATGTCACCCACCACAATCACAGCCTGCAGATCCGGACGATACCAATCTTTGTAGAAGTCCTTGATGACTTGGTAGTCAAAGGTTTGCAGAATGTCAAGCTTACCGATGGGCATACGGTCGGCATAGCGGGAACCTTGCATCAGGATCGGCCAATACTCTTTGCGCATACGGTCGTCGGCACCGAGGCCGAGGCGGTATTCCTCGATGATGACACCGCGTTCCTCGTCAATCTCCTTGTTGTCGTAAAGGAGACCGGCGGCCCAGCCTCTCAGGATCTTGAGGCCGAGGTCGATGTTGGCGGGATCGTCGAGCGGCATGGGGATCATATAGACCGTCTCGTCGAAGCTGGTGTAGGCGTTCAGGTCAGCACCGAACACCACGCCTTTGCTGCGCAGTTGGTCAACCATGGTGTTGCTCGGGAAACCCTCAATACCGTTGAAGGCCATGTGTTCGGTGAAGTGCGCCAAGCCCTGTTGATTGTCGTTCTCCTGGTTGGAGCCGGCATTCACGGCCAGACGGAACTCCACGCGGTCCTTCGGGTAGGTGTTCCGACGGATGTAGTAGGTCATGCCATTGTCGAGTTTGCCAATGGTCACATTCGGATCCGCTTTGATGGGATCATTCAGGTTCAGATCACCCTTCTGCGCGAAGACTGCCAACGCACAGACTAAGGCCATCAGAAACAAAAATACTTTCTTCATAAACGTTTGATTTTATTAATAATTACAGTATTTCCTTTTGACGTTTTTTCTCTTAGACGCAATAACTTCAAATTAACTACAAAATATTTTTAATCGGCGGCAAAGATAGTATTTTTTGCTATTTTTGCCACCGAATTTAAAACAAAGACTATGCTGGAATATTTTCACAATGTGCCGTTTTCGGTGACCGTTTGCGACAAGGACGGTAAGATACTGGAAATGAACGAGACTGCCGAGCGCGTGCTCAGTCACGGCAAACATATTATCGGGCAGAACCTGCTGGACTGCCATCCCGAGCCAGCCCGGACCAAACTGGTCGAGATGCTCAAAAACCACAACCTCAACGCCTACACCATCGAGAAAAACGGCGTGAAGAAACTGATTTACCAATCGCCGTGGTTTGAGAATGGCGAGTTTGCAGGGTATATTGAATTATCAATGGAAATCCCGATGGAAATGCCGCATTATGTGCGGGTACCGAAACCGTAGAGACGCATGGCCGTGCGTCTCTACATGCAACGTCACCATTCACAAATCACTGATCACTGAAAAATGAAAAACGACACCGAAATCACCTACGGGATGCGTCCCGTGATGGAGGCCATCGAGAGTGGCAAAACCATCGACAAAGTGCTGTTCCAGAAAGGGTTGCAGGGCGAATTGTTCAAACAGCTGTTTTATGAGGTGCGGCAGCGGAAGATTCCGTTTCAATATGTGCCGCAGGAGAAACTCAACCGGCTCACAAGGCAGAACCATCAAGGCGTGATTGCCTTCCTCTCGGCTATCGAATATTGCGACATCTACAACATTGTGCCGTCGATTTTTGAGGAGGGCAGGGTGCCGTTCCTATTGCTGTTGGACAAGATCACGGACGTGCGTAATGTGGGTGCGATTGCCCGCTCGGCTGAATGTGCGGGTGTGGATGCCATCATTCTGCCACTCAACGGTGGAGCACAACTTAACGAGGATGCGGTGAAAAGTTCCGCCGGTGCCTTGCACAAAGTACCCGTCTGCCGACATTCTAACCTTGTGGAAGTGATTCAGTACCTGAAAGATAGCGGCATTGAGGTGATTGGCGTGACCGAAAAGGCCAACCATGCGCACTACAACAAGGATTTCACCGGGCCCGTCTGTCTGATTATGGGCAACGAGTACGAGGGCATTGCGTGGGACTATCTGCGGCACTGCAACGATACAGTCACCATCCCGATGGTCGGCACCATCCGTTCGCTGAATGTTTCTGTGGCCACGGGCATTGCCCTTTTCGAGGTTGTAAAGCAACGAAACCCTGTGAAAGAATGAAAATAGGCGTACTTTCCGACACCCACGGCTATCTGCATCCCGATGCCTTTGAGTTTTTCAAGGGCTGTGACGAGATTTGGCACGCTGGCGACATTATGGACGATTTCATCCTCGATGAGCTTCGGGCTATCGCTCCGACTGTTCGGGCGGTTTATGGTAACTGCGACGATTGGGATATCCGTCGCGAAGTGGGTGAATATGAGGTTTTTACCTGCGAGAAGCACAAGGTCGCGCTGATGCACATTGTGGGTTCTCCGGGTCGGTATCAGCCGAAAGCGTTGGAAATCATCCGAGAGGAGCATCCGACTATCTTCGTGGCTGGACATTCGCACATTCTGAAAATCATGTTCGACAAATACCATAACCTCCTGTTTATCAACCCCGGGGCGGCTGGAAAATACGGTATCCATACCCGGCTGACGATGCTGCGTTTCGAAATTGAGGGCAAGGAAGTGAAGAATATGGAAATCTATGACATTCCTAAACAAGTACCTGTGAAATGAACGACAACGAACCGATAATCACTGTTTTAGGTCCGACAGCCACAGGCAAAACCGGTGTGGCGGTACGTATAGCAGCCGAATTGGGCGGCGAGATTGTGAGTGCCGATTCCCGTCAGGTGTTCCGCCGCATGGACATCGGGTCGGGGAAGGATTTGTCTGAGTATCAGTATAATGGGAACCCCATCCCGTATCATTTGATCGATGTGGAGGAGCCTGGGGTACGTTACAATGTCTATCGTTACCAGCAGGAGGCTTTCAAAGCCATTGAGGATATTCGGAACCGTGGCAAACGGGTAGTACTTTGCGGCGGAAGCGGTCTCTATATCGATGCGGTGTTGCAAGGCTATCGTTTCCAATTCCAGGAGGATGCCCAGATTGTGTCGGATCCTGTTCCGTCGGCCATCATCGGGCTTCGGGGCGAGCGGGACCATATTCGGGAGCGCATCACGAAGCGCCTGCAGGCCCGTCTGCAGGAAGGTATGGTGGATGAGGTGAAAGCATTGCTTGATGAGGGCATTCCCCCCGAGCGACTTATCCGCTACGGTCTTGAGTATAAGTTTGTTACGTTATATCTCATAGGCGAGCTACACTATGGTGATATGGTGTCGTTGCTCAATACGGCCATCCACCAATTCTCCAAGCGGCAGATGACTTGGTTCCGCCGCATGGAACGCATGGGATTCTACATCCGCTGGGTGGATGCGGATTTGCCGGAAGAGGAGAAATTCCGGAAGATTTATCAATATTTACAGGAGGATGGAATTGAAATGGATTAATTCAACGCCTTCTCCCTCAACGAACTGAACCCATCCCCTAACGTTTCGGACGCATCCAAAATCGTTACGAAAGCCTTGTCGTCGATTTCGTGGACGAAATGGATCAGTATGGGCAACTGCTTGCGCGAAATGGAGGTAAAAATGACCTTTTTCTCATCGTGGTTGTACATACCTTCGCCTTTGAGGTAGGTGCCTCCGCGATCCAGCTCGTCGAAAATGCGCTGCCGGATCTCCTCGTATTTTTCGGAAATAATCAACACCGCTTTGTTGCCATGGAAGCCAGCAATGACCTTGTCCATCACCACGCCAGTCACGTAAATCACCAACCAGGAATACAACGGCACGGTCCAATCTTTGAAGGCGACCAAAGCGAGCAATACGATAGTGGAATCCACACAGATGAGAATAGTTCCTAACGGAATATGTTTCAGATACTTGCCGATAATCATGGCGATGATGTCGGTGCCGCCGGACGTGGCACGGGTCTTGAAAATCAACCCTAATCCGATACCGATAATCACCCCGCCGAAGAGGGCGACGATGAAGGTGGCTGAAGGATCGGGGGTCATGGGGTCATTCGGCAGCCCGATCAGCGGTGCATAACCGTAAACCTTTTCCCACAGCGAGATGAACGCCGGCAGCGAGATAACCCCGACCAGCGTTTTCGCCCCGAATTTCGGTCCGAGCCACAATGTGCCGATGAGCAGCAGCGGCAGGTCGAGGCAGATGCCCGAAAGACCGATGGGGAAGTTGAACACGTGGTGCAGAATGATGGCGATACCGTAAACGCCGCCGGGTGCAAGCTTCAGCGGCGAAATAAACACCACAAACCCAATGGACATAATGAAGGTGCCTAGGATGATGAGGGCGTAGGTGCGGATGATGTCGTTTCTTTTTTCTTTTGTTAAAGTCATATTTGGTTTAAGGTTTAAGGTTGAGGGTTTAAGGAGGTTAAGAGGTTAGAAGGTTATAGGGTTAGGGGGTTAGCGGCTGACGACGCGGTTTAGGCGTTGGGAGATAATCCGTTTCAGCTGGTTTATTTTGTTGAGCTGTTGCAGAGCGAGACCCAGGTCTTCTCGCCAATTCCTTGTTTTCCAGCACTTTGTTGATGATAGCACTGTCGTTTTCCAAAATGCGGAGCTTCAGGGTGAGCAGGATGTCCTGTACCTGGTTTTGGAGGACGCGGAGGTTGTTTCGGGTGGTGTGCGTATGGATGTCGTACTTCTTTTTCCAACGCTCACTGAAGCGGGGTTCCACGGGGATGTGCCGGATCACAAATTCGCTGACCTGCGGGTCGTCCGACAGGGTGAAATTGCGGATAATCTGATCCTGGTTACCGATGTAGGAGGCCCAATCTGCGTACATGTTGAAGATTTTCTCCAATAGCGGATAGTGGAAACGGATGTCCTCCTTCATCATTTCGTTGCAGACATATTGATCGACCCGCAGCCCATCGGACCGCTCCTCATTTTCCTTCCCCGCCTCGTAAATCACATAATTGCCGTAGTTTAACACTAAAAGCACCAGCTCTTTTTCCGCTTCGTACAGTAAATCGGTCTGTGGGGCGATGTCGGTGTGCTTTTTCGTCTCGATAAGGTCGGGCGAAACTTGCTCTTCCACGGTAACTTGCCCGGGAACTCCCGTCTGTTGCTGGGCTTGCTGTTGCTGCTGTTGCGAAATCCGGCCCTGTTCCTTGGTTTTCTCCCACACGAAACGGCGCAGGTTGAGATTGAGGTCATTTTCCGACAAATCAAACAGTTTGGCGCATTCTTTGATGTAGAAAGCTCGTTCGATGTTGTCTTTCACGCAGCTGATGGATTTCAGAATCTCGTTCACCATGGAGGCCCGCTTGATGGGGTCGTTGCCGGCCTCTTTCGACAGAATATCGGCTTTGAAGAGCAGAAAATCTTTGGATTCGGAGGCCAAATAGTCCTGCAACTCGCTATCTCGGTGTTTTTTAGCGAAAGAATCGGGGTCTTCGCCATCGGGGAGGAGGCAGACGCGGATTTTAAGTCCCTGTTCGAGCAGCATGTCGATACCGCGCATGGAGGCTTTGATGCCGGCCATATCGCCGTCGTAGAGCACCGTGATGTTGGGTGCGCTTGGTGATCATGCGGATTTGGCCCTGTGTGAGGGAGGTTCCGGAGGAAGCCACCACATTTTCCACCCCCGACTCGTGCATCGAAATCACATCGGTGTAGCCTTCCACGAGATAGACGTTCTGCTGTTTGTGGATGGCGTTTTTGGCGAAATAGATGCCGTAAAGCGTGTCGCTCTTGTGATAGATGGTGTTTTCGCGGGAGTTGACATACTTTCGCGGGTCTTTGCCGTCTTTTTTGAGCACGCGGCCGCCGAAACCGATCACTCGGCGTCGTTGTGGATGGGGAAAATCACACGGCCGCGGTAGATGTCGTACAGTTTGCCGCTTTGTGCTTTGCCGGTAAGGCCCAATTCGATGAGGTATTCCTCTTTATAGCCCTTTTCGAGGGCGGCCTTGGTGAAGGTGTCCCACGCATCGGGACTGTAGCCGAGCCGAAACTTGTCGATAGTGGCATCCTTGAACCCGCGTTCTTTGAGGTAGGTCATGCCCATCAGTTTGCCCTCCTCGGTGTTGCGAAGCTGGTCCATGAAAAACTTCTCCGCGAATTCATTGACAATCAGCAGACTTTCGCGCAGACTGCGTTGTTGCCGTTCCTCATCGCTTTCGTTGCGCTCGTATTCGAGGGGGATGCCGTACTTTTTGGCGAGGTACTCGATAGCCTCGGGGTACGACATCTTTTCGTGCTCCATCAGGAACTTGACGGGGTTTCCGGCGGCGTCGCACACGAAACATTTGTATATGCCGAGGCGCGGGCTGACATGCAGCGACGGGTTTTTGTCGTCGTGGAAGGGACAAATGCCCACGAAGTCCTGGCCCTGCTTGCGCAAGGAGACAAAGTCACCGACCACATCTTCAATGCGGACGGCGGCCATCACGCTGTCTATGGACTTCTGCTTGATCACTGTTAATAGGCATCAGATAGGTTAGGAGTATTTCCTGCGGAGCAGGTCGCAGAACGACAGGTAAGCGTCGGATTTGGAATCCCAGAAGAACTTCTGTTTCAGTTCCTCCAAGCAGTCGAAAGCCTCCTCCATGTTTTGGCATTCGTTTAGCTGACGGATAGCCGCGCTGAAATCTTCGCCCCGATTATGGAATAACTCCTTGATATAGATAAACTTGTCGTTGATAGAAATCGCTTTTGTGAGGTCTCTGACCTTGGCGTGCTGGTACTGGCTGCTGATGGAATGGTCCTCACGACGCTCGTTGAAAAGGTCGTTGAGCGAACGTTGCGGTTTTGCAGGCTTCGCTGGTGCGGACTTCGGCGGGATGAATTGCAAAATGTCATCCTCCTCGTGAAGATCCTCTTCCCCTTTTTCCTCGTGAACTTTCTCAATTTCAGGCTCTTTTGTCTCAATTACTGGTTCCTCTTTTACCTCAATTACCGGTTCCTTTTCCTCCACAGCCGGTTCTTCGGGCTGCGCGGTGATTTCAAAGTCGGGCTCGATAAACAGATCCTCCGCATTGTCGGTCAGCGGCGCATCCTCCGCTTTTTTTTCTACCTCTTTTTCCTCAATTTGGTCAAAGATGTCGGGTTCCGGCTCGGTTGTTTTCACCGGTTCTGGCGTCTGAACAGGCTGCTCCTGTGCCTCGTTAATCTCCTTGGCGATGTGCTCAAGATCCTGTTCCACAGCCTTGTAGCTCTCATGTTCCGTATCGAAGAACAATTCCACGTCCTCCTCCATCGTCTTGGCGGGCGAGTATTGCTTCTTCGGTTCGGGTGCGGGCGTTTCGGGCATCGGAGCCTCATACTCCTCCGTCGCGCAACCCGACAGTTGCACATACAGTTTTCTCACCTTTTCCAAAAGGATTTCTTTCTCGATGAAAGCCAATTTAATCCCTTTTTCGCTGTCAGATAGCCATTTATCCAACAATTCCGACATTTTTTGATAATCGTCGTTCATTTTTTTGATTTTTCTATAGCAGGTTAACGGTTTTTATATTACTTTTGCACGCAAAAAAAGCAGGCAAAAATACGAAATTTATACATATTGGGAAACGATGTTTTTAGAAAATAAAGCGAACAGAAATCAGAAAAAGGGTTGGATAGAGGGCGGTTCTATGTTCTCCGGCAAGACCGAAGAGCTGCTCCGCAGAATCCGTCGTGCCGAATTTGCCAACCAGAAAATCGAGCTCTTCAAACCGGCCATCGACACGCGCTATGACGAGACCGAGGTTGTTTCGCACAATGAAAGTTCGCGCGTTTCAACTCCAGTTAACAGCTCCTCCGAGATTCTGCTATATATTAATATGTCGGAGGTGCAGGTAGTGGCCATCGACGAGGTACAATTTTTCGACGACGGCATCGTGGAGGTTTGCAACCAGCTGGCTGATGCCGGCATCCGCGTGATTGTCAGCGGGTTGGATATGGACTATAAGGGCGTTCCGTTCGGCCCGATGCCCCGGCTGATGGCGGTTGCGGAATATGTGAGCAAACAACATGCCATCTGCACGCGCTGCGGCGACCTCGCCCAATTTTCCTACCGCATCGTCCCCAACCAGCAACAAGTCCTCCTCGGCGAAAAAGACGCTTACGAACCCCTCTGCCGCCATTGTTTCGACGAGGCCATGAATAATACCGAGGATTAATTATGCATTCCGTGTCTGCAATTTCACATTGCAGACCGTAATTACTGCCAGCCCCGCCCATACGAGCACCGAAAGTTTGTCGGTGTCCAAAAAGTTGTTGAGGAAGCCGTGGGTGTAGTAGGAAATCAAGGCCAAAGTTACACATAACGATATGATTCTCATTGTTTTGTCATCAGAATGGATATAGGTTCGGATGCCGTAGATGAGAAAGGTAATCACAATTGCGATTACGGTGAACATTCCGGGGAAACCGGTTTCCGCACATGGACCTATGTATTCGCTGTGGGCATTGCCGCCGTCGCCGAAATCCGTGGAGATGATGGTGCGGTAGTAACCCTGTTGGAACGGGGCATACTCAAACTGGTAAGTACCTGGTCCCCACCCAAATACGGGTTTTTTCTGAATCATGCTGAAGGCGGCAGTCCATCTGTTGATACGTTCCATGTTGGAGGCATCGGTGCTGATATTTGACATCGACTGGATATGTTCCACAAAATTTCCTGACGAATCTTGGCTGTTGCGGCTCATCTTGTAAAGAATGTCGTCGGCATAGAAAAAAAGCAGCACCCCGACCACAAGTCCACCGCTGATAATCCAGGACAGTTTGATGCGCAGTTTGAGAATCACCAGCACCCCGATGGCCACTACCAAACTGAGCCAAGCAGCACGACTGAACGAAAGATAAAAGCCCGTGAGCAGGATCAGGGAGGTGACGATGTAGAATATCCGTTGCGGAAATCTGTTGTCGGGCAGAAAGATAAAGCCGACGGTAAGTGGCAGCATGAAGGCCAACGCTGCGCCGTAGGCCGTATGGTCGTTGTAGAAGGGTGACATGACGTAGTGCGCATAATGCTCGTCAAAGCCGCTCAATGCGTGTTGGTAGGTGGTAATCAGCACGATGATGGATAGCCCGATGGCGTAGCAGTTGAAGTAGCGCACGGCGTTTTTCAGGTCGTCCTTCACCATCTGCATGAAAAACCAGTAGCAGGAGGTAATGAACCACACTTTCGAGGCGAAGAATTTGAGGGAGATGACTGGTCGCACGCTCGTCAGGCAAGTGAGGAGCATCCAGCCGAGATAGACCAGAATGGCGATAGAGAGGGGATGTTTCAGAAAAGTGCGATCAATACGGAGGTCGTAGAGGATGCGGGCGAAAAAGATCATCGTCACCAGAATCATCAGCGCTTCGGAGGGCAGCGACAGCCCCAAATGGATGTTTTTGCTGCTGAGGATAATCGAGAACGGGGTGCTGAGGGCGACGAGGTACATTGCCCAGTCGGTATGGAAAAAGACAAGATACAAGCCCACAACGGCAACCGTAATCAGCTGAAAAGCAGGAAATTCCCTGATTATGGCATAGCCGTTGGCCACCACAAGCGACATCGCGACTAGAAAGAAGAGAATCTGTCGCTTAGTGATCTTGCGGATCTGCTGTAGTATCTTTTCTAACAGACTGGTTTTCAACTCTTTCAATCATTAACAGCACAATCATCGTGAGGATGAAGGCGCACAGGGTGGAAATCACGACAATGAGGGATTTTTTCGGGTAGTATTTCTTGTCCGCGGGAAAGGGTTCGTCGATGACAAATTTCACCGGCATGATGGTGGTCATGTCCATTTTGGCGTCCAGCATTTTCTCCTTGCAAAGGGCGTGGTATTTGCTGAAGTTGTATTCCAAATCCTGATAGGAAGTCAGCTTTGCACCGTATTTGGCGATAGTATCTTGCTCTCTTTGAATACGTTGCATAGCAGCAGTATTGCCTTGAGCTGCGGCGATGGCATATTGTTGGGTGAGACGTTCACTCTGGGTTTTCACATCGAAGACACCGTGGGTCATCAGTTCGCGAATAGAGTCGTTCACGAGGGCAATTTCACGTTCTACAGAATCCAGCTGGTGTTGCAGGATGGTGTAGGCGGCCAAGGCACGTTCGTGTTCCACGTTGTTTTTGATAGTGTCCAACCAACGTACCACGTCAAGGGTCATGTTATAAGCGCGTTGCGGGTCCCAGTCGCTCACCGACACGGAAATTGCGCCGTATTCGGTGCGCTTGATGGTCATGTTGTTGGTGAGGTTCTTGTACAGTTTGGTCCGGCCGCCCTTTTTGTTGAGGTTGATGTTGTAGTATTCGGCCAGCTTGTATTTCTCTACCAGCGAGTCTTTGATGGCGACGGAATTGAGGAACGGCAGCATCTGTTCCGTTTCGTCAACAGTAGCTAATGCCTTGATTTCCAGACGTTCGTTGTAGTTTTGCTCGTTCAGGAGGATTTTGGAGACGGAGCTGGTGCGCGGGGCGTAGAGGATGGCGGTGGATTTGAAACGGGGCCTTACGAGGAAGGAACATGCCGCTGACACGATGAATGTGGCACCGCATACGATGAGCAGCCACTTCCGCCATTTCCACATAAATTGCAACAAGCTGAATGCGTTGTACTTGTTCTGATTTTCCATTCGCAAAGTATTTGGTTTTGATAATTAATTCTGATTGAAGGATTTACGCTAATAAAGCAGACCGAGTTCCATTTTGGCAGCATCGGTCATGCGGTCCATGGTCCAGGGCGGGTCAAAAGTGACATCCACCACCACTTTGTTCACGCCGGGGATCATCGACACGCGGGTTTGCACCTCCATGGGCAAGCTTTCCGCCACCGGACAGTTAGGTGCGGTCAGCGTCATCAGGATATAGACATCGTTATTGCTGTTCACTTCCAACTTGTAGATAAACCCTAATTCCCAGATATTTACGGGAATTTCCGGGTCGTAGATGGTGTTGAGGACGTCAATCACTTGAGCTTTCATAAATCGCTTATTTCAATTTTTGCAAAAATAAGAATTCTAAACGCAGGTTCTTCATTTTTAGTGTA
Source organism: uncultured Bacteroidales bacterium (assembly GCA_905235135.1). Lineage (GTDB taxonomy): Bacteria > Bacteroidota > Bacteroidia > Bacteroidales > WCHB1-69 > F23-D06. Next base: position 21,527 of record CAJOKR010000020.1, read on the forward strand.
TTTTTTTCAACAAACTGATGCAAAATCTGATTATTTTTTTTTGATATACATAGATGCTTCATTATCAACGGATTGTCGGGTTAAATTTTTATGAGTTTGAAAGGTCTATGAAGAAAAATTGTATCTTTGCACCTTAAAATTATGAGAAAATGAAGAAAGTCATCTATTTCAGCGCAATCGTATGTCTGTTTTTCGGCTGCCAGGCTCAGAAAAAGCTGGTTGCAGTGGATAAGGAAACCAATGAGATAGTGCTCAAGAAGGGCCAGTCTTGCGAAATTGAGTTCATCACAAACGCTTCGACCGGTTATTGGTGGCAGCTGATTAACGAAGATGAGATCAATGTCGTGAAAAGCGCAGGGGATCGTTACACCAGTGATGCGCCGAAGGGCATGGTGGGCGCTTCCAGCCACCGTTTCTGGAAATTCGAGGCGGTGCAGAAAGGTACGCAGACCTTGCATTTCGTATATGCGCGCGGCAACGTGAATGAGCCTGTTCGTACTCGCGACGTAACGGTTACTGTCAAGTAGATGCCTGTATTGAGGGTTGCCATTCCCGCGATGGACGAGCTGGATTTCCTGCCAGCCACGTTAGATGCGCTCACACGTCAGGATACCAGATTCCCAGTAGAAGTCTATGCTTGTGTCAATCAGCCGGATAACTACTGGGATTTTCCGTCTAAGGAGCCGATATGTCTGCACAATCAGCAGCTGTTGGCGTATCTGCACAATTATGCTTTTTTAACACTGCATGTATTGGATTACGCATCTCGTGGTTGCGGATGGCAGGGTAAGAAGCACGGGGTCGGTTTTGCTCGTAAAGTGCTGTTCGAGAGAATATTGGCGGATGCAAATCCCGATGATATCATCGTCAGTTTGGATGCGGACACCTACGTGAAACCGTATTATCTTCAGTCGTTGGCGGAGAACTTTGCCGCCAATCCGGCCATGACAGCCATCGCTGTTCCCTACTACCATGAAGTCAATCTGTCGGATGAACTGCAAAGCCGGGCAATGCTCCGATACGAGCTTTATATGCGCAACTACGCTGTCAATTTGTTGAAAATCAGCAGTCCGTACGGGTTTACGGCTCTGGGTTCGGCCATCGCGATGCGGGTGAGTGCGTTGCGGAAGATTGGGAATATCACCCCGTTGCAGAGCGGCGAGGACTTCTATCTTGTCCAGAAATTCTGCAAAATGGGCGGATTAAGTCTTTTTAACACAGAATGTGTCTATCCCGCCGGCCGCTACTCCGACCGTGTGCCCTTCGGGACGGGACCGGCTATGAAGCAGGGGGCGGAAGGTGTATGGGACAGTTACCCGATTTACCATCATCGCATTTTCGAGCCCGTGCAGGACGCCTATAACCGGCTTCGGGAGCTTTATGAAAACCGTATTTTCCTAACAGACAACGACTTCCTTCTATTTCTGCAAAAGGATACTGGAAAGCAGGACATTTGGGAGGACATTCGCCGCAATGTGAGTGATTTCGACCATTTTGTCAAGGCTTTCCATCAAAAGGCCGACGGGCTGCGCATCTTGCAGTATGCGCGGTATAAGCATAAGCAACACAATATAAATGAAGAAGTTACAATAAATGATAATCTCCGTTTGTGGATTTCGGAGAGATTACCTTCCTGGTTCACTTCCAATCGGTCCTTGGCCGCCTATTCCGTAGAACAGCTCGATGCGTTACGGAATTTACTCTTTGAGGTGGAGCAGCAGTTAAGGTTGAAATATCATTAAAATATCCTGGACACCTAATAATCCTCATTATGACCATAAAATTACACATTCAGCACGGTTTTCTGCCAGATTTGATGCAGAAATGGATTTTCCACACCAATTATTGCCGTTTTTGCTGCTAAAGTAACATATTGTAATTTTTCTTTACTAATTTTCATTTTTTTGGCTCTGTCTTGTAAATTACATCAACAGGGTCAAACATCACTTTTTTTATCAAAAACACGACATGGATAAAAGAATTTTTTAATTTTACAAAGTATAATAAATTTACTATGGCATCAAACAAAAATTTCGACGTGGTCATTTTAAGTGACGAAGAGTCTAAAGTGGCGTTGTTAAAAGACTTGTTATCAAACTTTTACTCGTTAAAAATCGCGCTGGTCTGCCACCATCCGGCCGAAGCTATCGAGTATTTGAACAATCACCGTCCGACGATTTTCTTCGTGGATATGTGTTTTGCGGACATCCTTCATGATGTCAGAAAGCCGCCCTTCATCGTGGGACTTTGTGACTCAATTAACACCAAAAGGGTGAAACAGTTCCTCAAAATGGGGTTTTTCGAGATTTTTTATTCACCCTACACGGAACGCGAGCTGAACAGCATCATGGGCAAGATTTTGAATATCTACGGCGCCTACAACAAGGTTGACCAGCGGATTCTTCGACGGGTGGAGGAGGATCGATTGGCCTACGATGCGGATGACCGTTTGATTAAATCGGTGTTCATCACAGGTACGCGAAATGAGGAATCGACGCGTATTTTTTTCGACAAAGTACTGTATGTCAAGAAAGTGGGAAACCAAGTTTGTGTTTGTTATGAGGACGGGAGCCGGAAGTATTTTCATAGCAATTTGAAAATATTCACATCCAAATTCCCGAAATCGAGGTTCCAGAAGATTAACCGTTCGGTGGTGGTGAATGTGGACAAGGTTACGGGTGTGATCAAGAACCATGTGATTATAGCCAACACCGCAAATTTTGAAGTTTCGCGTTCATTTAGGAAGGCGTTTATAGATAGACTGCCGATGTAACATACTTATAACAAGAGATTTGCCGTTCTAAATCCTTTCCCGAAAGGATATAGTTTGGTTGTTGTCAGGTGACGTTTTTGCCTGGCAAGGTGGGGTGTTGTCTGTGTCGAGAGCGGGGGGGTATTGGTATTTTATATATCTTTGCCGTTTAAAACAATAAATGTGAAGAAATGAAAAAAGTATTTTACCTTATCGTTGTTTTATTTTCTGTGAATCAAGTTGTTGCGCAATGGGTGTCACCCGGGCTGGGACTGTCATATTCCTTGGAGACACTCTGTCTTGCCGCTCCCTCAGCCGTACAAAGCACCTCTTCGCATCACTATCTCATTTTGCAGAATTTAACACTCTCCGCAGGTGACACTTTGACGCTGGAGTCCTCCGCGGAAAGTGTAACCGTTGCCAATGGGGTGACCTTGACAGTTCACGGTACGTTGCTCACGGATGAAAGGACGCAAACACTTGTCATTCAAGGTGATTCGACCCAAAACAACTATTTTGAGTTCCGTTTTGAGGGTGCGACGCAAAGTAACCTGACGCAAACGCATATTCGATATTGTGATGGGATCAAGCTGATTAACAGCAGTATTGAGATTGATTCTTGCGAATTTGACCATTTCTCCAACCACGTTATCAGTTATATGAACTGCCATCCGGTGATTCAGAACAGCTTCTTCCACGACAATCAAGCGTGTGCTATACAGTCGGCCATCAATGCCGATGGATGTCCGAGGATTATCAACAACGTGTTATACAACAATGTGTTAGCAAACACTAACAATCCGCAAATCAATATCGGGCCGGGTACTACGGATACCATTTTCATCGTCGGCAACCGTATTGAGGGTGTGGCCAGTACCATGTCGGGAGGTGTTGCCATCACGAACCTGACGAATACGGGTATCACCAAAGTGCTGCTGAAGGAGAATGTGATCACACACAACCGTTATGGTTATACGCAAATGGGTTACCGCATTTCCTCAGAGATATTCGACAATCAGTTTATAGACAACGACTTGGAGGTCACCCCGAACAACGGTGGCAGCGGAATCAGCATTTATGGTTACGAAAACAACTGTGCTGCGAAACTGCGCCGCAACCTCATTACCGGCAACCTTTGGGGTGTCACGGCCATCTATTACCATCATGTGGATATGGGTACGGCTGAGGATCCCGGTTACAATGTGCTGTATAACAATGGCAACGGAGGTGTTGATTATGAGCTGTATAACAACGCTTTCAGTAATATGGATGCCGTGGGCAACTATTGGGGCTGCGACAATGATGCGGCAGCAGAGGCCGTAATTTTCCACCAGGCGGACAATCCTTCCTACGGACTTGTCAATTATTTGCCTATCAACGTGATAGAACCGGTGATTATATCTTTTGACTTTTTCTTGGAAAACAATCCAGGCCTTGCCTATCCGGATTATTATAACAATCTGTATGGGACCATTACTCCTGATGATTCTATTCTTTTTTACATTGGGGGCTGTGTTTTACCTGATTTATCCAATCTGAAACCCACTATTGTCAGACCTTTGGGTATTTCTGTTTCCCCTTCTGAAGATGAGGGACAAGACTTTTCCTTAAACAACATTGTGACATACACCGTTTCCACTCCACATCAAACTTATCGGGATTATGTGGTGCGTTTTATAATTGAAGCAGGAATTCCCGACAATGTTTTAACGAAAATTAACCTTGCACCGAATCCCGTCACGCAGGGATATTTCACGTTGGAGAATCCTACGGAAGAGGGGTTGCAATGGCAGATTTTCACCTCCACGGGTCAGCTTGTGATGTTCGGCGAGGCGCAGCCGGGAATGAACAGGATTGCTACTAAAACGTTAAAGAAAGGTACGTATCTTGTTTATATTCAAAAAGAAAGCTCGTTTGTCACCAAGAAATTGATAGTCCAGTAAAGTTTGATAAAATCAACGATATGAGAAGAATATACATCAGCATCATAATTGTCGTCAGTGCCTTTTGCGCAATAGCTCAGCAGGACTTCCGAAATCCGGATCTTCCCATTGAAGAACGAGTGCAACTGCTTCTGGATCAGCTCACTTTGGAGGAAAAGTTGGGAATGATGGAGCATCAGAATCCTGCTATTGAGCGTTTGGGAATTCCGGCCTACAGCTGGTGGAATGAGGCCTTGCATGGGGTCGCTCGCAATGGTTATGCCACGGTCTATCCGATGCCGACCGCTTTGGCCGCCACTTTCGACGACCAAGCGGTGGAGGAAATGTTCGGGATGATAGCCGATGAGGCGCGGCTGAAATATTACCGCTCGCAGGCGGCCGGCCAATATGGCGACTACACTGGGCTGACGTTTTTCACCCCGAACATCAACATTTTCCGCGACCCACGTTGGGGCCGGGGCATGGAGACCTACGGCGAGGATCCATACCTCACCGCACGTATGGGCGCCGCCTGCGTGAGAGGTCTGCAGCAGATGGTGAACGGTCGTTACAAAACCCTCGCCTGCATCAAGCATTTTGCTGTACACAGCGGTCCGGAGGCCGAACGTCACTCTTTCGATGCCACTGTCAGCGGACGAGCGCTTTGGACAACTTATCTACCTGCGTTCAAGTATATTGTAAGTCATACAGACGTGGGAATGGTGATGTGTGGTTACAACCGGCTGAACGGGATGCCTTGTTGCACCAACGAGAAACTTTTGGTGAACATCCTGCGCGAACAATGGGGTTATAACCGTCTGTTTGTTACCGATTGTTGGGCGCTGAACGACTGTTGGGAGCAAGATGAGGTGATCCCGAGGCACGTGACACATGCGTCTGCCGCTGATGCCGCTGCGGCCGCTTTCGGTTCTGCTGTTGATTTGGAATGTGGCAGCGGGCTGAATGCGTTGAAGGAGGCTTACCAAAGTGGTATGATTCCAATCGACATCATTGATAATCACGTATTTAAGATTCTCAAAGCCCGTTTTGAATTGGGAATGTTCGATCCGCAGCAGCCTTTCACGGAAATTCCGGACACTACGCAATTTGAGAAAAAAGCGCTAAAAATGGCGCAGAAAAGTATCGTTCTGTTGAAAAATAGGAATGATATTCTGCCGTTGCAGCCCGGCAAATACAAAAACATCGCCATTTTGGGGCCAAATGCGGCCGATTCGGTTATGCTCTGCGGAAACTACAACGGGACACCCCGTCATGCGGTTACGATGTACGAGGGTATTGTCAACTATATCAAACAGTTGCCGGCAAAAGATCGTCCCAATATCTATTTCGATACGGTCTGCCACCATGTTGATGGTAAGTACCGCCTGCCGAACAATTTCGACAAAAAGATTGCCCAGTGCGACCTCGTGATTTTCGTCGGCGGGCTCTCTCCCGAGCTGGAGGGCGAGGAACTGAAGGTGGAAATTGACGGTTTTCGGGGAGGCGACAGAACCTCCATCGACCTGCCGCGTATTCAGGAAGGTATGTTGATGAAACTCAAGAAGATGGGAAAACCTGTCGTGTTTGTGCTCTGTTCCGGCGGTGCGGTGGCTTTGGATTGGGAGGATGAAAACTTGGATGCGGTGCTGGCGGCTTGGTATGGCGGTCAGGCGGCAGGAACGGCCCTGGCTGACGTGCTTTTCGGTGAACCCGAGCGGAAAGTTGCCCGTAACATTCTATAGTGCAAACAATTACATTCCTCCTTTCGAGAGTTACGAAATGGAGCATCGCACCTATCGCTACATGACCGAGGAGCCGCTTTACCCCTTCGGCTACGGGCTCAGCTATTCGGATTTCAAATATACGGATGGAAAGTATGATAATTCGAAGCAAACCTTTACGTTCCGCATTGAAAACGGTAGCGACCGCGATGGGGAGGAGGTTGCGCAGCTTTATCTGACCAACAAAGGGGACAAAAAGAGCCCGGTGAAGACGCTGGTTGGGTTCGAGCGGGTGGTAGTGCCCGCCGGAAAATCCGTGTGGGTCTCCTTCCAAGTAGATGATGATTTTTTCCAAACGTATGTGGATGAATATCAACATTTTGAAAGTCATCCAGGGACGTTTGTGTTCCATTATGGCGATCAAGAAATCGAAATTAGGCGATAATCCTTCGTTTTTGTAAAATGTGTACTTTTGCACCCTCAAAAATTGGTACTATGAGTGTGAAACCGATTATCGCTCCGTCGCTGCTGTCGGCGGATTTCAACAGTTTGGGTGAGGAGATTGAAATGCTCAACCGTTCCGAGGCTGACTGGATTCATTTGGACGTGATGGATGGTGTGTTTGTGCCGAATATCTCATTCGGGATGCCCGTCATCAAGGCTGTGAGGAAATTAGCGCAGAAGCCCTTGGACACCCATTTAATGATTGTGCAACCTGAGCGTTACATTCAGACTTTCAAGGAGATAGGATGCGATTTATTGACGGTGCATTGGGAGGCTTGCACGCACTTGCACCGCACCATTTACCAGATTAAGGAGCATGACATGCTGGCGGGCGTCGCCTTGAATCCCCACACGCCGGTATCGGGACTTGAAGATGTTATCCAAGATCTTGACTTGGTGTTGATTATGTCGGTGAATCCCGGTTTTGGCGGGCAGAAATTCATCCCGCGCTCATTGCATCGTATCGCTGAATTGCGGGCGATGATTAAGCGTAACAAATCGAACGCCCTCATCGAGGTCGATGGTGGCGTGAATGCAGATAATATAGCCGACATTATCCAGGCCGGTGCCGATGCGGTGGTGGCTGGCAATGCCGTTTTCAAGGCAGACAATTCCGAAGATATGATTCATCAGTTAAAACAAGTCAAATAACCCCCAATATTTATGGAAGAAAAGAAAAGAAGCACCGCTTATTGCATGTTCGTTATCGGATCTCTGTTTTTCGTATTCGGTTTCGTGACATGGCTGAACAACATTCTGATTCCGTACATGCGTACCTCGTGCGAGTTGACCACGCAAGTGCAAGGCTATTTAGTGACGTTTGCCTTCTACATTGCCTATTTTGTGATGTCGATTCCATCGTCGTTTGTGCTGAAAAAAACCGGCTACAGCAACGGCATGGCTTTGGGTTTGGTCGTCATGGCCATCGGCTGCATGATGTTCATCCCGGGCGCGAAAATGCGCAGCTATCCCATGTTCCTGTTGGGATTGTTCCTGCAGGGCAGCGGACTGTCGCTGTTGCAAACCGCTAGCAATCCTTATGTCACGGTCATTGGCCCGATCGAGTCGGCAGCGCGGCGTATGAGCATCATGGGTATTTGCAACAAGGTGGCCGGCATGATTGGCATCCTTGTGCTGTATAATGCCTTGTTCAGCGGCAAGGAGCATCTTTTCGAAAGCATCAAGGAGATGGCTCCCGGTCCGGAGAAAGAGGCTATGTTGCAGCAACTTTCCAATGGCGTTATCGTCCCTTACCTCATCATGACCGCCGTGCTTATCGCGTTGGTGCTCTTCATCAAGACTGCGCATCTGCCCGACATCATCGAGGAGGAGAAGAAAATCGGCGGTCAGAAGACCAGCATCTTCAGCTTCCCGTATATGTGGCTCGGCGTTTTCGCCATCTTCTTCTATGTGGGTGCTGAGGTCATTGCCATCGACACGCTGATTCCTTACGGCGACTACTACGGCATCCCGACGCAGGTTTCCCACTATTTCGGGGTCTATGCGTTGATTGCCCTGTTAGTGGGTTATGTCTGCGGCATCTTGTTTGTGCCGAAGGTGATTTCGCAACGCCAGGCGCTGATTATCCAACTGTTACTCTCTGTCGTGCTGGTGATTGTGGCCCTGTGTACTTCGGGCATTGTTTCCATCATTGCGATTATCTGTCTGAGTTTCGCACATGCTATCATGTGGCCCGCCATCTGGCCGTTGGCCATCCATGACCTGGGCGACCACACCGAATTTGCCTCCGCGCTGATGGTGATGGCCATCGTCGGCGGTGCTGTCATGCCGCTGATTTATGGCAAAATTGCCGATGCCGTGAACAATCACGCTGCCTATGCGCTGCTTTTCGTCAGCTACGCCTACATCCTGTTCTTCGCGACGGTGGGGTATAAAATCGAAAAGAAATAACTATTCAATAAGGGCTGAAGGCCCAACGTATGTCAACCCAGGGTGAGCGGTAGCGAGCCCTGGGTTTTGTAATAACAAAATGGAAGAGAGTTACGATAAGATACACATCATCGCTCGTGCCCATAGCGAGTTTCCGTCGAAGTTCGGGATTCCGAGGCAGAGCGGGTTAGTACCATCGTTACGTACGCGCATCGTGTTCGAGTCCGAGTACCGCAATGCGGAAGCATTGCGTGGAATTGAGGAGTTCTCCCATCTGTGGCTGATTTGGGGATTCTCGGAAGTGCGTCAGGAGGGATGGTCGCCTACGGTACGACCCCCGCGATTGGGTGGAAATCGACGTATGGGGGTTTTTGCCACACGCTCACCCTTTCGTCCCAACCCCATTGGGCTCTCCTGCGTGGAACTTATCGAGGCGGACCTTAATCCCAAGAACCCAACCCTCCTCGTAGGCGGCGCCGACCTTATGGACGGCACTCCAATCTACGACATCAAACCCTACTTGCTTACCACCGATTGTCATCCGGAAGCCACCAAAGGATTCACCCAAGAGCATGAGGACTACCAACTTGAAGTGGTAATTTCTGACGAAATCGCCAAAAAGTTGAAACCCGAGAAGTTGGAAAAACTGCGGGAAGTGTTAGCCCAAGACCCGCGCCCTGCCTACCACCATGACGAATCTCGTGTGTATGGTTTCCCGTTTGACGGGCACGAGGTGAGGTTTTTAGTAACAGAAAAAAAGGCTATTGTACAGTCTATCAAAAAATTGTAGAGACGCAAAATTTTGCGTCTCTACAATTCAAGTCTCAAGTCTCAAATCTAAAATCTGTTCACCCATTCCGCCACCTCCGTTGCGGAGATGTTTTTCATGCACTTGAAGTGCTTGCGGCGGCATTTGGAGCTGCCGAACTTGGAACAGGGACGGCAACGGAGAGGACAGACCTCGAAATTACGGAAGTTGTAACGCTCGCCGGGCATATAGGGGTAGTAGCCGTATTCGGGGATGGTGGAACCGAAAATAGCTGCCGTGGGTTTATGCAGAGCGGCGGAAATGTGCATCAATCCTGTATCGCCAGTAATCACACAGTCAGCATGTTGCAAGATGGCCGCCGACTGGTAAAGCGTGTATTTGCCGCAGCCGTTGGTGGCTCGTTCCCCAAGCTGGGAAACCACCTGTTCGCCCTCTTCATAGACATCTTTTCCGCCCAACAGCATAATGGGTTTGTGCAGGATACTGCCGATTTCCACCACCTTGCTGACTGGAATCCGCTTGGTGAAATGCTGTGCCGCCAATACGATGGCCACGAAGCCGTCGTCGAACATCATCGGCAAATCATCTTCTTCAAAGCCTTGGTTTTCAGGGATGTAAAATTCCAATCCTTTGTGGTCGTTGTGCACATTCAAGTCCTTGACGGCCTCAAAGTAGCGTTCTACGATGTGCGTTTCGGGCATCCCGTTCATTTTGAGGCGGTAGCAAACCCACTTTGAGAAGTTGTGTTTGAGGAAGGTGTAGGAGGGTACTTTCAGACTGCGCACCACTTTGCGGGAACGCATGGTTTTTTGTAGGTCGATGACCACATCAAAGGTCTCCTTTTTCAGTTCCTCAATCGTTTGGCTGACATTTTCGGGGTCATAAGCGTGTACCTTGTGGATGTGCGGATTGTTCTCGACCACAGATATATAGTCCTTCCGAACCAAAAAATGCACTTCCGCTTCGGGTAGCTGTTCATTCACCGCCCTCACGACAGGGGTGGTCAATACGATGTCTCCAATGGAGCTGAGTCGGATAATTAAAATCTTCGGTTGCGACGGGGGTTGTTGTTCGTCCATAGTGTGTTAAAAATGATTAATTTTCTTCGGATATGGTTTTATAATGATTGTCAACGGGGGTAGCGTAGATTTTCAGCAGATTCTCCCGCATTTTCTCCTCCGGCACATCCGGAATCTGCGAATTTCTTTGCAAATATTGCTCGAAAGAAGCCTTTTCTTCGTCGGAATAGTGTTCGTGGTAAGTTTCGTCCTGATGCATCATGTCGTGGGCGATGTAGTTGGTAGGATAGAGGGTGTAGTCCTTATATATCTGTTTGTCAATGAGTTTGCAGACCTCATTGATCTTTTCGTTGTTGGAAAGGTCTTCGGGGATATTGTCTAACTCGCGGATAATGGGCGTGCCGATGGTGAGCGACATGCGTCCCTTCTGTCCGAAAATGCCCTGCTTGATGCTGTTAAAATCCTCGCCGGGCTGTTTGTGATAGACGCTATGTTCACTGATGGCCAACTCCCTGGCTTTCAGTTTGTCACAGGGTTCATACTCGTAGGATACGGTCACGGGGGTGATTTTCATCCGGCGAATAGTCTCCATCAGATTCTGATCGTTGCCGAGGGTGATCATCTTCACGAGTCCGTGTTTGGTGTAATCGTTGCCGTCTTTTGTGCGGCCATCGCGCTGGGCAATCCAAACGGACTCGTTCTCTTCAAACAGAGATTGCTGGATATAAGCAGCGAGGGTGTAGGAATTTTCCAGTTTCTCGCGCATGGTGCCGGTTCGTTTTACCTTGACCATCTTGTTCAGCTTGGCAACTTCGTTCAGCACTGGGGTGGAATAGAGGTTGTCGCCCACGGCAATACGGGAAGTTTTGCGCTTTTCGACGAAGAAATAGTACTCCAACAGCGCGGGATCAAAGGTGATGTCGCGATGGTTGCCGATGAACATGTAGGCTTCATTTTCATCGATGTTTTCGATGCCCGACAGGGTGGCCCCTTTGGAAGATTGGGCGATGAAGACATCCACAAATCGCTTGTCGAGTTCGCTCTGCGCATCCTCAACAGTGTTAAAATTTGCTAAATCTTTTCGGAGCTGGTCGATGTTGTAGTCGGGCAGGAGCATAGCAATAGCCTCCTGAAAACCGCGGTATTCCATAAGTCGGAGGTAGGCCGCCTTGAATTCAAGATTGGTGTATGGTCGTATATCTTCAAAATCCATCTTCGTCAACAAATCAGGCGGCAAAGATACGATTTTTTTGGGTTAATACGGTTAAGGGTTAGCCGATCATGATGTAGAGGTCGGGGTATTGGTGCGGCGACTCCTTTTTGTGGCGGGTGAGGGCGAAGGCTAAGGTCAGCGTGCCTATACGGCCGCAGTACATGTTGATGGTGAGGATGAGCTTGGCCATCCAGTTCCAGTTGGCGCATTCGCCAGTGGAGAGGCCGCAGGTGGTGAAGGCCGAGATGGTCTCGAACATGGCAGGCAACAGTTGCACATCGGGTTGCACCGTCGTGAGCAAGAAACAGGATATGGAGATGAAAATCAGCGACATAAGCAGGATAGTGGTGGCTCTTTCCACGAGGGAAACGGAAATAGCCCTGTGGTCGAACTCGATGTCCTTTTTGCCTTTCACCGTGGCAATTATGGATTTGAAGACGACGAACAGCGTGGTGGTCTTGATACCGCCGCCGGTGGAGCTGGGTGAACCGCCAATGAAAATCATCACCAGAATCATAAAGATGGTAGGTATCCTTGTGTTAATATCCAGCACGTTAAATCCGGATGTACGGCATGTGGTGATTTGGAATATGGAGGTGAAAACCTTATCTCCGACCCCGGAGATGTCTTTCATTGCCCCGTTGTATTCCAACAGGAAAAAGAGCACGCTGCCGATGGCGATGAGCCCCAAGGTGACGTAAAGCACAATTTTGGTCTGCGGCATCAGCGTTTTCCAGCGATATTTGTTGCGTTCGCGGATGTAACGATAGCTGAAAAAGTCACGGATAGTGACAAATCCGATGCCGCCCAAAAACACCAGCGACATGATGACTACCTGTGGGAAATAGCTGCCTGGCACACCAAGATTCAGCAGACTGTCGTCAATCAACACAAAACCGCCGTTGTTGAACGCCGAAACGGTGTAAAATATCGAAAAGAAGAGATTTTGCTTGTCGGAAAGGAAAAATCCCGTCGATTTCCAGTAGGTGAATAGAAATGCCGCGCCCGCCGCCTCAATGATGAAGGTGGTGAGCACAATGCTGCGCAATAGACCTACGGAATCGGAAAGATGGTCGGCGGACATCATGTCGCGGATCATGTACTGGTAACGCAATCCGACCATGGAGCGCGACAGGAATGTGGAGAAGAAAGTTGCGAATGAAAGGATGCTCATACCGCCCAACTGAATCAGCACCAGAATCACGACTTGCCCTTTGAAGGTGAAGGTTTCCGGCGTGCTTAGCACCGCAAGGCCGGTGATGCAGCTCGCGCTGGTGGCCGTAAACAGTGCATCAATGAAGGAGATGCCGTTGGTGGTCATGCGCGGCATTTTCAGCAGAAGCGTGCCGATGGCAATCAGGAATATAAACGACCCTACCATCAGAATCGGTGGGCTGAGATGATACTTTCCTAAGGAACTGCTCATCTTCGCAATCTCCACCAACACGATGATAAGAAAATAGAACTGTATGAAAATCAGGTAGATGTTCTCGAAATTTTGGGCATCGACAATGTCAATATGGAAGAAATGGACGGAGATGAACTGTAGGATCAGCAGAATGATGATGAGAAATTCGACCCACGATTGTCGGATGTATTCTTTGCGGTGCAAGGAGTAGAAGAGCAGGGTAAAATATTTGAAGACGTAGAAGACGAGGCTGCCGTGGATCATCCAGCGGATGAGGTTTTTGGTGTCTTGAGTGATGTAAAGTCCGTGATAGCAGAAGATGCACGCGATGGTCACAAGGGAAATCAGCAGGCTGCAAATCTGCAGGGCCAGCTGGATGCGGTCCTTGTTGTTCACAATGTGGATGCGAAACTTCCCGTTGTACTCGTCGCGATTGCCAAACAGACGCATTACAGGTTGATTTTGATGAAGTTATCGATGTCACGGTCTTTGCCGAACAGCACAAAAACGTCATCTTTTCGGATGACTGTCGAATTGTCGGGCACACCGATAATGTGCTGTTTCAGTGTTAGTTCCTTGTTTTCAATCTCCTCGAAGTTCCGGCGGATGGTCACCAAGCTGAGGTGATGGTTGTCACGGAAGTTGATATCCCCGAGGGTGAGGCCCTCTAATCGGTCCGGCGCGATGATGGAAGCGATGCGGTATTCGTCAGGCATCTGCAAGTAAGAGAGGATGTTAGGGTTGCTCAGTCGTTCAGCCAGCATCGTGGCCAGTTCCTCTTCCGGGGACAGGAATTCAGTGATGCCCATCTTTTCGAGAATGGTCTGCTGGTGCGAGCCTTTGGTGCGGCAGTATATCTTGCTGATACCGAGATCGATGAGGTTGGAAATACAGAGCAACCGTTCCACGAAATCGTCGCCGATGGCCACAATTACGGCATCGAAATCCTTGATGTTTTCGTTGAGTAGGGCGCGCTTGTCGGTGGCATCCGTACAGACTGCGTAGGCCACATCGTCGCTGATGTTCTGCACCTTTTTCATGTCTCTGTCGATGACCAGCACCTCGAAGCCTTTCTCCGAGAGTGCCAGGCTGATGGCCTGTCCAAACTGTCCCGCGCCGATGACGGCAAATTTTTTCTGTGCCATAATCTTATATTATCGTTCAAAAAGCAAAGCCGGCCTTTTTCCTCGTTTCCGACTTTCGGCGGCAAAGATACATTTTTTTGGTTCAAACCTTAAATCCTAATAATTCTTAAAACGTCAAACCGCCAACCGCATAACCGAAGAATTGTTATATTTGCAGTTTGAAATCTTATGAACGGACGACCCATTATATGGATAATGTTGTTGCTGGTCGGAGTGTTGCCACTTCGGGCGCAAACGGGCGGTCGTTTTGTTTATAATTTCCTGAATCTCAGCTATTCATCAAGGGTGAACGGGCTTGGCGGCAATCTCATTTCCGTGCATGATTCCTGCCCTTCGCTGCTTTTGGTGAATCCCTCGTATATCAGTGGGCGTCAGCATAATACGCTGTCTTTGAACTATACCGACCATTTTGCACACAACAGTGCCATGTCGGCCGTCTATTCCTACACGTTCAAAAAAGCGGGCAGTTTCGCGTTTGGTGTGCAGGCTCTGACTTACGGCGCGTTCCGTGGCATGGACGAGGCGGGTGTGGAAACGGGAAAATTTACGGCTGGCGACTATGCCTTGGTTGTCGGTTGGGGACGCGAGATGTCGCCGAATTTCTCCATCGGCGCCAACCTCAAGACAGTTTTCAGCCACTACGATGCCTACTTCTCCGCAGGAATCGCGTTGGATTTGGCGGGCAGCTATTACAACGAGGATAAGAATCTGTCACTCACGCTTTTGGCGAAAAATATCGGGACGCAATTGTGTGCGTATGCGCCCGGCAACCGCGAATCGCTGCCCTTCGATTTGCAGTTCGCCCTTTCGCAGCGGCTCAAACATGTGCCGATTCGTTATCACATCACCCTTCACTCGCTTTACCGTTGGAATATGAACTATTACGGCCATGATAACCCCTTCATGGAGACGGATGCCATCACCGGCGAGCTGCAATATCCGTCCAAGGTGGCGCAGTTTGCCGACAATTTCTTCCGGCATTTTGTCTTCGGGCTGGAAATCGAGCCGAGCAAATATTTCTCCATACAATTGGCATACAACCACAACATCCATCAGGAAATGAAGGTGCTGTCACGCAAGTCGATGGCCGGTTTTTTTCCAACTGAATATCAAGGGAATACGATTTGGATTCTCCCGCCTGCATTACGCAATTGGCGCGACCCCGAATTGTGTTGACCTGGCCTTCAATTTTGATGAGCTGGCCAAAAACAGCAAAGAGAAAAAAACAAGAAAGTTAGAACGAATCACCCCTTAGATATGAACATTCCCTTTTCACCGCCCCACATTGACAACGCAATTATTGACGAAGTGGCTGCCGCTCTTCGCTCGGGTTGGATTACGACCGGCCCGCGGACGAAGCTATTCGAGAAGAAATTAGCGGAATATTGTAATATTCAGCATGTTGTATGTGTCAATTCCGCCTCTGCCGGGCTGGAACTCACATTGCGCTGGTTTGGCATCGGGGAGGGCGATGAGGTGATAGTCCCTGCCTATACCTACACTGCTACGGCCGAGGTGGTGATTCACTGCGGGGCCAAACCTGTGATGGTGGATGTGGATGACAATTTTCTGATAAATACCGACCAGGTGCGCCGTGCCATTACCCCCCGCACGAAGGTGATTCTCCCTGTGGATATCGTCGGGTTGCCATGTGATTATGACCAACTGTTTGATATCGTGAATGATCCGGCTGTCAAGTCGCAGTTTCAGCCCGCCAATGACCAACAGTGCTCGTTGGGTCGGATTCTGATTCTGTCCGATGCGGCGCATTCTTTGGGAGCTTATTACAAGGGAAAACGGACGGGTGCCGTAGCCGATATTACCGTTTTCTCATTCCATGCTGTCAAAAACCTCACCACGGCAGAAGGTGGTGCCATTTGTTTGAATCTGCCGACTCCCTTCAATACGGAAGATGTATATAAGGAATTATGTATCAGTTCGTTGCATGGTCAGTCGAAGGATGCACTGGCGAAAACCAAGGCGGGTGGATGGCGTTATGATGTCACCTCCGTTGGGTACAAGTGCAATATGACGGATGTGGCGGCTGCGATGGGTTTGGTGGAATTGACACGTTATGACCAGATGATTTTGCCCCGCCGTCGTGAGATTTTCGATGCTTATAACCAAGCATTTAGCGGCGATGCGAGATTCAAAGTGCCCACGTATGAAACCCCGGACAAACGTTCTTCCTACCATGTTTTCACGTTGCGGGTAAACGGGGTTACGGAAAGCCAGCGCGATGAGATTATCTTCAAAATGGCACAGCAAGGCGTGGCCGCGAATGTCCATTTTATCCCGTTGCCGATGCTAACAGCTTATAAATCTTTTGGTTATAATATTGCCGATTATCCGAATGCCTATAGCCAGTATGCGTGCGAAATCAGCCTGCCGGTCTATTTCAATCTGACCGACGAGCAGGTTGCGGAGGTGATTCGGGTGACGAAAGCGATGGTATCGGAAGTCTGCGGTCTATAAGTCGTACCACTCCGGGTGGGGCGGCTTGTCTTCCAAGTTGAACTGCCCTTTGCGGTAACCTTGCAGCCCGTAATACTGTTTCTGGATTTCCTGAATGTCCTTTTCATAGTCGCCAGTGGGGTAGAAAATCGACATGATGCCGCAGGTGCGTGTCTTGTAGTCGATGAAACCCAAACTGATGGGCACTTCAGCCTCCATCGCGATTTGGTAGAAACCGCGTTTCCATTTGTCGATGCGTTTCCGGGTGCCTTCCGGACAGATAATCAGCGTGATGCGATCCCGCTTTTTGATGATGTCGGCGGCATAGCTCACGAAATTCCGTGCATGTTTCCGATCCACGGGAATCCCGCCTAACTTTTTCAGTATCAAGTTCAAGGGGAAAAAGAAAAACTCTTTTTTGATGATGGTGCAAGCGTGCAGGTCGTAATATTTCATTGCGGAAAGCCCGATGATGAAGTCCATAATGGAGGTGTGCGGTGCCATCATCAGCACACTTTTGGGAAGCGTACCGTTCGGGTCGGGGTAGTCAACAGGCTTTAGCCGATAGATGTATTTGAAATTAAAGGCACTTCTATTCATGATCCAAACTATTGATTATAAACTTGTTATCTTTGAATAATCCTTCGATTTTGCAACCCATCCGGAAGGCGCGGTTGTCGGGAAGGTGCCCGGCTGGAACGTTGAAAATGAGCGGGATGTTGAGGTCTCGACAATGGTCAGCCACAACTTCCTCGGCCGTTTTCCCGAACGGAATAGTATTGTCGTGCATGTCGCTCAGATGCCCGACCAGCAAAGCTTTGATATTCGCCAATTTCCCGCTGCGGCGCAGATTCAACATCATCCGGTCGATGTGGTACAGATATTCGTCCAAATCTTCGATGAACAGTACCTTTTCGGAAGTGTCAATGTCAGACGGGGAACCGATGAGGGAGTAGAGCATGGAGAGATTACCTCCTGTTAAAATTCCTGAAAACTCCCTTTGTCGTGACAGTGGATGAGGTGCAATATCGTAGGAGAGCGTTTTTCCGGTCAGGGCTGCCAAAAACGACTGTACGGCAGGACTTTGCGTATTCTCTTCCGTCACATTGATGGGCATGGTGGCGTGCAGCGTGGCGGTTTGCAGATGCTGTTGGATATGGTTGTGGAAAACGGTGATGTCGCTGTAGCCGCAAATCCATTTGGGGTGTTCGCGGAAGTGGGAAAAGTCCAACTGGTCAATGATTCTTGCCGAACCGTAACCCCCTCTTACACACCATATTGCACGGATATTGTCATTGTCTAACAGATCTTGGAAATATCGGGTACGCACCTCATCGCTGCCGGCAAACTGATGCTCTTCGGCAAAGAGGCGGTCGTCATAAAAAACGTTAAAACCGACCGATTGCAGCCATCGTTCCGCAGGCAGGATTTCGGCTTTGGAAATCTTGCGGGCGGGAGCGGCAAAGGCGACCGTATCTCCAGGCTTAAGATAGGGTGGAATTATCATATTGCGATATTGTTGTCGGCGAGAATTTGCAACGTCATGTCTCTCAGTAGCTTGCGTTGCTTTACGTTGTTGATGAGACGCTTTTTGGGTTCCGTTGCCTTGCAGTTTTTGAAGATTTTTCCCGTAACATCCTTGTATTGAGGATTGATGGCGGCCGTTAGCATGTTGGCGGCACCTTGCTCGGGGGTGTTGATGAGCGGACGGAAAATCCAGTCGCAAAGCTTGTCCACTACGATGTTGTCCATCCGGATGATGCCCGTATCGACAATGTTGGGATCGGAAACGTTGAAGCAGATACCCTCGTTCTTCCACGCTTCAGAAGCATCGAGCATGAAGTAGTTGAGGGCAAGTTTGGAGCTACCGTATGCTGTAAAACGGTTGTATTCGCGTTGCGTTTTCGGTTTGAAAGTGTCAGGGGTGATTTTGCCGACCATGCTGGCTAAGGAAGTCATGCTCACGATGCGGGTGCCTTGTCCCATGATGGGATGCAGCAGGTTGGTTAACGTAAAGTGTCCCAGATAGTTGACCGCCATGATGTATTCGATGTTGTTGCGGCTGACTTTCGGTTTGCTGGGCAGCGTGCCGGCGTTGTTGAGCAGGATTTGCAGGGATGGAAAACGGCTTTTCACCTCGTTGGCGAACCGAGCAATGTCGGAAAGGTCGCCGAGATCCACACGCATGAGGTGGAAAGTTCCACCGGTCTCCCGTTGGATTTCCTCCATCACCGGACGAGCTACGTCGGTGTCGATGCAGGCCATGATGACTTCATAACCTGCCTTTGCCAGTTCACGTGTGTGTATGCGGCCCATGCCTCCGTCAGCGCCCGTAACGAGCGCCACCCCCTTGTTCGTGTTCTCCATTTTTAGGAAATTTTAACCTGCCCAGCTTTTTAATCTTCCGTACACAAGATGGAGTGGTGGACTTTGGTTATGGAATCCATGATGATTACTTCATCTTTGTTGAACTCTTCGCAATTTCCACGTGTAAAATTTTCCACCGTGTCGATTTCATATTTGATAACGCTGTCAATTTGTATGACCTCATTTGTTGAGTAGCACTCGCACTCTTTCATCTTGCAGGAAGAAAACCCAATTACGCAAGCTAATAGGATAAATAGGCTGATGATTTTTTTCATTGAATTAACTTTTTTTATGATTGTTTGGCGGAATAGGCCAAAGCGTACAATTTTATCTGTTTGATCATGGACGCCAGCCCGTTGGAACGGGTAGGGGAAAGGTGATTTTTGAGCCCAATAGCGTCAATGTATGAAAGGTCGTTGTCGAGAATCTCCTGCGGGGTATGACCAGACAAGACTCTAATCAGCAGATTGACAATGCCTTTCGTGATGATAGCGTCGCTGTCGGCGGTAAAGAAAAGCAATCCGTCGCGCATCTCGGGGTGCAGCCAAACCTGCGACTGGCATCCGCTGATGAGGTATTCTTCCGTTTTGTATTGCGGGTCAATCATCGGCAGATCTTTGCCCAACTCAATGATATAGTTGTATTTGTCCATCCAGTCGTCGAACATTTCAAACTCCTGAATGAGTTCTTCTTCCGTTTCTTTCATCGTAGCCATAAAGATAAAATCCTTTCTGTCAATATTTTATATTATATATAAAGTCGGCGCAAAGGTATATTTTTTACGGATATATTATCTCACGTTTTCCTGCAACGTTTTGTTGATGAGGGTTTTCAATTCCAAAACGTTGGATTCCACCACCTTACGCTTTTCCGGGACAAACAGTGTGGCATATTTCGCTTTGCCGACCTTGAACTTCAATCTGTCTTCCAATCCAATGATATCCAAGCCGATACGAATGGGTTTCACCAACGAGATGTTGTAGTCGTAGGTTAAGTCCAGATTATGTCGGCCGGAGATGATTGCGCTGTATTTGTCGATGGAAAGCAGGAACGGATAGACATCGATTTCGTTTTTGTAGATGGTGATTTCAGTGGAGAGACTGTCGATTTTGTTCTCCGTTTTCTTGCTGAACATCAGCTTCTTGGCGATTTTCTTGTAGGTGTCGTTGTCTAAAACCACCAGATCGTGTCCGTTGATGGCAGCCGCACCTCGGAGAGTGGAATACTTGATGTCGTAGTTGGATTTGAGGTAGGTTTCGGCGGCGAAATGGAACTCCGCATTGCCGCTGAAAGCTTTCAGCATAGGCAGAAGGGTATCGACTTCGGGAATCATCGCGATGAGCTTATCTATCTTGATGTCAAGTAGATGGAAGTCGAAACCGAGGAAAAGATGGTTCATGCGCGGGGTGCGATACATGGCTGTGAGCTGCATTCGTGCGGCATCGTTGGTGAGACCCATTTCCTCCAATACCAGCACACCGTCTTTCACATAGACACGGCCGTCAATATTCCGGAACTCTGTTTCTTCGTACAGCGCCTTCTTGATGGTGGTGTTCATGTTGACATCGATCCCAAACGGGACTAAGAACGGTGAATCACCCGTTTCCGCAGCGATTTGCTCCGCTTGTTCCACCAAGGAATCCGGCGCCCCGAAACCGTTGACGAAAGCTATTAACTCGTTAAGGTTCAAATAATTGGCAACGAGTTCAAGATTCCCTTTCAGTAGCCCGTTGCTGCGCAGGTAGGGCTCAATTCCCGTGATGGTGCCGGTGAGGTTGACATCCGACTGCCCGAACTTCAAATTAGCCTTTTTTAACACACATTTCTGAGTGTTGAAATCGAGGTTGAGGGTCGGCACTTCTACGGCGTGTTCCAAATCCCGGATTTCGGCTTTTGCATTCGTGGCCTGAAGTTTCACCACCGGTGACCATTGCAATAGCGGGTGCTCTTCGTTATCCTTATAATCAATTTCAGCGTTCAGACTTATTTTATCCGTAGTAAAGTCGATGAGATCTCCCATACTGGAACACGTGGATTGCCATGAGTTGCCGACGTAAACTCTAACATCGTTTCCGTTGTAATCCAAACGCATTTGGTTCGTGTTGTTCAACACACCTTGAGGTTGAAAGAATTGTGCTGAAATAGTGTCCGCCCATATATTGAGTTGATTTAGCTGGTAGGTTGTGGCGAATTTGAGTTCTATTGTACTGTCTAACAAATTGTTTGTGTAAGCATCCAGCTGAATGGTAGAGCCCCGAATCTCCTTTCGCGTATGTGAGCGTGTGTTTCGGATCAAAAGATCACTCGTTTTCACCTTAGCATTGAGCCATTCATTGATTTTGTACGGTTTTTCAGTCACAGGGAATGTCAAATCCACGTGCAAATCTGGCGAGTACACTAACATGGTGTCATCATATAGCAGTTCTAAATCTGTAAACTGGCCGTCGATGATGGCTTTGATTATGTTTTTGTCGATGGAAAATGTAGTTTCAGGATCATAGCTGAGTTGCGTTTTCGCTTGGATGTTCGCTTTGCCGTCGTATTGGGTGAAATCCTCAGGCAGGAAGTCGGCAAAATCGGTGATGTACAGCTTTCCCGTGGCGAAAATGTCCAATAACATATTGCCTAACAGATTCTTGACCGTTCCCGTCGCAGTGACCAAGTTCCGTTTGCGGGTGGTGGCCGAAAGCGATCTGATGGTTACGTTCGATTGGTTGTCCAGATCGAGATTAAGGTCGAAAAGCCCGTCGGCTTTTTCAAAATCAAGCGGGAGGTCTTTCATCGCGAAACGGCCATTATGCCAGGCAATATCGGAGGTGACTTTCGGGGTTTGGGTCTCGCTGAATGTTCCTTTTACATCCCCTTCCAAGGCGATATGACCATCTATCTGTATGTCATCCAGCTTGTTACCGATAAGAGCACGGGGAATCATCGGCAGCACCTCTTCGATTATCCAATCACCGGTTTTGTAGTGCAAATCAGTGTGGATGTCGCTGTTGGTGGTGTCAACTTGGAACGAACCATTTACCTCAAGTTCCTGCTTGTCAAGGATTAACTGCGTTTTTTCAAGTTGGAAGTCCCGCGCAGCCAAGTCCACCTGCAGGTCTGACGATACGGAAAGATCCATCCCATTGAGGTAATGGGTGGTGTCGAGACGCAGCACAGTATTTTGCATATCCGCCTCCAAGTTGCCGTCAATCAAGTTAAAATCTGTGAAAGAACCGTCGTAGGTGGCTTGTACGTTGTCGCCGGAAAAATGCAGCACGGTACTGTCCACCATAACAAAAACCAGCGATTTCGCATCCAAATCCGCCTTGCCGTTCAAAAGCCCATTCTCGTAAGTCCCTTTGACGGTCAGATCCGCCTCTTTGACTTCCGCCGTCTGCCTCGACTGGAGATTCAAGTAGCGAAAGTCTATTGGCTTTAACTTTTTGCAAATCAACAATATAATTAACCGTTGAGGTGTCATCGGTGCGGAAGACATCGTAGTTGCCGTTGCCCTTTTCGTCAATAAACAGGTTTACCTTGCCGTTGTTGAGGGCTAAATCGTAAACTTCCACGCGGTTGTTTTTCATCAGCTCCTGAATATTGATGGAGGCCACACAGTCCTTCATGTATAGCAAGGTGTCTGAAATCTGGGGATTTTTTGGATTTTTTAACACCACATTCTCCATATCCAGCCCGATTTTGGGAAAGGTTTTGAAGAAAGTGAGCCCGACTTTGTCGATATGGAAGTCGCAGGTGATGAACTTGTCCGCCTGGCTGTTGACGATTTTGGCCAGTTTGGAAGGTGAAAAAATGCTAAAAAGCGCAATGGTCACGGCAATCGCCAGCAGCAAAATCACCGAGCCCACGGAAATCAGCCCTATTTTCAGCGGTTTTTTCATTTGTCTTTAACGAAGGAGTAATATTTGCCGTAGTCGTCGTGGTATTCTAACGAGGTGGTGTTCAATTTCGTAACGGTATAGGTTTTCGGCACGTTACCGCCCATTTCCATCTGGTGGATTTGGGTCAGGGTGGCCTTTTCGAGTGTCCAGGTAAAAGGTTGCGCCTCCTCTTCGGTCACATCATCGGCGGTGTCCCACGTGTAACCAGTGCCGTTGGCGTTGTAAAATTCGTGTAGGGTTCCTTTCACCCAATAACCGGATAGGAGTGTCTTGTCGAACTTTTCGTCACGGTTGAAAAGGTCGCAGCTGGCCATCAACAGCACGATCAGACAGAAAAACAGCCCGAAAATGCAATTTTTCCTGATGCTTTGGATGATATGGTGGTTCTTTCTCATTGTTTTAGGTGACGTGGTTAAAATAGTTTCGTTTAAATTCGGTTTATTTCCATTTCCAACGTAATCCCAAATAAGTTATTAACATCTTTTATGATAGTTTCTGCCACGTGCAGCACCTCCTCCGGGGTTGCACCGCCGTAATTTACCAGCACCAACGCCTGGTTCTTCCACGTACCAGCGTTACCTACTTGCTTACCTTTCCAACCCGCCTTCTCAATCAGTTGACCTGCAGAAAGTTTCTTCTGCCAGTCGGGCGCATCGTAGGCCACCAAATCGGGAAATTTCACCAGCAGTTCACGGTATTGCTCGTCCGGAATGACTGGGTTTTTGAAGAAACTGCCGCCGTTGCCCACAATTGCGGGATCCGGCAGCTTGGCATCGCGGATTTTCCGCACGCAGTCGGAAACATTGTGCAAAGACAGGGGCAGTTCTCGCTCCTCCAACGCCTTTGCCAATCCCTGATAGGAGAGTGTAAAATGCTTTATCCGAGATAGTTGAAACCAAACGTATGTGATGATACAGTCGTGTTTCAGCTCCTGTTTGAAGATGGAGTTGCGGTAGGCGAACTTACATTCGGCATTACTCAGCGTAAAATGTTCGCCGGTGGAAATGACATAACCTTCGACCTTCAAAACCGTATCTTTGACCTCCACCCCGTAAGCCCCGATGTTCTGCACGGGCGCGCTGCCCACAAGTCCGGGAATAGCCGTAAGATTCTCAATGCCATAGTATTGACGTTTTATACAGTATTGAATCAGATTGTCCCAAGGCTCGCCTGCGGCCACTTTCAGCACCACAGCATCTTCCATTTGCTCCATAACCTCAATGCCGGTGAAGGCCGGATGCACGATAAAGCCGTCAAAGTCTTTGGTGAACAGCGTATTACTGCCGCCACCGAGAATGTAAAACGGTTTTTCCCGTAAGTATTCGTGGATTACAACAGGCACTTCGTCGGCGTTTTCGATTTGCAGAAAATGCCGCGCAAGCACCTCCATCCCGAAGGTGTTATAATCTTTAAGGTTTTGGTTTTCAGTTTCATAGATTAGAACATGTAGCCCATCTTGACGTAGATGTTAGCCATACCGTCGTTGTCGCGCTTGTCAAACGGCATTGCCCAATCGACAGAGAGCACGAAATTATCGTTCATCATTAGCTTCAGACCCAGACCGCCGGAAAAGTGCGGACGATAGACATTTTTGGTATCGTCAAAGACAATGTAGTCGTCAAGGTCATTAAGGTCGAATTCGGGATCATTTTTCTCGATGTTGGCGATAAGTTCGTTTCGATCGAGACGATAGGGTTGGAGGATGAGACCCATATCCACGAACGGGTTGAGTCCGATGAAGAAATGCTCCTTGCCGATGTCGAATTTGCAGATTTGGAAGCGGAATTCCACATTGGCGAAGGCGTAGCTTTTGGCGGAGATACGATGGCGCAAGATACCACGGCAGGTGTTTCCGCCGCCGAGACCTTCGTATAACACTCTCTGAATAAACAAGTTGTTGTAGTAATTGTTGAGATAGAAGGGCGCATCGCCGGCCACATCCAATTGGGCGGCTAAACGGTAGGCGAACGTGATTTTGTCCTTATAGACGGGCACAAAATGACGGAAGCTGGCGTTGAAAATCAAGCTGTTAGCCCCTTTATCCTCGCCAAATCCGGCATAGTAAGTCAGGAACATATCCGCGTTCATACCCTTTTTCGTGTTCTGCAGACGGTCGCGATTGTCGAAGGAGATACCGCCGCGCACGTAAGGATGCCAGCCGCCGTTGGCCTCCGCAGGCGTCAGGATATTCCATTTCACGTATTTGTCGTATAAACCGTCCACGTAAGGCAGCATGTTCTCGGGTTTCTTGCCTTTGTTGATCATGTCGATGTTCACCGGCGCGATATTGTACCACAGCAGTCCTAAACCGGCGTTCCAGTACCAGTTGCCGCCAATTTTGCCGTCAATGTCCCCTGCAATACGAAGCAGGTCGCGCTGCGATTTGTAGAAAGCACGCGAGATGTAATCCTCGCTTTTTTTCCGAACCCAATTGCCGTTGTACACCGTCTGGTAACCGTTGTAACCATAGAAATCGCACAGTGCATCAGGTAGATACGACACATCGATTTTCAAATGGTGACCGGGGAGAAGGTGTTTGGAGTCGTAGGCGAAGCGGAACAAGCCCGACCGTTTGGTGGTATAAGCCGCCTCGAAATAGAGGGAATGGAAGTAATCGGGATAGGCGGAACCGTCGCCAAAGTCGTAAACATTGGCCAGCACGCCGTATTGGAAGCCCTTGTCCGCATCGTAAGCCACGCTGGGCAGAATGCCGAACGTCCAACCGGTGCGTATTTCGCTTTTCTCCTTTTTGGGTTTGGGTTTTTTGTCGCGTTGCACCGCCGTGGTGTCGCCGTCAGTTGCGTAAACGGTGAAAACGCCCATCAGAAGGGCAATAGTCAGGGAGAGGATAATTTTTTTTGTCATATTTGTAGTTTATAGTTTAAGGTTTAAGGTTGAGGGTTTAAGGTTGAGGGTTTAAGGTTGAGGGTTTAAGGTTGAGGGTTTAAGGTTGAGGGTTTATAATTGTCGTGACTTTATACCTTAAACCTTAAACCCTCAACCTTAAACGGAATAATTCCGGGGTCCGAAGATGGCGCTGCCGATACGAATCAGTGTGCTTCCCTCTTCGATAGCGATGGGGTAGTCGTCTGTCATACCCATTGAAAGTTCCTTGAAATCAGGATTTTGCGAGAAGTATCGGGTTTTAAGTGTGTCGAAAATGTCGTGCAGATGATGAAACTCACGGCGCACTTGGCCTTGGTCGTCCGTAAAGGTGGCCATGCCCATCACTCCGTGGATTTTAACGTTTTTTAGCTCTTGGAATTCGGCACTGTCGAGCATCGCCGTACATTCGTCTAAGGTGAACCCGAACTTGGTCTCCTCATCGGCGATATGGAATTGTAACAGACAGGGAATCACGCGGTTGTTTTTGACCGCTTGTTTGTTGACTTCCTTCAGCAGGTCTAAACTGTCAATGCTGTGAATCAGAGACACATACGGTGCGATGTATTTGACTTTGTTGGTCTGCAGGTGGCCGATGAAGTGCCATTCGATATCTTGCGGCAGCACTTCGTGTTTGGCTTTCATCTCCTGTGCGTGATTTTCACCAAAAACGCGCTGACCATGTTGGTACAGCGCGGCGATGTCCTCCGCCGGTTTGAATTTGGAGACGGCGACGAGGCGCACACCGGCGGGCAAAGAAGCCCGGATTTCGTCGTATTTTTCGATGTTCATACGGACTGTATTTAGTGACCCCGGCGGGATTCAAACCCACGACTTTCAGAACCGGAATCTGACGTTCTATTCAGCTGAACTACGGGGCCGATTCAGGGTGCAAAAGTACATTTTTTTTTGATTGTACAATTGTCGAATTTTATCGATACGTGCTGTAGCGCTCGCTACAACAAAGAGCAGATAATGAAGCAAAGACTGGCCAGTTGCAGGATGTTTCGGGCCAAAAACCAGCGGATGGCGAACCATTCCAGATGATTCTCGCAGATGAGGTCCCAATGCTCGATAGGGCCATACCACCATTTCCGTTGGAACTCGCGCTCAGGATGGTAGCAGAACTGCCAAAGCAGGTAAAACAACGCGACGGACCGTGGTATCACGATGAATATCGCGGCAAAGGCCAGATGTAAGTGACCGTGTATCAGGGCAATCAACAAAATAATGTAGGGGGTGAAGTTGAAGATGGCCGAAGCGGTCAGCTGCAGGGGTTTGGTCTTCAGCACCTCGGCTAACGTCTTTTTGCCCACCTTCTTGTCCGTGGAAACCTCCATGACGGAGTGCGTATATAAGATATTGACGACCCAGAGGCCCACTGCGACGGACACGACCCAAACGCCTGTGGTTAGGGTGCCACATGCCGCGTAATGCACACCGGCCATCAGCAGGGGGCCAAAGATGAGACCCGTGACCAGCTCGCCAAGACCGTGGTAGCAGAAACGGATGGGTTTCCCGGAATAGAAATAGCCGAGAAAACCAGCGGCTAATGCGATGTAAAGCGGTGTCAGTCCGCGTTTTACGAAGACGATGCAGCCCAACAGTATCGCAACGAGCGCAAATAGGGAAGCCACGAAGAACAGTTTTCGAGGGGTCACTTCACCGGAGGTCAGGTAAGGACTTTTGGCGATACGGGCACGCTGACCCTCCGCCGCAGTCTGCTGCCGCACTTCCTCGCTTTTGAACTGGAAGTCGAAATAATCATCGAAAAGGTTGACGGACAAATGGGCGACCATCACGCCTAAAACCGCCACAATGCTCAGCCCGATGGAAAAGTTTTCGTTGCCTGCGGCCATAATGACGGCCACCAAAGCCGGCAGTACGCTCTGCGGCAGCGCGTATGCCCGCGCGTTTTGGATCCAATAGATGATTTTTTTCATATTTTTCTACACTAAAAGACCATCTGTTACTCACAGATGGCCTTGTTTTGTACTGCGTACGAGAATCGAACTCGTATTGCAAGATTGAGAATCTTGATTCCTAACCGTTAGAAGAACGCAGCAGTTGAAATCGGCGGCAAAAATACACTTTTTTTTGATATGACAGCCGATATTGCAAAATTTTTATTCGGAGACATCTGTGTCTTTTATTTGGAGGCATCTGCGTCTCGCAGATGTTGTCCGTAGAGACATGCCATGGCGCGTCTCTACAACGATTTCACAAGACCTTGCAACAGAACAATTTCTTCCGCCCACAACGTCTCATCCGGAGTTTCGAGGATGAGCGGCATGTTGTCGAAGCGCGGATCGTTCATGAATCTTTCGAAAAATTCCATGCCGAGAAGGCCTTTTCCGATGCTGTCGTGACGATCGACGCGGCTGCCGAACTCCTTTTTCGTGTCGTTGAGGTGGATGGCTCGCAGGTATTTGAACCCGACGACCTCCTCAAACTCTTCGAAAGTGGATTTGTAGCCCGCTTCGGTTTTGAGGTCGTAGCCGGCAGAGTAGGTATGACAGGTGTCCAAACAAACGCCCACACGGCTTTTATCTTCCACCTTGTCAATGA
The DNA here is from genome assembly GCA_905235135.1 of uncultured Bacteroidales bacterium. GTDB lineage: Bacteria > Bacteroidota > Bacteroidia > Bacteroidales > WCHB1-69 > F23-D06. The sequence continues at coordinate 50,029 of CAJOKR010000020.1, forward strand.
TATACGCCAGATGCTGGAAGCTGAAACCGACGTTGGTGCCCTGTCCGGCGGTATTCTCAATCACGGCGGTCACGCCTTGGGTTTTGTCTAATGCGAAGTTGATGCTTTCGGCCACGCGGGTCAGACACTCTTCCAGCGTAATCTGTTTCAGGTGGCTGCCCGGGTGGAAATTAAGCATTTTTAACCCGAGTTGCTCGCAACGATGCATCTCTTCGTGGAAGGAGTTGCGGGACTTTTCCAATCCTTCCGCATCAGGACTGCCGAGGTTGATGAGGTAGCTGTCGTGGGGAAGCACAAAGTCGGTGGAAATACCTGATTTGCTGAGGTTTTCCTTGAACGCGGTGATGGATTTTTCGCTCAGCGGTGCAGAAAACCACTGTCGCTGGTTTTTGGTGAAAAGGGCGAAGGCGGTGGCACCGACCTGCATGGCGTTCAGCGGGGCGTTTTCCACGCCGCCGGAAGCACTTACGTGTGGTCCGAGATACTTCATTACACTAACTTAATATCGACAACACCTTCGCGGTCGGTGACATTACCGATAACATAGGCTTTTTCACCCAGCTCGTTGAACATCTTCACGGTGCGGTCGGCGTCCTTGGGATCCACCATCAGGACCATGCCGATGCCCATGTTGAAGACGTTGAACATCTCGCGGTGGTCGATCTTGCCATACTTTTCGAGGAACGGGAAGATGGCGGGTTTCTCCCAATTATGCTCATCCACGAAGATGCCTTGTCCGGGACGCAACGCACGCGGGATATTTTCGTCGAATCCGCCGCCGGTGATGTGGCAGATGGCGTGGATATCAACATTTTTTAACACTTCCAACACGGGCTTCACGTAGATGCGCGTGGGAGTGAGCAGCACGTTTCCGAGCGTGTCGGGAAGGGTTTCGTATTGCGTCTTGAGATCTAACTGATTGTCTTTGAAGACGATCTTGCGGACGAGGGAGAATCCGTTGGAGTGGACACCGGAAGAGGCCAGACCAATCAGCACATCGCCCACATTGACCTTCGAGCCGTCAATGAGTTTGGATTTCTCGACCGCGCCGACGGTGAATCCGGCGATGTCGTACTCATCTTCATCGTACATGTCAGGCATTTCGGCCGTTTCGCCACCGATGAGGGCGCAGTTGGAGAGGACGCAGCCGTCGGCCACGCCTTTCACGATAGCTTCAATTTTAGCGGGATGATTCTTGCCCACGGCGATATAGTCGAGGAAGAAAAGGGGAGCTGCGCCTTGGGCGAGCACGTCGTTCACGCACATGGCGACGGCATCCTGACCAATCGTGTCGTGACGGTCCATCATGAACGCCAGTTTCAGTTTGGTGCCCACGCCGTCGGTGCCGCTCACCAGGACGGGCTCCTTATAGCCGAGGGAGGCCAGGTCGAACATGCCGCCGAAGCTGCCGATGTTGCCCATCATGCCGGGGCGGTTGGTGCGGGAAATATGTTTCTTGATGAGGCGCACCGACTCATAGCCGGCTTCCAGCTGAACGCCTGCTTCCTGATATGCTTTTGACATAGTTATATCGTATTAAAAAACGTTAAATAATCAACATTGCATCGCCGTAAGTGAGGAAGCGGTATTTCTCCGCCACAGCCTCCTTGTAGGCTTTCATCACGAAATCGTAACCGCCGAACGCTGCCACCATCATAAGCATGGAGCTTTGCGGGGCGTGGAAATTGGTGACCATGGCGTTGGCCACTTTGAAGCGGTAAGGCGGGTAGATGAACTTGTTGGTCCACATGTCCTCTTTGCCGTTCATCTCAGTGGTTTTCACCATGCCGCTGTCATATACGGAGGATTCAAGCGCCTTCATGGTGGTGGTGCCCACCACGGCAACTTTATGGCCTTCCTTCTTGGTCTCGTTGATTTTGTCGGCCACCGCCGCACGGATAATCATCCGCTCGGAGTCGGGTTTGTGCTTCGACAGATCCTCGACGTCAATATCGTTAAAATTACTTAATCCGGCGTGCAACGTGATGTAGGTGCGCTCGATGCCCTTGAGTTCCATCTTGGAGAGCAGGAAGCGGCTGAAGTGGAATCCGGCCGCAGGAGCCACCACGGCACCTTCCTCGGTGGCGTAGATGGTCTGGTAGTCGTCCTCGTCGCTCGGCTCGATATCGCGCAGACGCTGGATGTCGTTGGGCAGCGGGGTTGTGCCGATTTCCATGAGCTTCTTCTTGAAGGCATCGTGGTCGCCGTCGAAGAGGAAACGCAGGGTGCGGCCGCGGGAGGTCGTGTTGTCGATGACCTCGGCCACCAAGCTGTCGTCTTCGGTGAATGAGAGCTTGTTGCCGATGCGGATCTTGCGGGCGGGATCGACCAGAACGTCCCACAGACGGCTCTCCTCATCGAGTTCGCGCAGCAGGAAAACGCGGATTTGCGCGCGCGTTTGCTCCTTCTCGCCAAACATCAGCGCAGGGAACACCCGGGTGTTGTTCATCACGAACAAATCCCCTTCGTCAAAGTAATCAATAATGTCCTTAAATAGCTTATGCTCAATGGTTTTCGTCTTTCTATTGAGCACCATCATACGCGCTTCATCACGCTCCTCCACAGGGTGCAGCGCAATCAGCTCCTGAGGTAAATAATACTTAAATTCAGATAATTTCATCCACTAAAATTTTGGCGTGCAAAGATACAATATTTTTAAGCGTTTGTCAAGTGTTTTTTTCTAAAAAATTCTTAAAAAAAATGTACTTTTGCCTCTGCTCCCAAATTGAGCGTTTTTATTGTTCAATAGTTTAATAATCAAAATGTTAGAAATATGAAAGACCTTTTGTTGCAACGTTTTAGCAAGTATATCTCCTATGCGACCACCGCGGATCCGGAGTCGGAAACCTATCCGAGCACGCAAGCTTTGCTCGATTTTGCCGATGTGATGGTGGAAGAGTTGAAAAATATCGGCATGAAGGAGGTCACGAAGGACGCACACGGCTATGTGACCGCCCTTCTGCCCGCCAACACCCCGGAAAAACAGCCGGTGATCGGCTTTATGGCCCACCTTGACACCGCACCCGACATGCCCGGTATCGCTGCCCCCGTGATTGTTCCGAATTACGATGGCGGCACTATCGTCCTTGATAAGGAAACGAACACCGTGCTCTCTCCCGAAGAATTCCCGGAACTGCTGGATTACAAGGGGTTAACGATTCTCACTACTGATGGCAAAACACTGCTTGGTGCGGACGACAAGGCCGGCGTGGCGGAAATTGTCTGTGCGATGGAATACCTCATCCAACATCCCGAAATCAAGCACGGTGACATCAAAGTGGCCTTCTCACATGATGAAGAGGTTGGCAACGGGGTGAAGTTCTTCGATGTGGAGGCCTTCGGTTGCGATTTCGCTTACACGATGGATGGCGGCGCGATTGGTGAGCTGGAATTCGAAAATTTCAATGCCGCGGGTGCCAACATCCGCATCCAAGGCAAAAACATCCATCCCGGTTATGCCAAGAACAAGATGGTCAATTCGCAGCTTATCGCCATGGAACTCAACAACTTGCTGCCCGCTGCGCAACGCCCGGAGCACACGCAGGACTACGAAGGTTTCTATCTCCTCACCCGCATTGATGGCACAGTAGAGGAGACGAAAATGTCGTACATTATCCGCAACCATAACCGCGAAACGTTCGAAGCGCAGAAAAAGTTCATGCAGGATGTTGTCAACTTCTTGAATATCAAGTATAACAACTGCATTACTTACGAGATTAAAGACCAATATTACAACATGCGGGAGAAGGTCGAACCCGTCTATTATGTGGTGGAACGGGCGGTGAAAGCGATGAAGGAGGCAGATGTGGAACCGGTTATCGTGCCTATCCGCGGCGGTACAGACGGTGCTAATCTTTCGTTCCGTAACTTGCCCTGTCCCAACATCTTCGCGGGCGGACACAACTTCCATGGCAAGTATGAGTATGTGCCGTTGGAGTCGATGGTGAAGGCCACGGAAGTGATCATCAACATTGCAAAATGTTAACAGACAAACAGATATAACAAATGGCGCGGATTTTAGATTCGCGCCATTTTTAGATGTATGGGGGTTCCCAAAAAAATTATATTTTTGCGCCCCGATTTGGTCCTGTAGTTCAATGGATAGAACGGAAGTTTCCTAAACTTTTGATAGGAGTTCGATTCTCCTCGGGACTACGTGGTAGAGACGCACGGCCGTGCGTCTCTACATTTGTTTTCGTACACCCTATCAGAAATCATACCCTACCATTTCCCCGTGCGGGTGGATAATCGTGTATTTCGTAAACCGTTCGTCCGCATCAAAACCGTCACCGTAATTAACTGAGCCGTCGCTCTTTACCTGCTTCACCTGTTTGGTGGAATAGATGCTGCGTTTGCGCTGGTCCCAGATTACTTCCTCGGTCAGCACGGAATCGCCATTGATGATGTCGTATATGACCACATTGCCGGTGGCCTTGAAGAGGTTGTTGTTGATTTGGCAGGCATAATCGGCAGTGACAACGGCCTGTTTTCGTCCGAAATCGTTGAATGAAGTGATTTCGATGCCTTTTGGACAGTCGGTGTAGGTTGTGTCGGAGCTGTTGTAGCGGTTAAGCATAGGTGTTTTCACGATGAAGGCAGTCTGGCCGGAATCGCTGACAGTGATGGTCATGTTTTCAGCCGATTCGTCGGGGAATTTGCCCTCGAATTCCAGCAGCTGGGCATGGTTCTCCTTGGACTTGCAGCCAGCAAAAAGCATCATAACGAACGAAGCCGTTATGATGCTTATGTACAGGTATTTAAGGTTAAACGACATCGGAGTTTATCTCACGGTCGTGTTCTCCTGGATCCAGCAGCCCACGTGTACGGTGTCGCCGTTCTTCAGACCGCGTTTGAACAGTTCGTCCTTGCTGGGGTATCTCAGTTTGGCGCGATGGTTGTTGGCATCGTTGGCGCAGCTGGGATCAACGGCAGCAGCTTTGGCGTATTTGTCGGCAGCGGCCCAAGCGTATGCGCCCGGAATTTCGTTGTCGCCAGAGCATCCGCGGGAGTAGAGGTCGCCAATCAAGATGTAAGCCTTGCCCATGTTGGGTCTTGCCTTGAGGGCTTCGTAAGCGGCGGCACGGGCCTCGGAGTTGGCACCCTTCAGCTGGTAAGCCAGAGCCAGCATGTAGTTGGCATCGGCCACCTGCTCGTGGGTCTCGCTCAGCTTCACAGCCTCTTTGAAGTAGCTGATGGTAGCATTGAAGTCCTCATCGGTCTTGTTCGTAGCATATTTCTTGAGCGTGAGGTTACCCATCATGTAGGCCGTGTTGCGGCTCGGGCTGGCCTTGTGCAGAATAGCCAGACCTTCAAGGAACACCGGGCTGTCGGTGCAGTCGCCCTTGAACATGGTGTTGACCATTTTGCTGACGGCGGCGAGATCACCCTTGATATCGTCAAACTTCTTGGTATAAAGTTGCTCCATCACTTCGCAGGAAGCATAAGGCGTCACCGCGTTGTTGATCTTGGCCAACGTTTTACGATAGTTGACAATCAGCTTGGACTGACGGGTGGTGTCGGTGATGAACTTCTTGGCCTGCTTGTCAAGAACGAGACGGTCGATTTCAGCGTTGTCGAATTTGGCTTGCAGTGAATCCAAAGCATCAGCGCTGGTTTCGTATGACTTGGTAGCGTTCAAGATGGAGAGGTCAATATAGTCGGTAGCACGCTCGTAAGCCTCAATCACGATGGAGGTGTCCTTCTTAGCCTTGGTCAGATTCTCGGCCAGTTGGAAGTAAGCGTCCCAAATGGCGGGCTGAGTGTTCTCCTTCTCCATTTCCACAGACTGCACGAACCAGTCGAAAGCCTTCTCATACTGGTCTTTGCGGTAGCGGATGGTGTTGTAGGCCTTGAATCCGAGACCGGAACCCGGCGTGAATTTGTCGGGGAAGTAGGTGCTGCGGACATCGAAGGTGTAGAGCAGGGAATCGATAAGCATCTCGCGACGTGCGGAGTCTTTCTCTTCCTTGATCAGGTTCTGGAACAGCGTTTGCGCATTGGTGTAGATGCCATCGTAAGCGCAAGGGCTGTGTTGGATGACATACTGCCAGGCCTCGTAGGCGTCTTTGTAGTTTTTGTCGTTGTAGAAGGTTCTGAAAATAGTGATTTGCTCCAAGCATTTGATGGAGTCAGCCTCGTTAGCTCCGTATTTGAAGGAGCAGGGAGGTTGTTGTGCGAAGAGGAAGCCTCCGCTGAGAACCATGACGACGATTGCAATAATCTTTTTCATTTCTTCGTTTTTTTATAGGGTTATACTTTCTATTAATCTAACTTAACTCGTTGATACCAGCGTTCTTGCAGGGTGAAGCAGAGGGAGAATCTGAAGTAGTTCTGGAGTACCAGTTCGTTGGTGAGGGTTCCGACTTTTCCGTATTCGAACATGATGTTGATAGACGAGTGGGTGTTGAAGGTTGTTAGTGGAACTCCTACGCCAATACAGACTCCAAACTCGGAGATAGGTTTATTGCGCAGCAACAGTTCCCCGGTGGAATATTTTCCGCCCACCCGGAACGCCATTTTCTTGAAAAACTTGTTGGACATCGGGTCGGGGATGAATTGGAGGCCGAGGGAGGAGGTAATGGAGTTGATTGTAGTGTCGTTGGAGGGTTTCATAAACTGGAATTTCTCCCAATTCCGCCAAGTCACATCAGCGGCGATGGTCAGTTTATTGTTATAGGTGTAACTCAAACCGGCTCCAATCGATTGCGGGATATTCAAATTGCCACGTAAATCGTCCTTATACAGCACAGTGTCGTAGAGCGTGGTGGAAACGAAAGTACCTGAATAGGAGTTCACCAACAGTTTTTCTTTGGCCCAGATATAGGCGGTGTTGCTATAAACGGCACCCAGTCCGATGCGGTGTTTTTCGCCGGCGTTGAACATGTATTGGATACCGACATCGTAATAAATACCGTCCACGAAGTAGGCGTCGTTGATGTAGGTGTTGAAGAGGTTGCTGCCTTCAAATTCGGTGTTGCTGTATGCATACACGGAACCGAATAAATAGCTGACATTCAGTCCGATAGAGAGTCCTTTGCAGATTTTGAAGGCATTGCCCCAGTAGAGCTGGTTGACGCCGCCCTTGCCGCTATAGACGTAATTGACAGAACCGATGTTGTCTATGACTTCGGAGTTATCGATGCTATAACCTATGTCGCTGAACGGCAAGATGCCGACGCTGGTACGCCAGTGCCGCGTGACAGGAAGTCCGATGGTTATGTACCCCGGCTTTGCGTAGGAGTTCTTTTGGGAAAGCCGTCGTTGTTTGAGGAGGGAAGAATAGACCGATGCAGAGACGTCAGCGATGAACGACAGCGAGTCGAAAGCCGCGTAAGAGGCCGGATTACGGAAATTGATATAGTAGGGGTTCTGCATGCCGTAGGAAACGCCACCCATTGCGTCAAGGATGCCGTTCGACGAACGGTTCACCATCCCTATGCCGTAGCTGGAATAGGGCATACTGATTTCGTTCTGAGCTTGCGTGGTAAAAGCAAACAAGCAGCAAAACAGAAACATCCACAAACGATGGTCAGTTTTCTGAAGCATTCAGTTTTAATATTTTAAGCAGTCCGAACAGAATCGGATTTTGGGCGGCAAATATACGTTTTTTTATGAAATTTTGAAGCAGTGAAGAATCACCGCCTGAAAAAAGTACTTTCAAGGGGCTGAAAGTGAGAGAATACTGGTCAATCAGACCGTCGATTTCCGCTGCCATTCCGTTCATCACCCCCGACAGGATGGAATTTTGCGTGGTGTCGCCGATGAGAAAATTGATTTTTTCGGGTTCTACGAGCGGTAGTTTGGCGGTGAACTGCGACAATGCCTGAAACCGCATCCGCATTCCCGGGGCAATGCTGCCGCCGAGATATTCGCCGTCAGCATTTACGAAATCGGCCACCAAGCAGGTGCCGGCCATGATGGACAACACATTTTCACCCGGACATAAAGCATTGGCACCCACAGCGTTGGCCAATCGATCGGTGCCCAAAGTTTCCGGAGTGGCATATTTCATTGTAATAGGCAGCTTGCATTGATGCGAGAACTGGACAAGATGCGTGTGAGCATCGAGCCAAGCCAGGGCATCTTCGTCGCCTTTGCCTACAGACGAGACAATCGCCCGCCGGATTTCATATTCTTCAAAAAGATGCTCAAAAAAGGGTATAGTCAAATATCTTTCAGAAAAAAGGCGTAGAAGAACACCTTTTTCTGAAAAAACTGCCACTTTTCGTAGCGTATTCCCTATGTCAATGACTAAATCCACCCTATTGCTTGTTGCCTACTGCCTGTTGCCTGTTCCGGAGTATGTCGATAGCGAGGTAGATTGCATTGCGCATGGACTGCGGGTCGGCGATGTTTTTGCCGGCGATGTCGTAGGCGGTGCCGTGGGCGGGAGCGGTGCGCACGATGGGCAGTCCAGCGGTGAAGTTCACACCGTTTTTGCCGAGCAACTTGAACGGAATCATGCCCTGGTCGTAGTACATGGCCAACACGGCGTCGAATTTGGTGTAAGCACCGGAGGCGAAGAAACCGTCTGCGGAGAAAGGTCCGAAGGCGTTGATACCATTATGGAAAGCTTGATTCACAGCCGGTTGCACGATTTTCTGATCCTCATCACCTAAAACACCGTCGTCGCCGCTGTGCGGATTGAGCGACAGCACGGCAATTTTCGGGTTGTTGAGGGCGAAATCCTGCTTGAGCGATTGATTGAGGGTTTCCAGCTTTTGGACGAGAGTCTCCATCGTGAGATTCTCGGCTATCTCCTTGATGGGCATGTAGTTGGTGGCGAATCCGACGCGCAGATTATCGGCCACCATCAGCATCAGCGCGGGATGCTCTTTGCCACCGAAATAGTGTTCGAAAAAGGTGGTGTGCCCGGGGAATTTGAACTTTTCGGACTGGATGTTGTTTTTATTGACGGGTGCCGTCACGATGGCATCGATCAGTTTGTTCTTCAGATCGCGACCGGCAGCATAAAGGGAACGCTCTGCCATCTGTCCGGCAATTTTCGTGGACGTTCCGAGGTCGATTTTCACCTCTTCCTCGTACAAATTGATGAGGTTGGGGCGTTTGGTGGAGAGTTGCTCGGCAGTTTTGGTGTATTGGAATGTAAAATCCGGCATCTCCATATATTTCTTATGATAGGAAGCCACTTTCGCAAGACCGTAAACCACCGGCGTACACAATTCCATAATTCTGTTGTCACTCAACGACTTGATAATCACTTCATAGCTGATGCCGTTGATGTCACCTTGGGTAATGCCTATTACAAAATTCTTATTATCAGCCATATTCTTATTATTTCAAACGGCGGCAAAGATAAAAAAAATGTAGAGACGCACAGCCGTGCGTCTCTACATGAAATCGGGGAAATTCCTGATTATTTGTTGACTTGGAATTTCTTGTCGCCGTTGACGAAGAAGTTCACAATTTGGGTAGCGGCGGCGAGACCGGCGTTGATGTTAGCCTCAGCGGTTTCGGCACCCTGTTTCTTCGGCGTAGCGAAGAAGCGTTTTTCAAATTTGTTGAACTCGCATCGGGGGCGATGTCCGTGCAATATTTGAGGTCTTCGCGCTCCGTCATCAGGGCGATAAGTTCTTCCTCGTTGATGACCTCCTTGCGGGCGGTGTTGATCACGCAGCCACCTTTGGGCATGAGGCCGACCAGAGCCTTGTTGATGGATTTCTTGGTCTGGTCGTTGGCGGGGATATGCAGGGAGATGTAGTTGCAGTTTTTGTACATATCTTCGAGGGTGGCAGGAACAACGACACCTTCAGCTTCCATTTTCTCTTTCGGGACGAAGGGGTCGAAAGCCCAGACATCCATACCGAGAGCACGAGCCTTCTCAGCCACGAGGCGACCGACGTTACCGTAAGCCTGGATACCGACTTTCTTGCCTTTGAGTTCGGCGCCGGTGCCGGGTTTGAAGGTGTTGCGGGCCATGTAGATCATCATGCCAAGGGCGAGTTCGGCCACGGCGTTGGAGTTTTGGCCGGGGGTGTTCATCGCCACGATATTGTTGGCGGTGCAGGCGGCGAGGTCAAGGTTATCGAAACCGGCGCCAGCGCGCACAACAACCTTGAGGTTTTTGGCGGCATCAACCACCTGGGCAGTCACCTTGTCGGAGCGGACAATCATAGCGTCCACATCGGCCACGGCGGCGTAAAGTTCCTCGGGAGTCTCATACTTCTCCAGCAGAACCAGTTCATAACCAGCTTTTTCCACAATAGCGCGAATGCCATCCACAGCAGCTTTCGCGAAAGGTTTTTGAGTAGCTACTAAAACTTTCATTATTGATATAATTTAAATGATTAGTATTTATTAAAGTAGTTAGCAGTTGTTCAGAACTGCTAACTACTCACTACTAATTGCTAACTATATTATTTGTTCGCTTTTTCGAAATCCTGCATGCAAGCCACGAGAGCTTCGACATCTTCGACGGTGCAAGCGTTGTAGAGGGAAGCGCGGAAACCACCGACGGAACGGTGACCCTTGATGCCGACCATACCACGCTCTTTGGCGAAGGCCATGAAAGCATCCTGCTTGTCTTCGTAACCGGGGGCCATCACCCAGCAGTGGTTCATGATGGAACGGTCAGCCTTGTCGGCGACAGTGCCCACGAACATGCTGTTGCGGTCGATTTCTTCGTACAGCAGGTTGGATTTCTTCAGGTTGATCTTGTTCATTTCAGCGACACCGCCGATGGTGTTCTTCAGCCAGGTGAGGGTTTCGTGCATCACGAAGATGGGGAGCACGGGGGGCGTGTTGAACATGGAGATGTTCTTAGCTTCCTCAGCAGCGTGGGTGCGGTAGTCGATCATGGTGGGCAGCGGGTTCATGTAAGCGCGATCACCAATCTGGCCGAGGATGTCCTTGCGCACAATGACGAAAGTAACACCGGCAGGACCGACGTTCTTTTGGGCACCACCGTAGATGAGGCCGTATTTGGTCACATCGACGGGACGGCTCATGATATCGGAGCTCATATCGGCGACGAGCATCACATTGTTGCACTCAGCGGCGGTGAAATCTTTGCGGATTTCAGTACCGTAGATGGTGTTGTTGGTGGTGATGTGGAAATAGTCGGCATCAGCGGGGACGGTCCAGCCTTTGGGGATGTAGTTGTAGGTTTTGTCCTCGGAAGAAGCGACGATTTCGGTTTTGCCGAAGTTTTTGGCTTCCTTGGCGGCCTTCTTGGCCCAGACGCCGGTCTGGAGGTAGGCAGCCTTGGTCTTCAACAGGTTAGCGGGTACCATGAAGAACTGGGTGCTGGCACCGCCACCGAGGAAGAGCACCTCGTAATTGTCGGGGATGTTGAGTAAATCGCGCCAAAGTTGGCGGGTTTCAGCCATAAGTCTTTCCCACCCCGGGGTGCGGTGGGAAATCTCCATCAGACCGATTCCGGTGTTGTCAAAGTTGCGGATGGCGTTGATTGTGGATTCAACAGCCTCTTTCGGGAGGACGCAAGGTCCTGCGTTAAAATTGTGTACTTCGTTCATAACTAATAATATACGTTGTTTTTTTATAAGGTGATAAATACTAAAATATGGTGCGGCAAAGATACAAAATTTGCTGTCAGTCAGTCATTTTTTAGAGGATGAAATTTTTTTTATTCGTAGTGTTGTAGGGATTCAAAAAAAGTGTATTTTTACAGCCGATTTTTGAAGGAGAGATGGCCGAGTGGTCGAAGGCGCGCGCCTGGAGAGCGCGTAAGCGCCAAAAGCGCTTCATGGGTTCGAATCCCATTCTCTCCGCTAAACGTAAGAGTTTGAAAATCAGTAAAGTAATAATAATTTAATTTCAACAAATCAAAATCAATTATGAAAAAGCTTATCGCCTTACTTACCGTTTTCGGTTTCTTGACCTTCGGTATTGCCAACACTGCTTTTGCGCAGAAAGACCAAAAATCTGACGAACCTGCCGCCACCGAGCAGGTTGCAGAGGAAGTGGCTGAGGCTCCCGCCGCCACCGCTCAAGCCGAGCTGTCGGAGGATCCTGATGACTCCATCAACCAAAGCTTGCACTACACGTTGAAAGACAAATTCATCCAGGGTGGCGCTGTGTGGATGACCCCCGTGTTGATCTGCTTGATCCTGGGTCTTGCATTCGTCATCGAACGTATATTCTATCTCAACCTCTCCTCAGTGAATTCCAAGAAACTGCTGGATAAGATTGAGAATACCCTCAACACCAAAGGCGTGGACGCTGCTAAGGAGCTCTGCCGCGATACCAAGGGCCCCCTCGCCGCTGTCTTCTATCAAGGCCTCGACCGCTATGACGAAGGTCTCGAGTCTGTTGAGAAATCCCTCACCTCCTACGGCGCCGTCCAAATGGCTAAGCTGGAGAACAACATGACTTGGATCAGCCTGTTCATCGCCCTCGCCCCGTCTTTGGGATTCTTGGGAACGGTCATCGGTATGGTCCAGGCATTCGATGATATCGAGCGCGCAGGTGATATCTCCCCGACCATCGTCGCCGGCGGTATGAAAGTGGCTCTGTTGACGACCGTCTTCGGTTTGATCACCGCCATGATCCTCCAAGTGTTCTACAACTACCTCCTCACCCGTATCGACGCCATCGTCAATGACATGGAAGATGCTACCATCTCCTTCATGGACATCCTGGTGAAGTACAAAAACAATAAATAAGGAATACGTTCCAATATTACATATATACAATAATCTTTAATACGTTGTATAATGAAGAATAGAATTATCACAATCGTCATATTTGCTGTCGCAATCCTGGCGTGTCTGGTGGCTATTGCTTTCTCTTTCTTCTCCTTCGATGCGGATAATAAAGAGAACTATATCCAGGCTCAGGAGGTGAAAGCACAGGCACCTGAGATGGTGGCTGAGTTTGAGACAGCTACATTGGAGACCCTCCCCTCCGTGATTGAGAAAAATCAGAAGGAAACCCAGGAACGTAGTGAAAACCTTAAGAAAGTCCAGATGGAGAAGGATATTCTCTACACCTATCTTCAAGACCTGAAGAATCTGGATGAGAACAGCTTCGAAACCTATAAGGCCAATTTCCCCGAGCGCTCCGCCGCTCTGTTCGCCAAGAGCGAGAACAAGCAGAAATATGTGGACGGCTTCAACAAGGTGCAGACCTATAAGGATCTCGAAGGCTATGTCGAAGAGGTGAACAAGGATTACAGCGATCTGAAACAGCAATATCTGGTGGAGCGTAACTATATCAAGGCTGCCAACGGCCTCATCGCTCGCGCTGATGGAATTAACAACACGGCCTCCGCCAGCAAGAAGGAAGCTGAGTTTGATAATTTCCAAAGTGACCTGAAGAGCTTCGATAAGAGCGCTAAGCTGCAGAACTTCTTCATCGTTCTGACTTACATCCTTCTCATCGGTGCCGCTGCCCTTATGCTGTTCTTCCTGCTGGCCAATATGGTTGCCAACTTCAAGACCTCCTACAAGATTCTCGTGGGTGTGGTTCTGCTGGTTCTGGCTTTCTTTATCGGTTACCTCGTGGGTACGCCCACCCTTAGCCCATCGGCTATCAAGGCAGGTATGACCGGTTCTGGCTATAAGATGGTGAACGCCGCATGCTTCACGGTCTATGTATGTTTGTTCGGTGCAATCTTCGCAATCATTGCATCCATGATTATGAACGCTGTTAAAAACAGAAACTAACATGAGCAAAAGAAAAACACCCGGCTTGAATACAGGCGCAATGTCAGATATTTCGTTTCTGCTGTTGACCTTCTTCCTGCTGACCTCCTCCATTAACACGGAGCAGGGTATCCCGAGAAAGCTTCCGCCCCCAAAAAAGGAAGACGCTCAGGATTTGAAGGTGGATATCAACAAGAGAAACGTGCTGAACGTGCTGGTAAACTTCCGCGATGAAATCTCCGTGAACGGCGATGAGATTATGATTACGGATTTGAAAGCCAGAGCTAAAGAGTTCTTCGCCAATCCGTCCAACGACCCCTCCCTGCCGGAAAAGGTGAGCAAACCTATCGATGGAATCGGTGACTTCCAAGTTTCCAAAGGTGTGGTGTCACTGACTAACGACCAAGGCACGAGTTATAACATGTACGTGCAAGTGCAGAATGAGCTGCAACGTGCTGTCAATGAGCTCCGTGACGAAACAGCTCTGCTGTACTTTGGCAAGAAGTTCGATGGTCTTGACTCTGCAGCCCAACGTGCTGTCTCCGCCGCCATTCCGATGAGCATCTCTGAGGCTCCGCCTATCGACTACAGCAACAACGGCAAATAACCTTTAAAACGCGAGATTATGTCAAGATTCAGAAAAGAAGGAAAAAAAGAGACCCCGGAACTCAACATGGGTTCCATGTCCGACATCATCTTCATGTTCCTGTTCTTCTTCATGGTGATCACCACCATGCGTGAGGCGTCCCTGAAGGTTCATTTCCAGCCGCCGCAAGCTACAGAAATCCAGAAACTGGAGAAAAAGTCACTGGTGGCCAACATCTACATCGGCGCGCCTATCGCCAAGAATGAGAACACCCTGCCCCCCGGCGAAGTCTCCGTCCAGCTCAATGACCAGACCATCAAGGCTGAGGATTTGAAGAGAGACGTCCGTGACTTCATCGGTACTGAGAAAGAGTCCCGCGATGCACAAGACAGAGACCGTCTGACCTTCTCCTTGAAGGTGGACAAGGATGTGCAAATGCGCTATGTGAACACCATCAAACAAGAGCTGCGTGCCAATAATGCGTTGAAAATCAACTACGCAGCCGGTAAGAAGGTAGAGAAAAACTAATAGTTAAACCTTAATATTCAGGGCGATGCATAGCCATTGCCCTGAATTTGTATTTAAAATTCATTATACAAATCAAAAATCAATAATTATGAAAAAATTTTTACTTGCTGTTTCCGCGCTTTTCTTAGTCAGCGCAGTTTTTGCACAGAACATGGTCAGAGTCTCTGACGCCAAGAATGTGCCGATGGTGAAGAAGACCATCACGGGTCGCGAGACCAATGTTCCTGAGAATGTTACCCCGATGATGCGCACCACGAGCCGCAGCTATATCGGTACGACGTTCTATGATCTCCAAACCAATGGTTCCATGGCTCCGAAAATGTATGCTCACAACGATGGTACTATTTCCGCCGTTTGGACCACCAATGCCACCACCTCTGCCTCCCGTGGTACTGGCTACAACTATTTCAACGGCACGAACTGGGTCAATGATGCTTCCAGCACGGATCGCATTGAGACTGCTCGTTCTGGTTGGGGTACGATGACTTGCGTGGGCAATGCCGAGATCGTGGCTTCCCACAATGGTACTACCGCTCTTCTTATCAACATTTGCCCGCAGAAAGGTACCAACAACTGGACTCAGACCACTCTTCAAGGTCCTGCCGTTAGCAATGGTTCCAGCACCAGCACCTGCCTCTTGTGGCCCCAGATTGCCTCTTCCGGCAACATTGTCCACTTGATTGCTTGTACTGAGTCTGACGCTGGTTACCTCTATCAGGGTATCCAGACCTGCTTGGTCTATTATCGCGGTACTTTCGACCAACACCATTTCTTGGGAGAATCCTCGCGTTGTGGGTAATGTGACGGCTTCCGAGATTTCCACTTTCAGCGGTGACGCTTACGCTATCGCTGCTAAGAACAACACGGTGGCCATCTTCGCTGCCAACACCTCGCACGAGGCCTTCCTTTGGAAATCTACCGATAACGGTGTGAATTTCACCAAGACCACGGTTGCTGCCCACCCCTATCCCGGCTACAATGAGTCCACTACGTTGGTGACCGACACTCCCTACGTGGCTGACGGTGCCTGCGCTGTTGCTTTGGATGACCAAGGCATGGCTCACGTTGCTTTCGGTCTTACCCGTTTGTTGAACGATGATCTTACGGATGGTACCTACAGCTATTTCCCCGGTGTCTGCGGTCTCGTTTATTGGAACGAGAGCATGGCTCCTATCTTGAATGTCGGTCGCAATACCCTGGATCCCGATTCCTTGGCCGCTAATGGTTATCAAGTGTTCTTCCGCAACGACCTTTCCTGCGATGGCAATGCTTATTTCGCCAGCAATGCTGAAATGCCGAGCTATGGCGTGTCTGGTGTTTCTGTTCCTCAAATCGTGGCTCAAGGTGGCAACGTTTACATGATTTTCACCCAACTTTTGGACTTCCCGTTCCTTGATACTGAACAAGGTGCTTATTTCCGTGGTATTTTCGGAACGAAATCCACCGACAATGGTACCACTTGGAATGGTGCCACCAGCTGGCTCTCCTACAACAACGAGTGCTTCCACATGAGTGATTGGGCTTGGACGGCTCTTCAGGCTGAAGATACCTTCAAGATTGCCGACATGCTTGACTATGTGGAAGTTGAAAGTGAGAACATGTTCCCGGCCGTTGCTCCTCAAATTGTTAACGGCAAGCTCAATATGACATGGCAGATGGACTACTTTGCTGGTTCTGAAATTAAGGAAGACAACGTTGGCATGTGCCAGAGAGAGTCTCTCATCTTCTTTTTCCAAATGGATGCTAATGAAATCGGTATCTTCAACAACACCGAAGAAGTTTGTCAAGGTCTTTGGCAAGATCACACTGGCATTACCAACCAGGTTATCAGCGGTATGAAGATGTACCCGAACCCGGCTTCCGAGTCTGTGAACATCGCTTTCTCTTCTGAAGAGAGCGCCGACGCTGTGCTCAGCGTGATGAACCTCATGGGCCAGACTGTTTACAGCATGGATGTGAATGTGAACGAAGGCAACAACATGGTGACCCTCTCCGTCAACCAACTCCCCGCCGGTGTTTACATGGTGAACCTCAAATCCAACAAGGGTACCACCACCCAGAAGTTGATTGTGAGATAATTTTGAATTTGATACTTCAGAAAAGGCAGGCCGAAGAGCGCCTGCCTTTTTTCTGTATAAAGCTTTTTTGTTATGATTAAATCCATGACCGGCTTCGGTCGGACGGTGCTGGAGACCGACGGCAAGTGCATTACCGTGGAAATTCGCACCCTGAACAGCAAGCAGTTAGACCTGAATACGCGCATTCCGCTGCTGTTCAAAAATTACGAAAACGACATCCGTTCCATCCTCTCCAAGGAGTTGGAACGTGCCAAGGCGGATTTCACTATCACGGTTGAAAACCGTTCCGTGAGCAATTCCGTGGCCATCAATACGGACTTGGCAATGTCTTATTATCAGACACTTACGGAGCTGTCCAAAAAGATGGGCAACCCCGTGGAGAGCGACATTTTCCTGCATGTGCTTCGGATGCCCGACGTGGTTTCCACCCCGCAGGAGGAGGTCAGCGACGAACTTTGGGAGAAGCTGCGGTCAGCCATCCTTGATGCCTGCCGACAGCTGAACGAGTTCCGCATTTCGGAAGGCAAAGTGCTGGAGAAGGATTTCGTAAAGCGTATCACGATGATCCGCGACATGATTGACGAAGTGACCCCATTTGAGGAGCAGCGTATCGTCAAGATTCGTGAGAAATTCGAAACTTCGCTGAAGGAACTGGCCCCCAAGGTGCAGTACGACCCGAATCGCCTCGAACAGGAGATTTTCTTCTATCTGGAGAAATTGGACGTGACCGAAGAAAAAGTCCGTCTGCGCAAACATTGCGACTACTTCATCGAAACCCTTAACGACAGCCAGTCCAACGGCAAAAAACTCGGTTTCATCGTGCAGGAATGCGGCCGCGAAATCAACACCCTCGGCTCCAAAAGCAACGATTTCGACATCCAGCAGATTGTGGTGCGGATGAAGGACGAGTTGGAGAAATTGAAGGAGCAGCTGGCGAACGTGTTGTAAAAGGTTTAAGGTTTAGGGTTTAAGGTTTAAGGTTTAAGGTTTAAGGGGTTGTAGGGTTTCGGAATGAATGATATTACATTGTTCATTGTACATTGTAAATTGAATTAAAATGGGAAACATATTATCATTAATCGGTCGGCCGAATGTGGGAAAATCGACGTTCTTCAACCGCCTGATTCAGGCGCGGGAGGCCATTGTGGATGCTACGGCTGGCGTGACGAGAGACCGGCATTACGGCAAGTCCGACTGGAACGGCTACGATTTTTCGGTGATCGACACCGGCGGCTATGTGGTGGGCTCGGATGACATTTTCGAGTCGGAAATCCGTAAGCAGGCGGCGTTGGCTATCGAAGAGTCCGATGTCATCGTGTTCATGGTCGATGGCCGTGAAGGGCTGACCCCTTTGGATGAGGAGATTGCCGACATCTTGCGTAAATCGAAAAAGCCGTACTATCTGGCGGTGAACAAGATCGATAGCCCGAGCAATTACTTCGATTACACGGAGTTTTACGCGTTAGGTATTGGCGAAATCTATCCCATTTCGGCGGTTTCCGGCAGCGGCACGGGCGAGCTTTTGGATGAGGTGGTGAAACATTTCTCTAAAGACAAAGACGACCTGCCTGACGACCTGCCGCGTATCGCTATCGTGGGTAAGCCAAATGTGGGTAAGTCTTCGATTATCAACGCTTTCCTTGGTGAAGACCGCCATATCGTGACCCCATTAGCAGGTACAACTCGCGACACGATCTTCACCCGCTACAAGAGCTTCGGTTTTGACTTCTACCTTATCGACACCGCTGGATTGCGCAAAAAGAGCAAGGTGGAGGAGAGTTTGGAGTTCTACTCCGTGATGCGGGCCGTGCGTTCCATTGAGAATTCCGATGTCTGCATCGTGATGGCGGATGCCTCGCAAGGCTTTGATTCCCAAGATCTCAATATTTTTGGGTTATGCGCCCGGAACCACAAGGGCATTGTGTTAGTGATGAACAAGTGGGATTTGGTGGAGAAAGACACTCATACCCACAAGAATTTCGAGGATGCGTTGAAAAAACGGATTGCGCCCTTCACCGATGTGCCGATCATTTTCACTTCCGTGACCGAGAAACAGCGCATTTACAAGGTGCTGGAGACGGCCATTCAGGTGTATCAGAACCGTCAGCGCCGGATTTCCACGTCGGAGCTGAACAATACGCTGCTGCCGATTATTGAGGAGACGCCCCCTCCGATGAACAAGGACAAGGTCATCCGGATCAAGTATATCACGCAACTGCCGGTTGCTTACCCGACGTTTGCGTTTTTTGCCAACCTGCCGCAGTATGTGGTCGATTCCTACAAACGCTTCTTGGAGAACCAGATCCGCAAGAACTGGGATTTCTCCGGCGTACCCATCGAGATATATTTTAGGAAGAAGTAAGTTTAAATCCCAAAGTCTTAAGTCTCAAGTCTTAAGTCTTGATCCTTAAATCTCAAGTGTTAAGTCTTAAGTCAAAGTCATAGAGGTAAATGAAGAAACTTTTCATAGAAACATACGGTTGTCAGATGAACTTTGCGGACAGCGAGGTGGTGGCTTCCATTTTGAAAGATGACTACACGCTGACCAAAGAGATTCAGGAGGCCGATTTAATCCTCATAAACACCTGTTCCATCCGCGATAAGGCCGAACAACGTATCCACAAGCGTTTGCGCGAATTAGAGGCTTATAAGCGCAAAAAACGGACGATGCAGGTCGGGCTGCTGGGCTGTATGGCGGAAAGGATGAAGGAGGAACTGCTGCAGACGGAGCCGGTGCTGGATTTCATTGCCGGCCCGGATGCCTATCGCACGCTGCCGCAGCTCATCGAAGAATCGCAACACGGACATACCTCGTTCAACGTATTGCTCTCAAAAGAAGAGACTTACGACAACATCATGCCGGTGCGCTACGATGCCAACGGCGTCTCAGCGTATGTTTCCATCATGCGCGGATGCGACAATTTCTGCTCCTACTGCGTGGTGCCCTACACCCGCGGTCGCGAGCGCAGTCGCAGCCCGAAAACCATCCTCAGCGAGATTGAGGATCTGTTGAAGGATAACTACAAGGAAGTCACGCTGTTGGGACAGAACGTGAACTCCTACTACTGGAAAGAGGGAGATGAAGAGGTCTCTTTCGCCAAATTGATGGCGATGGTGGCCGAAATGTCGCCGGAACTGCGCGTGCGGTTCGCCACTTCGCACCCCAAGGACCTTTCCGACGAGCTGATTGAGACCATTGCCCGTTACGATAACATCTGCAAATGTATCCATCTGCCGGTGCAGTCGGGCAGCGATGAGATGCTCAAAAAGATGCGCCGTGTCTATACCCGTGAGAGCTACTTAGAGCGGGTGCGGAAAATCAAGGAGATGCTGCCGGATTGCGCCATCACCACCGACATCATCGTTGGATTCTGTGGCGAAACCCTTGAGAACCATCAAGATACGCTGTCGATTATGCGCGAGGTCGGATATGAGTATGCCTACATGTTCAAGTACTCCGAACGCGGTGGCACGTTAGCCTCCAAGCAGTATCCCGATGACATCCCCGATGAGGAGAAAACCCGCCGTTTGGAGGAGGTTATCGCGCTGCAGGGCGAACTTTCGATGGCCAGCAACCTCCGCGATGTGGGCAAAACCTTCCGCGTGTTGGTCGAAGGCACCTCCAAGCGCTCCGCCGACCAGCTTTTCGGCCGCAACAGCCAAAACAAGGTGATTATTTTCCCGCGCGGAAACCACCAAATTGGCGATTATGTGGATGTCATGGTGACGGAATGCACACCAGCAACGCTGTTGAGTTAGTTTAGGGTTTAAGGTTTAAGGTTTAAGGTTTAAGGTTTAAGGTTTAAGGTTTAAGGTTTAGGGTTTAAGGTTTAAGGTTTAAGGTTTAGGGTTTAGGGTTTAGAGTTAATGGCCAAAAGCTAAATGAACGATATTCGAAATATAACATTTGACCAGTTGGTGTCGTTTTTGCGCGAAAATGGCGAAAAGCCGTTTCGGGCGAAGCAGATTTGGACGTGGTTATGGAAGCGGGGTGCGGGCTCGTTTGACGAGATGACCGACCTCTCCGTGGCGCTGCGGACGAAATTGCAGGAGCATTTCACGTTTCACCGGGCGGAAATTGCCGAAGAGGTGCATAGTACCGACAAATCAGCCAAGTTTTTGTTAGAGTTCCACGATGGGAAGATGGTCGAAGGTGTGCTCATTCCGAGCAAGGATCGCGTTACGGCATGTCTTTCCACTCAAATCGGGTGTCCGCTGCATTGCGCGTTTTGCGCCACCGGCACCATGGGCTTTATCCGCAACCTGCACTACAGCGAGGTCATTGACGAATACGTATTGCTCAACAATCGGGCGCAAGAGATTTACAACCAGCATATTACCAACATCGTCTTCATGGGCATGGGCGAACCCTTGCTCAACTTCGACAACATGATGACCGCCATCGACATCCTCACCGGCAAGGACTATTTCGGGTTGTCGCCCACGCGAATCACCCTTTCCACAGCGGGCATCATCAAGGGGATCAAGGCATTGGCGGACAGAGGTTTCCGTTGCGGTTTGGCCATTTCACTGCATAGTGCTGACCCGACCGTCCGTGGGCAGATTATGCCGGTGACCGAAGGCAATCCGCTGCACGATTTGCAGGCCGCGTTGGTCTATTACCACCAGAAGACCGGCGAGCGCATCACCATCGAATATCTGCTGTTATCCAAGGTCAACGATTCGGAAAAGGCGGCTGAGCAGTTGGCCCGTTTCTGCCGACCTTTCCCCGTGAAAATCAACATTATAGAGTACAATTCCACCCCCGACTCGCTGTTCCACAAATCCGATCCAGTGCGCAAGCAAGGCTTCATCTCCGTGCTGGAACGTTGCAACATGGTCGTGAACATCCGCCAGAGCAAAGGGCAGGATATTGCTGCGGCGTGCGGGCAGTTGGTACGGAAAATGGTTAACGGTTAGGCGGTTACACGATTAGTGTGTAGAGACGCAAAATTTTGCAGAGCCGTCATAATATGGCGTCTCTACGTCATTGCTCCCGATGCCGTAACTCTATAACAATTTGCGGGTACTTCTCCTGCAAATGTTTAGCAGTACGTTCAGCAAAATAGACCGAGCGGTGCTGGGCGCCCGTGCAGCCGAAATTGACCGTTAGGTGGGTGAACTTGCGCTCTAAGTAGTTGTCCACCGACATGTCCACTAACGCACATACGTGATTCACAAAGGTTTCCACCTCCTGATATTGCTCCAAATACTCCTTTACGCAGTCGTCTTTGCCAGTGAAGGTGGCATACCGCTTCTCGCGACCTGGGTTGGGCAGGGCGCGACAGTCGAAGATGAAACCGCCGCCGTTCCCGGAAGGATCCTCCGGAACCCCTTTCTTGAACGAGAAACTCTGCACCGTGACCGTCAGCACATCCGGATTTAGCTTGGCGGGCTCCACATAGCTGTCCACCACGGTCTGTAGCACGTGCCGCAGATCGGGCAGGTTGGCCGGCAGCGCCTTCTGCTGCAGCAGATAGCGCATGTTACGGATGGCATACGGCACGCTCTGGAGGAAGTGCGTTTTCCGTTCGAAATAGCCCCGATAACCGTATGCGCCCATCGCCTGCATAATGCGGATGAGCGAAAAAGCGTTGAAGTAGGCCTTGAACTGCTTACGATCCACCGAAATGTACTGGGAAAGGTTATCCAGATAGCATTCCAGCAGTTCCTCGCGAATTTCGGGGGAAAGGTCGGCCTTCGCATCATACAGCAGCGAGGCAATATCGTACTGCAGCGCCCCTTTTCTGCCGCCCTGATAATCGATGAACCAGACATCATCCTGATAAACCATGATGTTCCGCGACTGGAAATCCCGATAGAGGAAAAAGTCGTCCTCAACACTGAGCAAATAGTCCATAAACTGCTGATAATCATCCTCCAAAAGCTGCTCATTGAAGGGGATGTACGCCATCTTGAGGTAGTAGTATTTGAAATAGTTGAGGTCCCACTGCATCGACTGCCGGTCAAAGGCAGCGCGAGGGTAGGCCACCGACATGTCCAGCCCCTCTTTTGCGGTCATCTGGAACTTGGGCAGAGCTGCCACCACTTTCCGATAATCGTCCATAACCTCTTGGAAATCACCACCATTCTTCCTCACTTCACACAGCTTGTCATACAAGGTTTGCGTCCCGAGGTCATTCAACAGATAGTGTTTTTCGTCCTCGTGAACGGCAATCAAAGTAGGGACGTTCAGCCCTTTCCCAGCGAAGAAGCGGGTGTATTCGAAGAAGGCACGATTTTCTGTAACATCTTCATTATAAGCACCTATCAGCGTGCTATTGTCGCCAAAGGTGAAGCGGTAGTAGCGTCGATGCGAGCCAGATTGCGCCAAAGGGACGCAGGAGGTGGGATTTTGGGCGGCGTGCGCAGTGGCCATTGCGGTTAACGTCTCTGTTGGGCCCCACACTGCGCTTCGCTTGTGTGGGGTTATTTGCGCTTCGCGCGTGTTGCCTCTTCGAGGCTGCTCAAGGAAATTTTTCATATATATGGTTCTTCGACCGTTATCTAATTATCTGATACTTAAATCCTAAACCCTAAACCTTAAACCTTAAACCTTAAACCTTAAACCTTAAACCTTAAACCTTAATTATCATTCAATTTGATGAAACAGAACAGCATGATGGTGAAGGACCAGAGGGAGGAACCGCCGTAGCTGATGAAGGGTAAGGGGATGCCGATGATGGGCAGGAGGCCGGTGGTCATGCCGATGTTGATGAAAAAGTGGAAGGCGAGGATGCCTGCTATGCCGTACCCGTAGTAGCGTACGAACGGATTTCGCTGTTTCTCAGAGAGTTTCAGGATGCGGAAGATGAGGGCACCGAAAAGTCCGAAGACTACCAAAGTGCCGAAGAAACCCCATTCCTCGCCGATGGCACAGAAGATGAAGTCGGTGCTTTGCTCGGGTACGAAGTTGAGCTTCGTCTGCGTGCCTTTCAGGTAGCCCTTGCCGAACAAGCCGCCCGAGCCGATGGCGATTTTCGACTGGTTGAGGTTGAAGTCGGCACCCAACGGGTCGGAAGTTTTGCCCATGATGGTGTCAATACGCTGTTTTTGGTGCGGTTCGAGGCCGTGCTCATATAGGAAGTTGACGGAGAAAACGAACGCGACACAGGCCAAATAAACGATGACGTTGCGGCGGTATTTCTTCTTCTGGGTGCGGTTGGCAATCATGAAGGCGATGAAAACCGCCGTGATGATGGCGATGGAGTAGGTTTCGTTGAATTTCAGCGTGATGAAGGCGATAATGCCCGCAATGATACCGAGTACTAAAAATTCCGCACTCAACCCCTCGCGGTAGAAGAGGATGATGAAGGAGAAGAAGACCAGTGCGGAACCCGCGTCGTGCTGCAATAGCGCCACAATGATGGGGATGAAGACCAACCCGAATTGCGCAAGCCACACGTAGCGGCGTTGGTTGGCGGTCTTGCCCTCCTGCATGAACTTGGCCAAAGCCAAGGCCGTGGCCACCTTCATAAACTCCGTGGGCTGTATGCTGAAACTACCGATTTTGATCCACGACTTTGCACCGTTGATTTCGGCCCCGATAAAGATTACGAGTACCATCAAAAATAGGCAGAAGAGGTAGAAAAAGTAGGGATAATGCTGTATTATTCCACTGTCTATCAGTAATATAACAATAGCTAAAAGGATAGAGGTCCCAATCCAGATCATCTGTTTGCTGTAGGGTTGCCCGAAGTCGAAAATCGGGGTGGAACCGTCGGGGATGTAGCAGGTGGAATAGATGGTGATCCAGCCGATGATGACCAGCGCGAGGTAGTAGCAGATCAGCCGGGCGTCAAAACCCTTGGACATCTTATTGTATGGTTCTAATTTCGGCATGGCTACTTGATTTTCATTTCTTTCATCCGTTGTTCGAGGTCGGTGCGCTCGACTTTGCGATTGAGGTAGTATTCAGCCATCAGGCTGGCGATGGGGCAGGCTACGGTGGCTCCAAAGCCGCCGTTTTCCACTAAGCAGAAGACGACGATTTGGGGGTCGTTGGCCGGGGCAATGAGGGCAAATACGGAGTGGTCGCGGCCGTGTGGGTTCTGTGCTGTACCAGTCTTACCGGCCACTTCAATGCCGGGAATCTGCGCCCCGCGTCCCGTACCAGCCGTCACCACCTGTTTCATGCCCTGCAGCACCGTCTCAAAGTGGCGCGGCTCGATTTTGGAGTATATCTTATCGCTAAACTGCGTGTTAAGGCTGTCTCTATTCCCGATGGCGCGCACCACATGCGGACGGATGTAGTAACCCTTGTTGGCGATGACGGCCAGCATGTTGGCCATCTGCAGCGGGGTCACCGCCGCCTCGCCCTGCCCGATGCCCATTGAGACTACCGTGTTGCCGTTCCAGCTGTTGTTGTATTTCTTGTCGAAATATTCCGCTGTCGGGATGCGCCCTTTCAGCTCGTAAGGCAGGTCGGTGTCGAACACCTGCAGAAAGCCCATCGAGCTCATGTAATCGAGCCAGGCGGTGTAAGCTTCGTCGATGTTCTTGTATTTCACGCGGTTGGAGAGGATGTTGTAGTAAGCGCGGCAGAAGAAAGTGTTGCAAGAACGTTGGATGGCGCTGTAGATATTGAGACCGCCGCAGTTATGGCAGTGTACAACGTGATTGCCGAGATGGTAACCGCCGCCGGAGCAGGAATAGACCGTCGAAGGGGTGATGATATGGTCTTGCAGCGCGATAAGCCCGTTGGCCAATTTGAAGGTGGAACCAGGGGGATAGGCAGCCTGCAACGCTCTGTTAAACAGCGGTTTCTCGGGATCTGTCACTAACTTGCCATAGTTTTTCGGGCGGGCGGTACCGACTAAAAGGTTCGGGTCGTAGTTGGGGCTGGAGACCAGGCAGAGAATCTCGCCGGTTTTGGGTTCGATAGCCACGATGGCGCCCCGTTTGCCAGCCATCAGCTCCTCGCCATAGCGTTGCAGCTGCATGTCGAGGGTGCTCCAGATGGAGGTTCCAGGCACGGCTACGATATCGTCCTCGCCGTTGTTGTAAGAGCCCATTTCACGGTTATGAACGTCCACCAGCACCTTCCGTTTGCCTTTCACGCCACGCAAAATCGGCTCATACGCTTTCTCAATGCCGCTCTTGCCGATATAGTCGCCCATCCGGTAGTAGCTGTCGTTTTCTACATCTTGCTCATCCACCTCACTGACATAGCCGAGAATGTGAGCTGCGATGGGCTGCGGATAGGAGCGCAAAGTACGGCTTTGCACGAAAAATCCCGGAAATTCGGACATCTTTTCCTGTAAATAGCCGTAGTCTTCCTTGGAAATCTGCTGTTTGAACAACGAAGGCACGCTGCCGGAATATTTCTTCGCTTTTTCAATTTTCTTCCGCACATCTTCGATATCCAAGTCCAGTACCCGGCACAGTTCCGACGTGTCAAAAGGTCGTAACTCCTTGGGTACCACCATCAAATCGTAGGCAGCATCGTTATACACTAACAGCGAATCGTTACGGTCGTAGATGAAACCGCGGGCGGGGTGGATGGTAATCTCACGGATGGCGTTTTCGTCGGCTTTGGTCTTGTACGACGTGTTCAGCACCTGCAAACGGAACAAATGCACCGTGTAGGCCGCCAGCAAAATGCCGAGGGCTGCCACAATGATGTAGTAACGTTTGCTGTTGTCTTGTGCCATTATTTGTCGCGGCTTTGCAGACGGTGGACGAGGGAGAGCACGAAGGCTTTCTTTTCCTTTTCGGTATGGATGCGGTTGATGTCGTCAATGCATTTTTCCGTATAGCGGGCAATTTCCTTTTCCGTGGCCTCTTTTGCGTGTACGGCATCGAAAATGGACTTCACCGCGAGGAATTTCGCTTTCTCGTCCGTAGCGGGTGTGGTGAAGAGTCTGTGCAGCTCCTGTTTTTGCGATTCGTCGGCCAGTTCGAGGGCTTTCAGCAGAAGGAAAGTCTTCTTGTTGTCCTTGATGTCGCCACCCACAGCCTTGCCGAAAACCTCTTCTTCGGCATAAACATCGAGCAGATCATCGGCAATCTGGAAAGCGATACCGAGATGGATACCGAGATCGTAAAGGGCCTGCAGACTCTCCTCATCGGCACCGGCGAAGCGACCCCCAGCCTTCAGACAGCCCGCGAACATGACGGAGGTTTTCAGCCGAATCATGTTGAGATACTCGTCGAGGGAAACTTCGTCCATAGTCTCGAAGTCGAGGTCATATTGCTGACCCTCACACACTTCCAGCGCCGTTCGACCAAAAATATCGATGAGGTCGAGGATTGTTTTCGGGTCGCATTGCAGTTTCAGAAGCTGTTGCATGGCGATTACTGCGAGGGCATCTCCGGCGAGGATGGCGATATTGCCGTTCCATTTCTTATAGACGGTCGGTTGCCCACGGCGCACATCAGCCTTGTCCATGATATCGTCGTGGATAAGAGTGAAGTTATGCAGCATCTCAAAGGCGGCCGCGATATGCTTGACCTGTTCCGGGTCGCCATTGAACATCTCAGCGGCAATATACACCAACTGCGGGCGCAATCGCTTACCCGATTGCATTAAGATGTAACTAATTGGATTATAGAGATTTTCGGGTCTCTTATCTTGCAGGATTTTCTGAAATAGTTGTTCGATGTTATTCACGACTTTGCTGGTTTTTAGAACCTGCAAAGATACAATTTTTTAGGCAACAGCGGTAGGGTGAAGTAAAGACTTAAGACTTAGGACTTAAGACTTAGGTTACGTCTCAAGTCTCAAATCTCAAGTCTTACGTTAAACGGTTAGGATTTCGTCGATGGGGCGGTCGTGGGGTTCGGAAGGAGGGACCAGCTGGAAGTCGAAACAGAGACCGAGGGTGGGCGTTTGCGGGTGCTGAGCTAAGAAACGGTCGTAATAGCCGCGACCACGTCCCAAACGGTGTCCTTCGCTGTCGAAAGCCATACCAGGCACCACAATGAGGTCGAAAGCGCCGGTATAGGGATTGTTTTGCGGTTCGGGGATGTGGAAGTCTCCCTCCGCAAAGGGCGTATTATCAGCCAGTTCCACCGGGATGATGTCATCACCGACCACGGTGGGCAGGATGATGGTCTTCCGATGGCGCCATTCCTCAATGAACGACAGTGTTTGCACTTCGTCAGGTAGGGAGGCATAGAGCATCACCCTTTCGGCAGCGAGAAAGCGCGGATGGGAAGCCAGCTTTTGCAGCACCGCCTCCGACTGCTTTTGCAGCTCTTCCGGGGTATGCTGTTTCTTGGCGATGCGGATTTGTTGGCGGAGGTCTTTTTTGTTCATGTCTTTTTTGCTTGTCCCCACACTGCGCTTCGCTTGTGTGGGGTTATTAGCACTTCGTGCGCCCCACACTGCGCTTCGCTTGTGTGGGGTTATTAGCACTTCGTGCGCCCCACACTGCGGCTTACGCCTTGTGTGGGGTTATTAGCACTTCGTGCGCCCCACACTGCGCTTCGCTTGTGTGGGGTTATTAGCACTTCGTGCGTTTTGCCCCTCCGGGGCTGCTTAAGGAAGTATTTTTAAGTATTCTTTTTTTCTTGTTTCAGGAGGAAGATTTCGAAGATGGCGTAGAGGAAATAGATGACCAAGGAAGGCGATGGCGAAGCGGAGGGCGTCTTCGCGGTTGAAGAACATGTACAGGAGCAGGAACATCAGGCAGGAAAGGAGTTTTACGGTGCGGGAGAGCATGTAGGAGGTGACGAATTTTTTGCCGTCCTGACCGTCGTCGCTGCGGAGGACGATGTACATGGTGAAGAGGGTCATCACAAAGAAGAAGAGCACGATGAAGGGCAGCGCGGGGGTGGCGAGCTGAGGCCAGATCCATTGGAACAGCAGTGCCAGCGCGGCGATGATGACCGAAAACACGATGATTCGGAACGAGAACTTCTTAATCGGTACCTTTTTGCTCATTTTTTTGCTTCTTTTGGGTTTTCATTGTGGATCGGATGATGAGGTACAGCGAAATCGCGATGCCGGCCAGAGAGCAGACGATCGTAAATAATGGACTGATGTTCAGTAGTTTATCAAGCTTAATACCTCCGAAGACACCCAATGCGATGACGGCTCCCATTTCAAACGCCAGGTTGGAGTAGGTGGCGTATTGATGTATGGGGGAGCTTTTTTCAGGGGTGCCCTTACCGGTCATTCGTTACTTCTTTTCGGGTTGCGCGGCGGGTTGTTGTGCGGCCACGCGGTTGTTGCGCATCTTGCAGTTTCCTGAGAATTCAGCGCCGGGTTCGATGGCAATCTTGCCCGTTTCGATATTGCCGATGAGGTTAGCAGTGGCTTTCAGGGAGACCAGCTCCGAAACCAGCAGGGATTCGGCTTTCACCGCACCCTCAATCTCGATGTTGGCGCATTTGATGTTGCCTTCCACCACGCCGCTGCGTCCGACGATAATCTTGGCCTTGCTTTCGATATTACCGCGCAATGCGCCATCGATGCGGCAGTCGGAGGAGGTGATCAGATTGCCCTGCAGCTGGGTGCCCTGGGCGATGACATTCACGGCAGAAACGCCGTAATCACGAGTATCGGTCTCTTTCATAATCTTTCTTGTTTTATTGTTGCTTAAGATAATTGTCCTTGAAAAAGTCAGTGTAATTCTCCCGTTCGTTCCGTTTGTTGTAGAAGGTGGTGTAGTTGGTAGAGCTAATGGCGAACGGTACGATGGTTTTTTTGTCGATGTCGGACTTGAACATATCGTCCTTCAGCAGGAGATTGTAGTAGTCCATGGCGTCCGAACTGCTTTCAAATTTGGAAATCGTAACCATCTGACGTTGG
Organism: uncultured Bacteroidales bacterium; assembly: GCA_905235135.1. Lineage (GTDB taxonomy): Bacteria > Bacteroidota > Bacteroidia > Bacteroidales > WCHB1-69 > F23-D06. Next base: position 79,603 of record CAJOKR010000020.1, read on the forward strand.
TTGTCAATAAAGAAACTACTGACTGTCAGCTTCTTGAGACTGAAATTGCTGGTGTTGAAGTTCGAAACGTTCTGCTTGACGGTTTGCAGAGGCAGGTCGGCAGTTCTGACCAGCAGGATGATATAATGCTGCTCGGTAGGATTGAAGACAAAGGCGCTTGACTTTTGCGCTTCGGGCTGAATAGCCTGTTCAATTTCAGTCTTTTCCGGGCTGTTCTCTTCGATGCCTAACGCTTTCCGTATCTGATGTTGCGTGAAGTTGGTCAGATAGAGGCGGGCCAGCTCAGCGACGGGCTGCTGCGGGTAGTTTTTCACGATGTTGGTCATCCCGACGATGAGGGTGTCCTCATTATAGACTTGACCGGCGGAAACAGCACGCAGGTAGGCGTATTGCGACTGCAAAGTCTCGTCAGTGCAATTCGGAATGGCAGCATCAGCGGCTTTCACGACACTGCTCCAACGTTTGTTCACGAAATCCTGATACACTTCCGCGTACTGGTTTTCCAGCGTTTTCTCTTTGGCAGCCAGCTTGTTGTAATAGTCGGGATCTTGAATCAGCTTGGCATAGTCGGTCTCAGGATATTGGGTTAGCAGGGTGTTTTTGTAGGTTTCCGCCTTTGGATCGCCAATTTTACTGTAGAGGGTGTAAAGCATGAAGATGGAGGGAAGGGCATATTCACTTTTCGGGTAGCGTTGCAGCAGTGACTCGAAGGAGCCACATGCCCGTTTGGTGTCGTTCAGCAGATCCTGGTACATGAAGCCTGTTTCGTACAAGTCTTTGGCTATAATAGCATTAGCCGTATCTTTCGCCCCTTGGGTCAAAGGCAGGTCCTGCAGGTAGTAGGCCTCCTTCTTGGGGTCGGTTTCCCGCTTGGGAATAGGGTTGCCATCCTCATCGTACTCAACTGTATCCTGTGCTAATGACGGATCGTTCATCAGCGCCATATCGTCGAACGAAATCTGGGTCTTGTTGCTGATGAACCAGTTATCCTCCAGTTTTCGGTTACCGAAGCGGCGGAAGAAGTCCTGTTGACCGGCGGTCACTAACGACTGGTTGTAGAAGTACCATTTGCCGTTGGAGTTATTCTGGTTGTTATTGATATTGGTGTAGGAGGCGGCATTCTGCATGGCCAGCATCCGTTCGGCCTCTTCTGCGGCGGCCTTACGTTCGGCCTCGGTGTAGTCGGCAATCATCTTCCGCACCCACGCATTGCGCTGTCCTTCGGGCAGGTTCGCGATGCGCAATAAGCTGTCTTGCAAATCGATTTCTTCCAACTTGTCAACCAAGTCTTTCAGCACATTCGATTTTTTCTGGAGGTCCTCATAGTTGGGGTAGTTTTTCGGGATGATCATCATGGCCGTATCATAGTAGTTCTGAGCCTCGCGGTACTCGTTATCATCGAAGTAGAGGTCAGCTAAGGTAATGCTGGAGAAGGTCTTCTGGTAGTTATTATTGGTGGAGGCAGCCACGGATTTGGCCAGATAATCCTTCCGCAGTTCATCATCCTCATCAATGCGGGCAATCTCGGAGAAAGCGTAGTAAATCTGGTCGCGGTAGTCTTCGTTCTTCTTGTCATTCAGCATCTTATTGAGCTGCTTGGTGATGGCATTACGGTTGCTTTCCGTGCCGTCATAGTTAGCGGCAAGATGCATCTGTGCGCAGAAAGTCATCTCGTAGCTGTTGGATTTTTTGATGACCTCCTTGAAGTTTTTCTGGGCTTCGGCCTGCTGTCCGAGTGTCTCGTAAAGTTCGCCGAGGATGAGCGTCAGACGGGTGCGGAAGTCGCGTTTGGGATGGTTGGAGAGGGCATTGCCTATATAGTCGATAGCCTCCTGTACATCCCCGTCGGGGGCGGTGAGGTGGTATTCTGCCTTGGCTGCATTGAAGAGGACCGCAAAGTCTTTCTTGTTCTTCTTTTCGTTCATGTATCGGATGGTCTCCAACAGCTCATCCGCGCTGGCAAAATAACCCTGCCGCATTTGGGTGCGGGCGAGCAGCACTTCCGCCTCGTTGAGGATATTCGACTTGGGGTAAGTGTGCACGATATAGTTCAGCACACGCTGGGCTTGCACGTAGTCCTGCTTGTAGAAGTAGGATTTGGCCATGAGGAAGTAGGCATCGTCGATAGTTTTCACATACTCTTTGCCCTTGATCATCATCGAGTGCTTGTGGATGGCTTTCGAGGACTTTTCGATGGTGCGGTCGAGGTGTGAGAGGCACGGACCGAGGTCGCTTTTGTCGGGGTAGTTGTAGATGGGCAGTGTGACCGTGAAGTTATCCTTCGACAGTTTAGCCAGCTCCTTTTCGGCATCCTTCATTGCCTGGTTGCCGTTCCAATACACATTGTACTTGCAAGTTACGTTGTGATAGGCGCGGTTCGGGAAGGTATTTTTGGACGTGGAGCAGCCGGTCAGCGCCGCAGTCAGCAGCCCGATGCATAATATCGCGAACAGTTTTGTTTTCTTTCTCAACGATTTGGATTTTTAGTGAAATGCGGATAACGCAGATTTGGCGGTTTTATTTTTCCCTGTTGTTGAAATATTCCTCCAGGAGGCGTTGTACATATTTCCCGAAGACATCGAACTCGATGTTGACGACACTTCCGGGCTTGAAGTTGTGGAAGTTGGTCACTTTGTAGGTGTAGGGGATGATGGCCACGGAGAAACGGCCCTTTTCGGAATCCACCACGGTGAGGCTGACGCCGTTGACGGAGATGGAGCCCTTGGGCACGGTGAAGTTGTTCTTTTCGGGGTCGTAGGTGAAGTAGAACCGCCAGCTGCCGTTCTCATCGACCACCTTCTCGCACACGGCGGTCTGATCGACATGCCCTTGCACGATGTGCCCATCGAAGCGACCATCCATGCGCATGGAACGTTCGAGGTTCACTTCATCGCCCACCTTCCAAGTACCGAGGTTGGTCTTCAGCATGGTCTCCTCCATCGCGGTCACCACGTACTGCTTCTTATCCTTGTCTAACTTGACCACGGTGAGGCAGCAGCCGTCGTGGGCCATGCTCTGGTCGATGCTAAGTTCGTCGGCGAAATCGACTTCCAGGGTGAAGTGGAAGTTGGTCCGGTCCTTCTCAATATTGACGATTCTTCCTGTTTTTTCTATAATTCCAGTGAACATACTTATCCAAAAATAAAACTTGCAAAGATACAAAATTTTCGACATGGGAGCTTCGGCATTCTTGCCGAAGATATTTGAGTTTGTATTGCGGCAAGAAAGCCGCAGCTCCTAAAAAAAGAGCGCCCTTGCGGACGCCCTTTGATTATGATCATGCATTTTTTACATTCTGAATTACTTGATGTTCGGTTCCTCCAATCCGAGATGCTGCTTCTTATCGACGGCCTTCAGGATTAGGAGCTTCGGCATTCCTGCCGAAAATCGTTATTATCGTTTTGCGGCAGGAATGCCGCACCTCCTAAGGTGTATTCATCAGGATCCAAATACTGTGGGTTATTCTGGATATAGACAATATAATGCAGAAAGTTATTGAGGTTTCTCACTATACGGTCGAAAATGCCAGGTTGCCAGATTGTGCCTTTTTGCCCGAGAACTTTGTTGATAGAATGTGCGGAATAGCCTTTCACTCTGGAAAACACGGACGTAACATTATGACCGTCTATGGGTGTGAGTAATACGTGAACATGGTTGGGCATAATAACATAGCAATGGATGATATAGCGTTTTCCGTCGTAGAAAAGAAGGGCATCCTCAACAATTTTCCTTATATCGGGTCTTTTAAGAATGCAGCTACCGTATCCCGCATCTATCCATCTGTCGCACTTCACGAGAATATTATGATTATATTCTTCTTGCACTTCTTGGCTCCAAGGGAAAGGATGTGCTTTCATCCATTCCTGTTTATAAACTTTCAGTTCCTCTATTTTCGACTGTGGGATTGAATCCGCCAAGCGAAATGTGACAAATTGCGTTTTGCCGTCTTGATGCCAATGCGGAAGATTTGTACCCCAAATGTGGACATACTGGTTTTTTTCGAGAAATTGATAGGAGTTTCGGCATTCTTGTCGAAAATCGTTAATGTTGTTCTGCGGCAGGAATGCCGCACCTCCTGTTTCGTGCGGCAGGGAATCCGCGTCACTTAGTTTTGTCTTCATTTTTATATTTTTTATTAAACGTTATCTAACGTTGAAATGGGTAGGTTTATTGTGTTTCTAAAATAATATTTGTTTTTAAAATTTGAGATTAAACAAGAACAGGTAAAAACCAAGACAGTCGCTATATAGGAGCTTCGGCATTCCTGCCGAAGAATTAGGAGCTTCGGTAGGAATGTCGAAAATCGTTGTTATCGTTTTGCGGCAGGAATGCCGCATCTCCTACAATGGCGTAAGAAAAAAGGAGCACCCCATAATGGATGCCCCTTTGTAAGCGTAAGCGTGACAGTCTGTTATTTATTATCTTTCACCACGTTGGGCAGTTCGAGGCCGTAGCCTTTCTTCTTGTCCTCAATCTTAAGCCAAATGCCCATAATGAAGGCAATTATGCCGAAGGAGGCAAAAATCACCATACAAGTGGTGTAATTGTACATTAATGACGGGTCGGTGTGCATGACGGCGGCGTCCAGTTCGCCGTTGGCGATGGCGGAAGTGGCGGCTGAACGGGCCTGTTCAATGCCGGGATTTGTTGCGGCGAGTACATTTCCAATAATTTTGGGAACAAAGCACAGTCCGATGTTCTGAATCCAGAAGATAAGCGAATAAGCGCTTCCTAGAATCTTGGGTTCAATGACTTTCGGTACGCTGGGCCACAGGGAGGCGGGCACCAACGAGAAAGAGACACCTAGCACGACGATTAACAGCAAAGCGAGTCCTTTGGACGGGAATGCGGGCAGCAGGAATGCAAAGGAGAGATGGCAGATAATCATAATCAAAGCACCGTACATCAGCATAGAGGCACCTTTGCCCTTATAGTCGATAAAGGAACCGAGGAATGGAGTGAGCACCATGGCCAGAATCGGGAACCAACGGAAGAGGTTGGCAGCATCTGCGGCCGGAATATGCAGCGTGCATTCCAGGAAGTTCGTCGCATATCTCTGGAACGGGAAAATGGCGGAGTAATAGAGTACACACAGCAGGGCGATAATCCAAAACATCTTGCTGGTGAAAATCGCCTTCAGGTCGCTGATGTGGAACTCCTCGTCCGAAGAATCTTCTGTCGAGCCCATGGCATTGGCTGCCAACTGCTTGTCCAGTTTTCTGTCCATCAGGCTGAAAACGATGAAGTTGATCAAACCGATTATCAAGAGGATAGTGCAAAACAAGACGGGCTTTTCTACAGAACCGCCGTATTTGTTGGCAATCAGTGGGGAGATGGAGAGAACGGCGAACACACCCAGACGGGCGATAGCCATTTCCACACCCATAGCGAGTGCCATTTCTTTGCCCTTGAACCATTTGGCGATGGATTTTGACACTGTGATGCCGGCCATTTCACAGCCGCAGCCGAAAATCATGAAACCCAAACAGGCCATTTTCGCACTACCGGGGAGTGCCACCCACCAAGAGTTCAACCATCCGCAGAAAGCTGTGGTCTGGAATGCGTCGCTCACACCGATGTATTTGATAGTTGCGCCAATTACCATCAGAGAGGCGGAAAGCGTGCCCGTGAAGCGAATGCCGCATTTGTCCAGAATGATACCGGCCAGAATCAAGAATCCGCACACATTCAGGAAGTACTCAGATGCGGCGTATGTGCCGAATGAACTGGGACCCCAGCCGCGACTCTGTTCAATCAAAGTCTGCAAAGGGGACATCACATCCACAAACATGTACCCGAAAAACATCATCAAGGCGATGAGGATCAGGGCTATCCATCGGACAGCGAAGTTGTCGTTCAATAATTTTTGTAATTTTTCTGTCATAATAATACTATTTTAGTTAGAAATTATTTATCCAATATTGTTTGCGGCAAGAATGCCGAGGTTTTTATTTTATGCGGCAAGAATGCCGCAGCTCCTATTTTTCGTTCCGGTTTTTGCTGGATTTTACGAGGTCGATGAGAATATATCCGGTCAACAAACCCCAAATGGCCATCAGGATTGGGCTTCTTCTCAGGATGTTGGTGGAATACTGGCCGGCTTTGTACCAATAGAGCAGCGAAAGCAGCACGCCGACCGCCATCGCGGCAACATGCAGCCAGGTAAGGTTCTTTTTCCAGAAATCGCTACTCTTTTTCATTGGCAATCTTGTCGTATTGGTAATTGAAATAGTTGGTGCGGATTTTATCCCGGATTTGCTCGTCGCTCCAACGCACGAGGTCGTAGTAGTTGAATCGGCAGTACATCATAAAGTCCAACAGCTCATCGCCCTGCAATCCTGTAAGTTCCGAGACCAATTCGCGGTTGTACTTCTGCTGGATGCGCTCCATCTCATCTTGGTAATCGAGCATCTCGTTGTAGAGACGGCCCATCTTGCCCTTGTGACTGTATTTGTCGTAGAGGAAGGAGATGGGCGACAGGGTGGCCTTCCCGCCGAGCGACAGGATGTTGCCGTCAGGTTTGAAAGCGGCGTTGGCCTTTTGCCATTCCGACAGCTGGGCCTCCTCCATACGCTTGTAATAGTCTGGTAATTCCAGCGTTACGATGTCCTTCTTGAACCCCTCATACGACGGGTTGATGCCGATGATGGTCACCTCCTTCAGCATAGTGGCCTTATAATAAAGAAAGAAGTCCTCGAAGCCGTAATACAGCTTTTTGTCGAGGACTGCCACATGTTGTCGATATTGACTTGGAAATGATAAGCGTATCGTTGAGTGACACCATAATTTCGAAGCGGCCGTTCTTGTCGGTGAAGGCGAACTGCTGGGTGTTCAGGTTATAGACGCTGGCGCCGGAGAGCGGCTGGAAGGTGATGCCGTCGAATACTCGCGCCGAATACTTCTTCTGTTGCGCGAATACCGCCGACAGGCAGCACAAAATCCCTATTATGAGCCAGAGTCTTTTCACGGTGAGGTTATCCGTTGAGCGCGTTGGCACCGCTCACAATCTCAATCAGCTCGTTGGTGATGGAAGACTGGCGGGCGTTGTTGTACTTCAGGCGCAGTTCGCGAAGAATCTCCGTGGCGTTGTCGGTGGCCTTGGTCATGGAGGTCATTCGGGCACCGTGTTCCGACGCGATGGAATCGGATAAAGTTTTATACAATTGCGTACGTAAAATCTTGGGTATCAGCTCTTGTAGAAGTTGGTCGGCAGACGGTTCGATGATGTAGTCGCTGGTCACATTCTGTTCTCCGTCGATTTCGATGGGAGCCACGGGCAGGTATTCCTCCACGGTGACCCGCTGTGTGGCGGCATTCAGGAACTTGTTGTAAATGATATCGACTTTGTCCACCTCATGATGGATGAACTTCATCACCAAATCGTCAGAAATAGCGGAAAGTTCGGCAAAGTCAGGGTTATCCAGTAGCTTCTCATTCGAAAAGGCCACCGGATAATGCTTGCCGAGCTGGTCGTTACCTTTTTTGCCGATGCAGATCAGCTGCAAGTTTCCTGCGCGATTCTGTTCGGCATACTTCTCCTCAATCAGATGATTGGCGGCCTTGATAATATTCGAGTTAAACGCCCCGCAAAGTCCTTTGTTCGAAGTGATTACAACGACAACCACCTTTTCGGGTTTGCGCTGTTCGAAGAGCGGCAGCTGCTCGGTGCCCGTGTTGGAACTGGCCAAATTGTTCAGAATCTCGTTCAACTTTTGGGAGTAGGGGCGGAGATTCTGAATGGCGGTTTGGGCACGACGAAGCTTTGCGGCCGACACCAGCTTCATGGAGCTGGTGATCTTCTGCGTCGATTCGATCGAGGAGATGCGGGTACGTATTTCCTTCAGGTTACCCATAACTATTCGTATTTTTTAGCCACTTCGGCGCAGGCGTCAGTCAGCTGCTGCATGATGTCGTCGTTAATAACGCCCTTGCCCAGGGTGTCGAGGACATCCTGATGGTGTTCATGCATATAGGAGATGAACTCGGTTTCGAAGTTGCGGATGTTGGCCACGGGAACTTTCTGCAGCAGGCCGCGGGAACCGCAGAAGATGATGGCGATTTGCTCTTCCACGTTGTACGGGGAGTATTGCGGCTGTTTCAGGATTTCCACATTACGCACGCCCTTGTCGAGCACGAACTGTGTGGCGGCATCCACGTCGGAACCGAACTTGGCGAAGGATTCCATTTCGCGGTATTGAGCCTGGTCGAGTTTCAGCGTACCGGCCACCTTCTTCATGGACTTGATCTGGGCGTTACCACCCACGCGGGACACGGAGATACCCACGTTGATAGCGGGTCTCACACCGGCGTTGAACAGGGAGGTCTCCAAGAAAATCTGGCCGTCGGTGATGGAAATCACGTTGGTCGGGATATAGGCGGAGACGTCACCAGCTTGGGTCTCGATGATGGGGAGTGCCGTCAAGGAACCGCCGCCCTTCACGATGGGCTTCAGGGTCTCGGGCAGGTCGTTCATCTTTGCTGCAATCTCGTCAGACTCGATGATTTTGGCTGCACGTTCCAGCAGTCTGGAGTGGAGGTAGAAGACATCGCCGGGGTAAGCCTCGCGTCCGGGCGGACGACGGAGCAGCAGCGAGACCTCACGGTAAGCGACAGCCTGTTTGGAAAGGTCGTCGTAGATGATGAGGGCATCGCGGCCTGTGTCGCGGAAATATTCACCGATGGCGGCGCCGGCAAACGGGGCATAGAACTGCATGGCAGCGGCGTCGGATGCGGTGGCGCAAACTACGATGGTGTAGGGCATAGCGCCGCGTTCCGTAAGGGTCTTCACCAATGCAGCCACAGACGAACCTTTCTGTCCTACAGCCACATAGATGCAGTAAACGGGTTTGCCATTTTCGTAGTTTGCCTTTTGGTTGATGATGGTATCGATAGCGATGGCCGTCTTACCGGTCTGACGGTCGCCGATGATAAGCTCACGCTGACCGCGGCCGATGGGGATCATAGCATCCACAGCTTTGAGGCCGGTTTGTAGCGGCACTTTCACGGGTTGGCGGTAGATGACGCCGGGGGCCTTGCGCTCGATGGGCATTTCGAAGAGTTCGCCTTCGATGTCGCCCTTGCCGTCGATAGGCTGGCCAAGGGTGTTGATGACGCGACCCAGCAGGCCTTCGCCGACTTTGATGGAGGCGATGCGGCCGGTGCGCGTGCAGATGTCGCCTTCGTTCAACGATTTGGAATCGCCAAGCAGCACGACACCCACGTTATCCTCTTCGAGGTTGAGGGCGATGCCGGTGATTTCGTCGCCGACTTTGGTTCTGAACACCACCAGTTCGCCGGAACGGACATTATGCAGACCATAGACGCGGGCAATGCCGTCGCCGACCAGCAGCACGGTGCCGACTTCTTCCATTTCAGACTTCTGGTTGAAGTTCTCCAGTTGCTGACGCAGTATAGCTGTAACTTCTGAGGGTTTGATTTCTGCCATTTATATGCGGATTTAGAATTGTACTTGGAAACTGTTTTGGGAAAATTCCTGTCTTAACTTGTTGATCTTGGTCAAGATGCTGGTGTCGAGGAAGTAGTCGTCCATCTTGATTACGAAACCGCCGATGAGGGTGGGTTCGACCTCCTCTTTCAGATCGATGGTGGCGTGTGTCTGTTCGGCGAGCAGCGCAACGATTTTGGATTTGAGCTCATCGCTCAAGGGTTGGGCCGTGATAATGAGTGCGGTCTTGACGTTGTGGGCCTGGTTGTACAGCCTGAAAAAGCCCTCGCAAATGGTGTCCAGGTCGGGCTCGCGTTTTTTCTTGAGGAGCAGGTCCACGAACTGGTAGGTGATTTCGTGGAGGGTTCCGTTGAAGACGCTTTCGAAGATCTGGTGCTTCTGGTTGGGGGGCACAACGGGGTTGCGCAACAGCATCTGCAGGTCGCGGTTCTCCTTCAGTGTGTTGGCCAACAGCTTGAGGTCGCCATATACCTCCTCTATCTGGTTTTTCTCGTCGGCAAAGTCATACAATGACTTGGCGTATCTGTCGGATAATTTCGGGTTTTTCATCTAATGATTTTAAAACGGCGGCAAATATACATTATTTTTGAATCGGACGGGATGTGAAAATCAGACGGGCATCCCGTTCTATGGAGACGCACGGCCGTGCGTCTCTACATCTTGCGACTACCGGGTTTCACGAAGGGCAGGCCCTGTTTGCAGAGCGGGCAGTCTTCCACGGCCCAGTTTTGGATGTTGAGTTTGGTCGCGCTATAGACGGGGTAGGGGAAGGAACCGTCGCTGCGGTCGGCGATGCAGCATACGCCGATGACCTCTGCGCCGAAAGCCTTGAGCACTTCGATGGTTTCGAGGGAGGATTTGCCGGTGGTGACCACATCTTCGGAGATGAGGAGTTTCATGCCGGGTTTCACCTCGAAGCCACGTCGCAAGCACATCACATTATCGACACGTTCGGTGAAGATGGCTGGAACACCTAACTGGCGGCCAAGTTCGTAGGCCACGATGATACCGCCCATGGCCGGTCCCACCACCATATCCACGTGCAGATCTTTCACCTGCTCCGTGATTTTCGCAATCACGCGCTCAGCCCTGTCGGGGTATTGCAACAGTTTGGCGCACTGGCAGTAACGGTCGCTGTGACGGCCCGAGGAAAGGAGGAAATGACCTTCGAGCAGCGCTTCCGACTGCTTCAGTTCTTCAATGACGGTATTTTTAATTTCTTCACTCATAATATTTAAGGTTTTATTATTGCCAAATTTAGAAGTGCAAAGATACAATTTTTTTGAAGTGAAAATATTAACATTTTGCTTTTTACAAAATGTAAAGGGAAGGACGGGTAATTGGTTGAAAATTGTATCTTTGCAGGTTTAAGTATAGAAGTGTAAAACTTGTAATTCAGGATGAGGAGACTGTTAGCCATATTGCTGATGTGTTGTTGCGGATGGGTGACCATTGCGCAGAATTTCCCATATCAGGTTTCTGTGCAGACAGTTGCCGGACATTGCTACGACGATGCCCATCTCATCTTCACCTTGTCGGACAATAACGGTAACATAATCCAAATCGACCCCCAGACCCACCAGGCGGTGAACATTGCCCAATACCCTTTGTACAACGTCCAGTATCATTACCAGAACGTTGCGAGCACCGGAATTCAGTATGATTACAGCAATGATATCATGTTGTCGGCAGGCACCTATTGCGTCGGGGTCACCGCGAATGTTCCTACGCAGGGTGGTATGATATTGGTGGACACCACTTTCTGCAATGTTCAGGTCACGACTTCGTACAACCACATGGAGGCCTCAGTACTGTCGAATGAATGCACAGGCTATCTTATCAACGGAGAGGAAAGATATGGTTATTGGCCCTCCTTCCATTGCAAGGACATGGGTCGCATTCAGCTGTATATTACTGAAGGTTCCTTCCCGTATGAGGTTACCATTCTGGATGAACAACAGGACACGGTCAGACATACCGTGTTCCAACATCGTGTTGGCAGCAGCACGAGCTATCTCTCCGCGAATTACCTTGACTACTATACTTTTGACAATCTCCCGATAGGAGCGTATTCCATTAAAGTTTCCGACTCGTGCGGATATGGAGTTTCGTTGTCGTTCACCGTACCCGATGTCGAGCCCATGGCATGTTATGCAGGTGTAACCATCTACAATTCGACATGTCCCGACAATCCCGTTATTCCTTTTTATTTGGAGCGAAGAAAAGAGAGTTATGTTTACAGCGGTAACAGATGGTTTGATAATACCCTTCCATACGTGGACAGCATTCTTTTATATCGTTTTATCAACCCGGGAAACGACACCACAGAATGGAAAAATGTCGCCTCTCCGGATTATTCGTACGGAAATTGGGTGAATCTTTACGACTCCCTGCCTAATTATTGCGTCATATTCCAAGACACCGTTAAGGTACAATTTTACAATCGTTGTCTGGACACCTTGACGACGTTTTTCTTCAAGTTCAATCCGCAGTTTGGACTTTTAGATTCGGTGGAGACCGTCCATATCAGCGACACCGTTATTCATGACACCTGTGCCGTGATCCTACCCTCAGGAGTTTATACACAATCTTACAAGATAAGCGGAAATACTTGGACATATAGCAATAGTACTCCTTTAGGGGGTTCGGGATATGTTCCCTCCATTCCTTTTAGGTATTACGTTTGTGCTTTGTCGTATGATGTGTGGTCAATGCCGGATTCCACGCTGTTGGGGCATAGCCAGTCGGAAGAATTCACAGGATTGGGCTCTTGGGTGACCTTCGGTGTGGATACGAGTGTCCAGGTACATATATCGGTGACGGATGCTCAGGGTTGTCAAATAGCGGAAAAAGACACCGTTTTTGTTTACAATGTAGAACCTGTGGATACGTTGCTCTTTTGGTTTGAGTGTCACAACGACTTGGACGATGACGGGAAAAGCCATTGTTGTCCGAAGAGTTACCTGTGGATTCAGGAACATGGGGTGGATGCCAGCACCTTCCGGCGGAACATGATCCTTCGTTTGATCGAAAGCCCGCTGTACAACCAGTTCAATTTCACGGCGGTGCGGCAAGATGGAGTGTGGACAGTCACGCCAGAAGACCCGAACAATCATTCCACCTATGTGGAGTTTTCCTACGGGGACGGTTGGCAGGCCACTGTCCGCGATTCAGCATGTCTGGCCCCCGGACGCTATGTTTTCGAGGTCTCTACAGACTGCGGGGTGGACACCGTTATCAAGGAATGGGCAGGTTATTATTACGACACCATAGGATTTCCTTACGAGGCACAATACGACATACGTCAGGTTTGTGACCAGGTTGTGGTCACGCAAATAGACCCGGGCCTTGCCAATTATGTTTATCTTATTGATCCGGCTGTCAGCAATGACGTGCCGATACAGGTGGAATGTGATCATTCTTGTTCGGCATATTGCTCATCCGGAGGAAGTCACACTACAGTCCAAGGAAAAAATGTGTTTACTTTCTCGTTACCAAGAACATACGTTCTCCATACCTATTCCTACAACTCTTTGACCAGTTTCAATGTGTCCAGTTATGTGGGTGAATGTTTCGGTAGCGGCGGTAATGACGACACCATCACCGTTGTCTTTTCCTATCTTGACTTTGAAACGGCGACCGCCCTGTTGTGCAATTCCGCTTCTGTGACGGGAGTCGTGTCTGCGCAGGCCATCAATGGGAATGCTCCCTACACTTATACGTTGTATGACCAAGGGGGAACCGTGATTGCCTCCAATTCCACAGGATTTTTCGACAATGTGCCCATGACGATGGGTCAGCAGTTCACGGTACAGGTGACGGATTCGTGTTCGACCAGTTTCTCTGTCAATGTTACTGCGACGCTGCTCACCCACGAAAACCTGCTATGGGAGCAAGGTCCTAACGCGGGCCAATCCCACTGTGCAGGCGATACGGTGCATCTCACGGCCTTCACCTTCCCGCCGCCGGCAACGTATCAATGGATAGGGCCGAACGGATTCAGCAGTTCTTCGCAAACGATTGATGTTGTACCCGAGGGCGACGGTGGCTGGTACAAAGTGGAAATCCTCAACAGTATGTGCGGTTCGCTCATCACGGATAGCATTTACGTGTCTGTGGTGACGCCTCAGGTGACCATAACGGGGGATTCCATAGCCTGTCCCGGCGGCAACGTCACCCTGCATGCTTCAGCGACCAATGCTGTTGTTCCCCCGCCTTTGGCTATCGGTGATATTCTCTGTACGGACGGCACTACGGTGAAACCTTCCGCATATACTGCATTCGGAAAGACGGCCTTGGGGGTGGTCTTCTATGTCGATAACACTGGCGAACATGGCTGGGCGGTGCACCTGGACGATCAGTCAATGGGTATTTTTTGGACCGTCAAAGGTCAGTTTGAGGATATTCCCAACTTGGATAACTTCACCGAACCCCGTAATGCCATTATGGATTTGGATGGCTACAGCAATACGCAGAAGATTCGCAATGCGGGAGACGCTTCCCGGTATCCAGCGGCATACGCGGTGGATTTTGACAACGGATGGTATCTGCCCGCCGCCGGCCAGCTGAGATTGCTCTTTGCCGAGACGCTTACATTGAATCAATCTTTGCAAGTGGTGAATGGAACGTTATTTCAGGTGGACGACATGTACTTTTATTGGACATCAACGGAATATGGGTTGAATCGTGCGTGGGAAGTGAGTAACACCGGGAACACCTCTCACTACGACAAGAACACTGCTAATAATCAATACATTGGGGTACGTAGCATTCGAAACTTTTGATGGATTATGAGGCGGATATTGGTCATATTATGGATGTTGTGTTTCGGTTTGCTCTCCGCGCAGACTTACCATATCGGGGATGTCTATACCGCGCCGGATGGCAGCCAGGGCATCGTCTATTATCTCCACCCCGACGGCAGTGGCGGCTGGGTGGTGGCCCTGAATGATGCCTCTGTGGGATGTCCATGGGGTGATGACTCCGATGTGCCGGGACTCGTCAATGTTACCTCTTATTATTCCCAATACACGTTGGCCGACACGGCAGGATATTCCAATACACAGACATTGCGCAACTATCAGAACAACAACACGACTTACGCCGCCGGCAAAGTTGATTTCGATAATGGGTGGGTGCTGCCCTCCGTGTCGCAGCTCCTCATGCTGTATGGGCAGCTGCCTTTCATCTCGTCCGCCCTCACGGGAGCTGGAGGTACGGAGATGGTGGATGAAGCGTATTGGACTAGCACAGAGAAAGATGCATCATCTGCTTATATTGTTTATTTCAGTTTTGGTTATTTGAATGATGACATCAAAACCAATCCATACCATGTCCGTGCTGTGCGTAGCTTCACCAATGAGCCAAACTACCTTTGGAGCACCGGAGACACGACTTCTACCATCACTGTTACGCCATCGCAGACCACCGAATATACGGTGACCGTGACCAGTCAATGGGGCTGTACTGGAACAGCATCGAAGGTCATCACAACACTGACACCCATCTCAACCAGTACTCACTATTTTCTCTGTGATAACGCTTCTGACACGCTTACCGCCCGCGAGGCCGCCTCCTATCAATGGAGTACGGGCGACAGCACGCGCTCTGTCATGATAACGGACGCGGGATTCTACCTCGTGACCGCCACCTTAGCCGGAGGAGAATGTCCGGTGGTGGATACCTTCAAGGTGACGAACGTGAAGGTGAACGGCATTTCGGACATCAGCATTCCTGAAATGTGTGCCGGCAACAGTACTACCGTCACTTTGGGCACCGATGCCATCTGTAATGTGACCTTGGTGACCTACGAAACCATTCTGGCACTGCATGATACGGTATTCCTGCCCGACGGGGTTGAATGTGAACCCTATGGCTGCTCCTACCAGTCGCCGTTGACGTTTGCCGGTTATGCGGATACCGCCCATGTGAACAGTGTCAATGATATTCGCTATCTCCGAATCAATATGGAGCATTCATACGCGGGCGACCTTTACATCAATCTTACCTGTCCAAATGGGCAAAAAGCGGATATTCTGCGATGGGGATACCAAATTTATTCGTCGGATTGTGCTTCACAAATCTCAAATGCTTCATTTGGGTGGCAAAGTGATGAGGAAGGCGTTTACAATTCACCGATGAGCACCGATTTTGGGTTAGCCAATAAACCAAGTGATTCAGAATTCCCATGTGATCCTGACCGGACTAAAAATGCATTTGGAACAGGGTGGGATTATTGTTGGTCAAACAATACCAATCAAGGATATACATACGCAGACGGAAACGGCAGTTTGATATATAGAAGCTGCAATTCCCAAAATTACGGCTCCTTCTGGAATTCTTTGTATATTTTTGATTCTTCCGATGTGGTTGCAGGCACTCAGTTTTACCATCCTGATGAATCGTTTGAGAGTCTTATCGGTTGTCCGCTGAACGGTTCCTGGTACATTGAGGTTATGGATGGGAACAACATTGATAATGGCTACATTTTCGGGTGGGAGTTAGCTTTGGCTGAGGACATCCAGACTATCGAATATGCCGATGTGGTGCATACTGTGGTGGAAGGTCCGTGGGTGACCGCCATTTCAGACTCCTCCTTCCTTTTCTCGCCGCCCGCCGATCTACCTCACGACACGGTAGTGGACTATCTTTTCCACTGCTACAGCCAGTTCGGATGCGGCTACGATACCTTGGTGAGCATCTCCATTATTGCCCGAAAGTTTGTCGAAAGCGATACTTTAGTCTGCGATAGCTTTGTCTGGAATGGAGTCACATACACCGCTGACACCACCCTTTCGGATACGCTGACGGGCATCCATGGTTGTGACAGCATTGTGACCGTTTACGTGCATATTATCACCTCTCCAACCGTCACCATTTCAGGTGCTCAGTACATCTGTGCTGATTCCTCTGTTATCCTGACTGCCAGCGATGCGCAATCCTACCTTTGGAGCACCGGCGACACCACGCAGACCATCACGGTCAGTGAGCCGGGAATCTATACGGTTACGGCTACCTTTGTGGGCGGCTGTACTGCTGAATCGGCTGAATTCCAACTGTTTGAGTCGGTGAGCCCCATTATTGGCGCGCACCTCTCCGATATGGTGGCTGGCGATACGCAAACCGTGGTCATCGGCACCTCAGTGGATGCCAACCTCCAATACGCCAATGCACCTTCCACCGTTACCTATTCGAACATCACCTTCCTGCCCGACGGTGTGCCTTGCGATACTCTCGGCTGTTCCTACACGGCGGAAATGGTCTTTACGGACTTTCCCGATACGGCGGTCATCCATTCGGCGGAGGAAATCCGCTACATCCGCCTGAATATGGAGCATTCCGCCCTTATAGACCTCTACATCAACCTCACTTGTCCGAATGGCCAACAGGCGGATATATTGAAGAAATACGACGGAAACAGTTCTTCGGAGTGCTCTGGCTACATTGGCAATTCGCACAGAGGCTGGCCGAGTGGAAATGTCCAAAGTGTCTATGGCTCTCATTATCCGCATAAGATGACATGGCTAGGGGAACCGAATACTTCCAATTCGAATAATAATTCCAGTTTTCCGTGTGACTCCTCGAAAAACAAACCTGGGGTTGGGTGGAACTATTGCTGGTCGAACAACACCACCGAAGGCTATCAGTATGCGTCGGCGAACGGAAGTCTGATGGATACCAGCAACGCTATTCTCTATTACAACAATGGGGTCGTGGCATTGAGCAATTTGAAAAAAATAGTCATCGATTCCTCCAATTTTGCGGCCGGCACACAATTCTATCATCCGGATGTGTCGTTTGACAGTCTGGTGGGATGTCCGATCAACGGCACTTGGACGGTTGAGGTGATCGATGGTATCTCCAGTAACAACGGTTATATTTTCGAGAGCGAGTTGTCTTTTGCGAATTATCTTCTTGAAGACCACGTTGTTTCGGTGATTCAGATGGACTTTGATTCCCTTTGGGTCACCCAGATCAACGATTCGGTTTTCATCATCACCCCGCCGGACACGTTGGCCAATGATACCACGGTGACCTATACCTTCACGTTGATTGACGAAAATGGATGTGTTTTTGACACCACGGTGACCATCACGATATACGCGCACAAGCATACGGTGCTCTACGATACGATATGCTTGGGCGACACCCTCGATTTCAACGGTCAGCTGCTTACCCAGGAGGGTGTCTATTACGATACCATCCATACGGTGATAGGTTACGACAGTGTGGTGACGTTAAATTTGGCCCTCAAAGCATTGTTGGAGGTAAGCATAACTGCTTCTGTTGACACGACTTGCGCGGGCGTTCCGGTCACATTGCAGGTAAGTGCCTCGGACAACCTGATGGCCTACCTTTGGAGCACGGGCGATACTACCGCTTCCATCACCGTTGTGCAGGAGGAGAATACGGACTATTCGGTGACCGTCACGTCCACCTACCAATGTACGGGTGCCGCTTCCAAAACCGTTGCCGTTGGGGAACTTTTCCCGATGAGCACATCGGTTTACATTTGCGAAAGCACTCCCGATACGCTCACCGCTCGCGAGGGGGATGCCTTCCTTTGGAGTACTGGCGACACCACACAGTCGATCGTGGTTTCGGACGTGAATATCTATATGGTGACAGTTTCGTCCGCATCCGATTGCCAGGTGGTGGATACATTCAAAGTGATTTCCGTGCAAATTAGCGAGATTCCACACGTTGAGATTCCGGAGATGTGTGCCGGGGGCAGCTATCCCATCGTGGTGGGGAATAATGTCATCAGCAGCCAGACCTCCATTACCCACGAAACCATCCATTCGATTCACGATACCGTCTTCCTGCCCGATGGTGTCTATTGCGAACCTTACGGCTGTTATTACAGTGTTCCTTTCGCCTTCACCGGTTATGCGGACACGGCCCATGTGAACAGCGTCCAGGACATCCGTTACGTGAGAATCAACATGGAGCATTCGTATTCCAGCGACCTTTACATCAATCTAACTTGTCCCAACGGACAGAAAGCGGATATTTTGAGATGCGGAGGCACCTATATTGCGTCCCTGCATTCGGAATGCAGCGTCAATATACCGCTAAATTCATTTGGTTGGCAGTTGGGGATGGGGAATAATACTTCGGCGGACACTCGTTTCGGATTGCCATACCAGAACAATGATATTCCCGACAATTATCTATGTGATCGTACCTATCCTGAAAACGTACCGGGAGTGGGATGGAATTACTGCTGGTCGCAGAATGATAACTACTCATACGCGGGTGGTGACGGCAGTTTGATTTATCGGAATGAAAATGCCCATTATGCCATTCCAGGTAATAAATCGTTTGATTCCTCGAACGTGGCCGTTGGGTCGCAATTCTATCATCCTGATGATTCGTTTGACAGCTTGGTCGGATGTCCGTTGAACGGTGTTTGGCACATTGAGGTGATGGATGGAATGGATACCGAGAACGGCTATATTTTCGAGTGCGAGTTAGCGTTGCCTGAGGATATACAGACGGTGGAATTTGCCGATGAGGTGCAGGTTGAGGTGGAAGGTCCTTGGGTGACAGCCACTTCCGACTCTACGTTCGTATTCTCCCCACCCGTGACATTGTCTCATGACACGACCGTCAACTACAGTTTTCACTACCATAACCAGTTCGGATGCAGCTATGACACGGTGATTGAAGTCAACTTCTATGCCCGTTATATCGACACCCTGTCGCTCAGCGCCTGTGACAGTATTGTCTGGAATGGGGTCACTTATACGGCTGACACCACGCTGACGGACACGCTGACCTGCATCCATGGTTGCGACAGCATCGTGACCGTAAACCTGCATGTGACTCCCACCTCTCCCGTGACCATCAGCGGGCCCCAGTTCTTCTGTGCCGATGCGGAGGTCACGCTTACCGCCAATGTTGAGATTGAGCCGTTGTCCTACCTTTGGAGCAATGGCGCCACTACTCCGACGATCACGGTCGGCGATGTGGGCGTCTATTCGGTTACGGCTTTCTATGCGGATGGCTGCACTTCCGAATCGGCTGATTTCCTGCTACAGGAGGCTCAGAATCCGATAATTGACGCGCACCTCTCCGATATGGTGGCTGGCGATACGCAATACCTGGATCTCACCCTCCAGCCTGACGCCAGCATCGATTTGATGCTGCTACAAGGCCCTTGGGCGATAATTCATCCAGACACGACCTTCACTGTCACCCCGCCAGACACTCTGGAAAACGACACCTTAGTGACCTATACGTTCACATTGATTGACACGAATGGCTGTTCCTTTGATACGGTAATCCACATCACGGTATATGCCCACAAGCATACGGATCTCTACAATACGATATATGCCTCGGAACTGCCATACAGCTGGAACGGATTGACATTTACGCAGGCGGGTTGCCAAGATACGCTGTTCCTTACCACACACGGTGCCGACAGTCTGGTTACCATGCATCTTTCGGTCAAATACCCGTATGATACCACAGTTTGTGAGAATCAGATTCCGTTGTATTGGCATGGCCAGACGTTCATCAGTACTGCTTCTGTCACCATTTCCCATTCCTTGGGTTGTGCCGACAGCATTGAGGTGATTTCGGTATCGGTGCATCCGGTTTACCATGACACGACCGAATATACCATCTGCGCTAACGAACTGCCGTATCTGTGGCATAATCAAGAGATTAGCACCTCCGGAACCTATTACGATTCGCTGACCTCCTCGTTCAATTGTGACAGTATCTTTATGTTAGTGTTAACTGTCACAGATACCTCATTCATAGAACTTTACGACACGGTTCTGCAGAACGATCTGCCTTATCCGTTGAATGATGAGGTTTACGACACGACCGGTGTTTATGTGCAGCATAAAGAGAATGCTGCGGGTTGTGACAGCCTTATCACGCTCCATCTGACAGTGCTCTATAATGTGCGGACAGAGCTGGACAGCACGGTCTGCGACAGTCTGCTGCCGGTTATATGGAATGATATCACGTTCCAAGAAACCAGAGTCGATTCTGTTGTGCTGATTGCCGCGAATGGTGTTGACAGCACGGTGGTGATGCATTTGACGGTGAACAGTTCGACAAGTGAGACACAAGTAGTCGGTATCGTGGAGAATGACCTTCCTTATACCATCAATGAGGTTACATACGATTCTGCCGGCACCTACGTGCAGCATCTGACCAATGCCGCCGGTTGCGACAGTGTGCTGACTATCCATCTGCTTGTAGATACCAATAGCATTTCCTACCGCACTGCGATGATTTGTCAGAATATGCTGCCTGCCGTATGGGAAGGTCACGTATGGACCGAAGCCGGGGTTGTCGTTGACACGTTTACAGCGGTTTCCGGTGCGGATAGTATTGTGGTGAAGACCTTGAATGTGGGATTGCCCACCACGAGTGAGATTTACGATACCATAGTGCAGAATAATTTGCCGTATGTTTTGAACGACAGTATTTACTATGTCCCAGATGATTACGTGCAGCATCGGATCAATGCCGCCGGTTGCGACAGTACTATTACACTCCATCTGACAGTGTTTTATAACGTGCGGACGGAGCTGGACAGCACGGTCTGTGACAGTCTGCTGCCGGTCGTTTGGAACGATATTACATTCACGGAGGCAGGTGTGGATTCGGTCACATACCAGGCCGCCAGCGGGGCGGACAGTGTTGTGGTGATGACTCTAACGGTAAAGGAATCGTCAGACAGTTTGCTGGTAATCAGCGAAATAGAGAACAACCTTCCATACATCATCAATGGGTTTGAGTACGATTCTACGGGAGTTTATGTGCAACATTTGGACAATGCGATGGGTTGCGACAGTACCCTCACCATCGCGTTGACGGTGCTGTACAATGTGCGGACGGAAGTGGATAGTGCGGTGTGTGACAGTCTGTTGCCGATTCTCTGGAATGATGTGGAATTTACAGGTGCAGGTACGGATTCCGTTACGTTGACTGCCTCCACGGGGGTCGATAGTACGGTGGTGATGACCCTGACGGTGAATTATCCAACAGCCGCGACCTTTGCGGACACTGTGCTGGAGAACAATTTACCGTCATATCAGCTGAATGGGTTCCATTATGACACAGCGGGCACTTACATCCAGCATCTGACCAACGTGAATGGTTGTGACAGTGTGTTGACGTTACAACTGACTGTCCTCTATAATGTTACATCCGAAGTAGATTCCACCGTTTGCCCGAATGAGCTGCCCTTTACGTGGAACGGCAAAGTGTTTACGACTGTCGGGACACAGACGGCTATGCTGACTGCCGCCAACGGGGTGGACAGCATCGTGACTATGACGTTGTATTTGTTCCCGAGTCCGAATGCCCACATCACTGGTCCGGAAGTGCTGTGTGCCGACAATTTTGCGGTGCTTGTTGCCGATAGCGCCACCTCTTACTTGTGGAGTACTGGCGATACCACTCAGACTACAAATGTCTATACTATCGGTGTTTACAGTCTGACGGTCACGAACGAGTATGGCTGTATCGCTACCGACTCCTTGCCTTTGACTGAATCCGTTACCGTGAACCCCATCGAATACTTCCAGTTTCCAGACCTTTGTGCCGGCAACGACTATTCCATCACAGTTGGTCACCAGAGTACATGCACCATCGTTTTGGAAAATCCCGTATCGACGCTTTCTTGGGCTGATACCGTTTTCCTGCCCGACGGGGTCTATTGTTCGCCTTACGGTTGTTCCTATCAGTCACCGCTCACGTTCACGGATTTCGCGCCTGGATCGACGGTGAGTTCCGTCAATGACATTCTGTACGTTCGTCTCAACATGGAGCATTCCTACGCGAGCGACGTTTATATCAACTTGACTTGTCCAAATGGGCAGAAGGCTGATATTCTGAAATTTAAAGGTCACAGTAGTAGTACTTTTGATGGACCGTGCATGTCTGAAATCCCGCTGACATCCAGAAATTGGCAAAACGGGAACAACGCAAGCGGCAGCACCTTCTTCGGTATGGCTTACGACCATTCTTCACAGGGAAATAATGCTTGTAATCCCAATACCTACGATAATGCTCCTGGAATAGGGTGGAATTACTGCTGGTCTAACAACAATGACCAAGGTTATACCTACGCCCCGGGTCAGGGCAGTCTGGTTTACAGAGCGGTCAATGCCCATGAACATACCAATCCTTATTATACTTTTTGGAATGGCGAAGCACATTATGTGGACATCTTTGATTCCTCCAATGTGACGGCAGGAACGCAGTTTTATCATCCGGACCAGTCATTCCAAAGTCTCATTGGGTGTCCGTTGAACGGCTCTTGGTATATCGAGGTCATTGACGGGACGAATGAGGATAACGGTTACATCTTCGAATGGGAGCTGGCGTTGGCTCCGTATCTGGTCCCCACCTCATTTTCAGATGTGACACTCGTTACGGTGGACGGTCCATGGGTAACCACCCTTAGCGATACGTCATTCCTTTTCTCGCCGCCCGACACGCTCGAACACGATACGGTGGTAGCTTATACCTTCCACTTACAAGACCAATATGGTTGCGGCTACGATACCACGGTCTATCTTAATGTTTATATGCAGAGTAATACGGTCTTCGACACCACCGTTTGCGGCAGTTTTGTGTGGAATGGGACGACCTACACGCAGAGTCAGGAAATCACGTGGAATGGGGTCAACGTGCATGGTTGTGACAGCACGGTGGCCATCAATCTGACGGTGTATCCCATACCGACAACGACTATCTCAGGTCTGCCTGTTCCTTGCGTTGATGATACTGCGCATCTTACTGCCGTTTGTGCAGACACTGCTGCCCTTCTCGTCTGGAGTACCGGCGATACGGCGCAAACCATTACGGTAACCTCATCTGGCGACTATGGTGTCACAGCTACAAACCCAAAATGCAGCTACGACGCAACGGTCTCTGTCGAGTTCACCAGTCCGACCTATTCAACGGTTGAGGACACCGTTTGTGACAGTCTCCTTTGGAACGGAACCCTCTACACCCAAACGGGCGTCTATATGGACACGCTGATAAACAGTGTTGGTTGCGATAGTATTATAGCACTCAATTTGACAGTACTTTACAGCTCTATTACATACGACACATTGCTTCTGATGCAGAACCAGCTGCCGTATTATTTCGCGCCGTTGGATACCACTTTCCCGGTTGGGTCGCCGGCGGAGTTCCAGTTCAGCTATACCTTCCCGGCTCAGAACGGTTGCGACTCCGTCATTATGGAGAAAGTGTATGTCTTTATGAACTATTCGTTTGCCTTCGATACGACCGTTTGTGCCGATGCGTTGCCGTTGCAATGGCATGGGCACACGTTTGCGGGGGCAGGTACGATTACCGATTCGCTGCAAACAGTGCATGGTAGCGATAGTGTGCTGACTTATACCGTGACTGTGGATGCCCTTAGCGCGACTATCGGCAACGTAACCCATATTAACTGCTACGGTGAGAGTACAGGTGCGGCTACGGCCACAGTCACCGGAGGAATTTCGCCGCTGGCCTACCAATGGACGAACAGTACTGGCTCTATGGTCTCTGTCACGACACAGATCAGCAACCAGCCGGCGGGAGATTACACGTTCACGGTCACAGATAATGTGGGATGTTCAGCCACCGCCACGGTGACGCTTAACACGCTTCATGGGCAGATGTCACCTGGCACTATTTCCGGTCCGCAGACGCTATGCTACGGTGATACGCTCGGACAGGTCAACGGTACCGCGGCTACCGGCGATGAGTGCACTTATCAATGGCAGATTTCTACCGATGGCAATACGTGGACTCCGGCTGCCGGCACCAACAACACCCAGAACTATACGCTTCTCACGCCCGCCACCAGCGACTTTCAGCTGCGTCGCGCTTGGATTGGCGGGGCTTGCGGCACCTTGTATAGCGATACGTTAACCATTGCGGTCTGGCCGGTCAGCAGCGACACGATTTACGATGAACTGTGCGAGGGACAACCCTATCAGCAACACGGTTTCGACATTTCCGGGGCGGAAACGATGGGACATGACAGCTTGACGTTCGTGGAACATTACACCAGCGTGAACGGTTGCGACAGTGCGGTGACTCTTATGCTGACCATCCATAAACCGCAGGAGACGAACCTCAATGTCGAGATTTGCGAGGGAGACGGCTACTATGGGAACGGGTTTGCGATTCCCGCGTCGGAGACCGTGGGTGCGGACAGCCTGATGCGCGTCCTGAACCTGCAAACGACCGACGGTTGTGACAGCATCGTGCGGTTGGAGGCTACCATCATCGACACTGCGCTGCGCATCGAAAACCTCACCCCCGACTTCTGTGAAGACATGCAGGCTGAGTTGGTGGTGGTGACCAACATGACCGACTACGTATGGAGCACGGGTGAGCAGATGCCGAACATCACGGTGATTGCGCCCGGCATGTATATGGTCACGGCCTCGCAGGGAGAATGCAGTGTCAGTGCGAGATACGTCATCGAACCTTGCATTTTCGAGCTATATCTGCCCAATGCCATCTCGCCCAGCCGCACAGATGGTCTGAACGACTACTTCAGCATCTCGGAACATGCGCAAGGGATGATCAACTTATTCGAAATCAGTATCTTCAACCGCTGGGGTGAGCTGGTGTTCTATTCCAACAACAAAGGTTTCCAATGGAATGGAGAGGTGAATGGCCAGATTTACTACCAGAATGTTTATAATTACGTTATTGAATACACCGACAGTGCGGGACGCCCGTATAGGGTGACGGGTACGATTACGGTGCTGTAAACGCGCCAACGGCACGTCTTACCCATACTCTACCCATACTGCAGGCATACTGCAGGCATAGTGCAGGCATACTGTAACCATACCCTCGGGTATGCATATACTATGCCTGCCCTATGGCTGATGGTTTAGAAGGACGGAATTAGGTGCTTTTCCAAGGTAACGACATCCTCCGGATAGGTGAGCTTCATATTGGAGACCTCGCCGGGGACGATAAAGATGGGGATTTCGGGACAATAACGGAGGAGCACGCCGCAATCGTCGGTGCTGGTGAAATCTTTATCCTGCAGTGCTTTACGATAGGCTTCGCGAATCACGTTGAGGTGGAAGGCCTGCGGGGTTTGGGCGCAGCGCAGTCGAGCGCGGGTAGGGATTCCCGCAATGTGTTGTCCATCGTCGGTTACCTCGAAAATGGTGTCCGTAGCGGGTATCGCCACGGCTACCGCCGGATGGGACTGTAATGCCGTAACGGTTTCGTTGATAATCCGTTGGCTTACTGCTGGGCGAGCTGCATCGTGGAAGATGAGGTTCGCTTCGGTAGTGCCTTCGTAGGCGTTGAGGGCCGCGAGGGTTGAGAGGTATCTTTCCGCACCGCCGGGCAGCAGCTTACGCACCTTCTGCCAGCCGTTACGGTCGATAATCTCCTGCATCTGCGGCAGATAGTCGGGATGCATCACCACCGCAATCTCATCGATGGCCTCGCATTTTTCGAATGCCCCGACGCTATATTCGATGACGGTTTTCCCCGCCAACGGCAGGAACTGCTTCGGCAGCGCAGATCCGAATCGCTGCCCGCTGCCACCGGCGAGGATGATGGCTATGTTTCGTTGTTTCTTCATTGTTTGTTCTGGACTACCCCACATTACGCTCCTTCGTCGCTTATATGGGGTTAATTGCACTTCGTGCGTCTTGCCTCTTCGAGGCTGCTTAAGGAAGTTGTTTCATATTACTACCCCGCCCTTCGGGCACCCCTTCTACAATAGAAGGGGAATTGGAGCCGCTCGTTCCTAATTCTCTGTTGCCTGTTGCCTGTTGCCTGTTGCCTAATGCCTGTTGCCTAAACTACTCCGTCGGCAGTGCCTTGAACCCCTGTCCCATGATTTCCGCGCTGTCGATGACGTTCACGAAGGCGGTGGGGTCGATGTGGCGGATGTTGTTTTTCAGCTTGACGAGGTCGGTGCGCTCCAGCGAGACGTAGATCATGCTGCGCTCGGTGCCGGCGTAGAGGCCTTGGCCGAGGAACAGCGTGCCGCCGCGATGGAGGTCGTTGAGGATGTAGCTGCGCATGGCCTCCACGTTGTCGGTCACGATATAGACCGTCTTGTAGCTCTTCATGCCCTCCACGATGAGGTCGATGACCTTGCCCTCGATGTAGATCAGGATGATGGAGTAGATGGGTAGCCGGATCTGTTTGAAGGCGATGAGGGTGGTGAGGGTGATGACGGAATCGACGATCATCACCAGCTTGCCGAGGGAGATTTTCGTGTATTTGTGGATGATCATGGAGATGATGTCGCTGCCGCCGGAAGTGGCGCCCGACTTGAAAATCAGCCCGATAGCGATACCGTATATGATGCCGGCGACCACCGTATTCAGGAAGTAGTCGGGGATGAAGAACAGATCGCTATGCGGGATCTGCACCATAGTGGGCATGGTTGCCGCATCCACAATGCCTTCGTGAATGACGGGGTTGTAGCCCCAGAAAGTCTCCATCACCCAGGTGAATGCGAAAATCAGGATGGTGGAAAGGATGGTCTTGAACCCGAACTTGGGACCGAGAATCCAGGTGCCGATAAGGAGCAGCGGGATGTCCATGCAGATGGCGTAGTAACTGATTTTCCACGGCCACACGGTATTCAGCACGTTGGAAAGACCGTAGGTGCCGCCGGGGGCCAGCAGGTAGGGGTTGACAAACATCACGTCGCCGACTGCAAAAAGGAAGCTGCCGGCAATCAGCATCAAGTATGCGATAATCTGCTCTTTAGCATTGTTTTTCTGTCTCATTCCGCTTGTTTTTTTGTGGCGGCAAAGATACGAATTTTGGCTGTTGGCTGTTAGCTATTAGCTGTTGGCTTTTCGCCATTTCTTACGGCTTTATACGGCAGGTATGCCTCAGCACCTATCTTGTCGCTGCAAAAATACAACGTTCAATATCTCAGCACATCCTTGATAGAGTAAATCTTGCTCATCGCATCAAAGGAAAAATACTGGTCGTCCATAATCATGTAATCCTCACGCTGCGAAAGACTTAGTTTCTTTATATCCGGAAACATGGAGACGGGAACCATCACAACACGGCCATCGGTCAAAAACACGGCCATCATGCCGCGCTTCATACCAAAGTCCAGTTTCTTTATTCCTAAATTGGTATCCTTGTATTTACACATACTGTCTGTTATTTTATCTTTTTAATCCTAATCTTCTCACCATCAAAAACCTTGTCAATCAGTCTATTCAACTCTTCCCAATGGTCATCTATTGCTTTGATGATTTCCGCTTCTTCCGTTGCACTCAATTCAGACCAAGCTATCTCAATGTCTTTTTGCCCATTCTTTTCAATCCAAATTTTCGCCACCGTATTTCCCCTATGCGATCGTTTGTTGCCTTTTCGCACCACATGGATGTGCCTCCTGTTCTCTGTAGCATCAGCGGGGAAGACCGAGAGTATAAATCCGAGTATGAATGCTAGTTTGCCCATAGTGATATTATTTTTTCAACCCGCAAAAATACAAATTTCCGAAATAAAAACCATTTCGGTGAAAAAATCCACCGAGAACAATTCGCAAAATTCGCAAAATTCGCCGATTACTCGTACCGCAACGCCGAAATCGGATTCATGTTCGCCGCCTTCTTTGCGGGGTACCAGCCGAAGAAGATGCCGGTGAGGGCGCAGACGAGGAATGACCCCACAATGGCCATTTGGCTCACCACGTAGGGCATATTCATCAGTTTGGAGGCCACATACGCGATAATCAGCCCCAAGATGATGCCGATGATGCCGCCGATGAGGCTCAGAATCACGCTTTCGCACAGGAACTGGAACATGATGTCGCGGTTGTGCGCGCCGATGGCCATACGCAGACCGATCTCCTTGGTGCGCTCTGTCACTGTAACATACATGATGTTCATAATGCCGATACCGCCCACTACTAACGAGATGGAGGCGATGGCGGCCAATAGCGTGGTCATTAGGCCGGTGACGGAACTGATAGTGGAAACCAGCTCCTCCTGCGTGCGGATGTCGAAATCATCGCTCATACCGCTTTTGATGCCGTGGTTGCTGCGCAGAATGTAAGTAATCTCCGTGGCGGCCAACTCGGATTCCTCTTCCGAGGTGGCAGACGCATACATCATGTTGAAGTAGTTGATGCCCAAAAACCGCTTCTGGATGGTGGTGTAGGGCGCAAAGACGATGTCGTCCTGATCGTCACCCATACCGCTTTGTCCCTTCGATTCCAATACACCGATGACAGTCATGGGAATGGAACCGAAACGGATGGACTTGCCGAGCGGGTCTTCCCCGTTGGTGAAAAGCTCCACGGTCTGTCCAATGACACACACTTTGTTGTAGCGTTTTACATCCTCTTCGGTGAACATCACACCCTCTGCAATTTCGTATTTGCGGATGTCGAGATAGGATGCCGACACGCCATTGACCGAACAACTGTGGTTGTTGTTGCCGTAAATCAGCTGTTTGTTGCTGCTGACCATCGGGGAGACGGCGGCCACGTAGCGGGTCTTTTCCTGAAGTGCTTGCAAGTCTTTGTTGTCCAGTGATTTGGACGATGACATACCCATATCCACACCGCCCCTTTGCTGACGGGCGGGCATGATCATGATCATGTTGGAACCCATGGAAGAGAGCTCCGATTTGACGCTTTGGGTGGAGGCCTGCCCGATGCTGACCATGGCGATGACCGATGCGATGCCGATGACGATGCCTAACATGGTCAGTGCTGTGCGCATTTTGTTGCGGAACAGCGAGCTGAAGGCGACTTTTACAAGATTTCCGATATTCATAGCTTAGTCTTCTTTTTGGAGGTTGATGGCGGCCAACGCTTCGGCAGCCGACTGTGTGTCAATGGGCGCATCTTCGATGATCTGCCCGTCGCGAAGCTTGATTTTGCGGGTGGTAAACGTGGCAATATCGGGCTCGTGGGTCACGAAAGCGATAGTTTTGCCCTGCTCGTGCAGGTCTTGGAAGAGACTCATAATTTCGTAGGAGGTGCGGGTGTCGAGGTTGCCGGTAGCCTCATCCGCGAGCAGGATGACGGGGTCGTTGACCAGGGCGCGGGCGATGGCCACACGCTGTTGCTGTCCGCCCGAGAGCTGATTCGGCATATGCTCCATCCGGCTCTCAAGGCCTACCAGTTTTAAGGCTTCAATCGCACGGTCGCGGCGTTCCTTGGCTGGCACATCGCTGTTGTAAAACAGGGGCAGCTCCACATTTTCGAGGGCCGTGGTACGTGCCAACAGGTTGTAGTTCTGAAACACGAACCCGATCTTGCGGTTGCGAAGCGTCGATAACTCGTTCTTGCTCAGCTTCTTGATGGAAACTCCATCGATGATATAGTCGCCGGCGGAAGGGGTGTCCAAACAGCCGAGAATGTTCAGCAGGGTGGATTTTCCCGAGCCGCTGGTGCCCATAATGCTCACAAATTCGCCTTCGGTAATGGTGAAGGAAACACCCCGCAGGGCGTGCACATCCTCACTGCCCACGCGGAACACGCGCTCCAGTTTCTCTACTCGTAATATGTCTTTGGCCATAGCTATCTGGTTTTGCGTTCTGGCGGACCCATCTTGAAGGGATTGGAGCTGCCTCCGTCCGAACCCTTGCCCGGCATTCCCTCCATGGCCTCGCTGACACCAATCACTACCTCTTCACCTTCCCGCAAACCTTCGGGTATCAGGGTGTTAACGCCATTGTTCAAGCCCACAGTCACGCTTTTCTGTTCGTAAACTTTTTCGCCAGTCTTCACCCAGATGGTCTTCTTCGTGATGTCTTTCAGTCCTTGGGCGACTTCCTCCTGGTTCTTGTACAGCGACTTGAACGTGTATCCCTTCTTCTCCAACTGCTTCATCATTTCCGGGTCAATGGAGGCGAACAGGGCAGTCATCGGGATGCTGACACCGCTCTCCTTTTTGGTGGTGATGGTCACGCTGGCCGTCATACCCGGGAAAAGTTTGCTCTCGGGGTTGGGAGCATCGATGATGACAGTGTAAGTCACTACGTTGGAGGTCACTGTCGGGTTGATACGAACCTCTTTCACAGTGCCGGCGAACACATCGTCGGGGAAGGCATCCACGGTGAAGGTTACAGGTTGTCCGGTCTTTACCTCGCCAATGTCTGCTTCATCCACCTTCGCCTCCACCTGCATTTTGGTCAGGTCGTTGGCGATGGTGAACAGCGTAGGCGTATTGAACGAGGCAGCCACCGTCTGACCCTCTTCCACCGCTTTGTCCATGACAACGCCATCGATGGGCGAGTAGATGGTGGCGTAGGAGAGGTTCGTTTGTGCACGCGACAGGTCCGATTGTGCCGTTTTGAGTTGGTTTTTAGCCAACGTCAGCGAGTTGGTCGCCGATTCGTAAGCCTCCAGCGTGGCCGCCTTGTTGTCGTACAGAGCTTTCACGCGGTCGTACTGTTGTTGGGCTAATGTCAGGTTGCTTTGGGCATTCGATACGCTGGTTTTCGCTTGCGTGAGCTGCTCGTTGAGGTTCGAGCGGTCGAGTTCGGCTAAGAGCTGTCCTTTCTTTACCACGCTGTTGAAATCCACGTAGATACGCTCCACAATACCGGAGACCTGTGTACCGACATCGACTTTATAGACGGGCTGTAGCTCGCCGGTGGCCGTCACGGTCACCTCAATGCTGTCGATGCGGCTGCGTTCGGTCATCACCTGGATTTCGCCTTTTTTGCCTTTCTTTAACATGGAAAACAGGATTAACGCGATAATCACCACCGCGATAATGCCCAATATCCACCAAAGTTTCTTTGATTTCTTCATATTGTTTGACATTAAAATATTATCATTGTCATTGTAGAGACGTGCCATGGCGCGTCTCTACAAGGTTACCGGAATTCCCATATAGACATCCAAAATCTTCCGTTGCAGCACATACGAATATTTAGCCTGCATGAATAGGTTGAGCTGGTTGAGGAAATTGGTCTGCTGCTGGATGAGATCGACGGCGGTGACGGAGCCGTATTTGAAACGCAGGCTGTAAGTTTTGTAGTTGGCAAGGTAGGCGTCTTTCTTGGCCTCTGCCGAGATGAAATTATTCTGCGATTTGGTTACGTCCAGGTAAATCTGTTGTAACTCTTGGTTGACCTTATAGATGGTCTCCTTGTTTTGCAACTCGACCTGTTGGGCGCGATATTCCGCCAGTTTGACGCTGTTGCGGACGTTGCTACGCTGGTAAATCGGGATGTTGAGACTAAGCCCGATACTCTCGCCGAGGCCGTGCCACAGCTGCGTGCCCCAGCCGGTATTGGGCGAAGTGAGGTTGGAACCATTGTAACCCGTGCTGATGCCCGCATTGGCCGAAAGCGTGGGGTAAAAGCCTGCCTTCTGGATTTTCACATCGTACTCTGCACTGGTAACCTCGTTCTCACTTATCTTCAACTCCGGCAGATAGTTAGTAGATTTATTCATGAACTCCTGCAATTCCGGAAGCTCCAGATTCTTGAACAAGGTAGCGCTGTCGGGAGGGATAATGGTAATCTGCACGGATGGATCTATGGATAGTAAATTTTTGAGTGTTAGATAGTTGGATTCGATAGTGTGTCTGGTGTTTTCGATGTTGTAGAGATCGGAAGTGTATTGTGCCTGCAGCATTTTGTAGTCGCTTTCGAGAATCTGACCCACGTCGAGCTGCTGCTTTCCCTGATCCATCTGCTCCTGGCTGGCGGTGAGCACCTGTTGTTGGTAGCCGAGGATCTCCTCATTCATCATAATGGCCAGGAAAGCCTGTATCACGGAGATGCGAACACTGTTTGTGCTGCTTTCCCCATGTAGCTTCGACTGTTCGACATTCAGCTGGCTCTGCTTGATTTTGTTGGCATCAACCCGTTGAAGAGGGTCATGCCTGCGTTGATGCCGTAGTTGCCGTTCCAGCCCACGGATTTCTCATAGTTGCCGAAGTTGAAGCCCTGAGAAGCCGATGCCGAAACGGACGGCGCGATATTCTCCTTTGCCTGCCGATAGTTTACATCCGCGATGTAGTCGTCAATAACGACCGACTGTAACGAAAAGTTATGCGTTTCCGCATAGTGCAGACATTCCTCAAGGGTGAGGGTAAGTTTTCCGGTGTTTTCTTGGGCATATACTATATTGCTGAATGTCAACAATATAAGGCCTGCTATCACAAAATATTTCTTCATATACTATATATAAAACATGATTGCAACTCTGATTTTGCCATAAGGTTTAATCGCGGCTGTAATTTTTTAGGTCCAAAAAAAACAGGCAACAAGTTTACTTTCTAATTCCCTGTTGCCTGTTTACTAATGCCTACTCCCTAATGCCTAATGCCTTACTCCTTCGTCAGCATCTCCTCAAGTGCCTGACGGAGCGTGGAGGAGGTATAGTCGCGGGTGAGTTGGCCGTCGCGGCAGATGGAGATATTGCCGGTCTGCTCGGAGACGACCACGGCGATGGCATCGGTAAATTCGGTGGCACCAAGGGCGGATCGGTGGCGCAAACCAACCTCCTGCGGCAAGTCGCGGTTTTTCGACACGGGCAGGATGCAACGTGCGGCAGCAATCCGATGGTCCTTGATAATGACTGCGCCATCGTGTAACGGACTGTTTTTGAAGAAGATATTCTCCAACAGTTCCGCTGACGGTTTGGCGTCAATCACCTCGCCGGTGTTCAGAAATTCGTCCAACGGGGTCTTCCGGGCGAAGATAATCAGGGTGCCCGTCATGGTGGCCGACATGTGGCGGCAGGCACTCTTCACAGCCTCAATCTCATCAATGTAAGCCGAGTTTTTGTTCTGTTTTGAGAACCTGTCGCTGAAAAAGTGCACCACCCGGCCGTCGCCGATGTAGAGCAGGAATTTGCGGATTTCGGGTTGGAACAGGATGATGACGGCCAGCACACCCACATTCATGATTTCCCCCATCAAGGCGGAAAGCATGGTGAAGTGGAAATAGGAGACCACCTCCCAAATCACGAACAGCAGCGCCAGCACCCAGAAAATCTTCACGGCGGCGGTGCCTTTCGTCAGCTTGTAGAGCTCGAAAAGCAGTATCGTCACAATCAGGATGTCAAGAACATCCACGATGCGGAAGCTGACGAAGTCGAATATGGCGGCCAGGGTCATCATTCTTAAAAAGGATTAAGCCATCAAAGCGGCCAGGGCGATAGAGTACATTTTGGTCTTGGCGCTGTCGCCACGGGAGGAAAGCACGCACGGCACTTTGGCACCCTTCAGCAGTGCGCCCAGTTCGGCGTGGCTGAATTTGGTACAGCATTTGTAGAAGACGTTGCCCGTTTCGATGTTCGGGAAGAGCAGACAGTCGGCATCGCCGGCCACTTCGCTCTTGAATTTCTTGATTTCCACCGTCTCCTGGTCGATGGCGAGGTCCAAAGAGATAGGACCTTCAACGGCTACGTTGCCCAGTTGGCCACGATTGCCCATAGCGGCGAGCAGGGCGGCGTCCACGCAAGCCTGCATACCCACGGACATCTGCTCGGTGGCGGCCACGCAAGCCACTTTCGGTCTCTCAATGCCGAGAGCCTTGGCGGTTTCGACCAAATATTTGAGGATAGCTTGTTTCTCCTTGAACTCGGGGGCGGGGATCACGGCCACATCACCCACGATAAGCAGCTTGTGGTAAGCCGGGTTCTCAATCACGGTCACGTGCGACAGGGTGGCCTTCGGCGGGCAGAGACCCTTCTCCTTGTTCAGGATGGCACGCATGTATTTGTCGGTGGGCAGCAGACCCTTCATCAGAATCTGGCCTTCGCCGGCGTTGATGAGCTCGCAGCTCTTCGTGGCAGCCTTCGTGTCCACATATTCGGGCACGATGGTGAACTTCGACATATCGAAACCGTGCTCCTTGCAGACTTTTTCGATTTCCTCGGGGTTACCGACGAGGGTAGCGTCAATCACGCCCAGCTCCACAGCGGCGTAAACGGCCTCAATGGTGTGTGCGTCGTTGGCGTTTGCAGCGATCAGTCTTTTTTTCGGTTTGGATTTAACTAACTCTACTAATTGGTCTAATTTCGTGATAGCCATAATGTTACAATTTTATTGTTAGAAAGCGCAAAGATATAATTTTTTTTGGTTACATGGTTGCATGGTTGTGGTTTGTGGAGACGCATGGCCTTGTAGAGACGCACGGCCGTGCGTCTCTACAGCCTATTGCCTAAAAATGTTATCTTTGCAGCCTCAAATTTCCGAACAAATATAAATGTATAACAATATGATAGACAAGACTTTAAAATACAAAATCGCTGACATGGGGTTGGCGGAATGGGGACACAAGGACATTGATGTCTCCCAAAAGGAGATGCCGGGTCTGCTGGCTATTCGTGAGAAATATGGCGACAGCAAGCCTTTGAAGGGTGTGCGCATCATGGGTTCGCTGCACATGACCATCCAAACCGCTGTGCTGATTGAGACGCTGACGCACCTCGGCGCGGAAGTCCGCTGGTGTAGCTGCAACATTTTCTCCACGCAGGATCATGCCGCTGCCGCTATTGCTGACAACGGCGTTAGCGTTTTCGCCTGGAAGGGTGAAAGCCTCGAAGACTACTGGTGGTGCACCGTGAACGCTCTTTCGTTTCCCGACGGCAAAGGTCCGCAACTCATCGTGGATGATGGCGGAGATGCCACCTTGCTCATTCATCTGGGCTGCAAGGCCGAAGACAATCCGACGGTTCTCGATGCCAAACCCGAATCCCACGAGCAAGCTGTGATTTTCAACACGTTGAAGCAGGTGCTGAAGGAGGATCCGCACCATTGGCATAACATGGTGAAGGAGATTAAGGGTGTTTCCGAAGAGACGACCACCGGTGTGCATCGTCTGTATCAGATGATGGAGCGCGGTGAGCTGCTTTTCCCGGCCATCAATGTCAACGATTCTGTGACAAAGTCCAAATTCGACAACAAATACGGCTGCCGCGAGTCTTTGGCCGACGGCATCAAACGCGCCACCGACGTGATGGTGGCTGGCAAGGTGGTCGTTGTTTGCGGTTACGGCGATGTGGGCAAGGGTTGCGCACAGGCCATGCGCTCCTACGGCGCCCGCGTCATTGTCACTGAGGTCGATCCCATCTGCGCCTTGCAGGCTGCTATGGAGGGCTTCGAGGTCAAAACCGTGGAAGATGCGCTCGATGAGGGCAATATCTACGTTACCTGCACCGGCAACTGCGATGTCATTACCGTGGATCACCTCAACAAGATGAAGGATCAGTCCATCGTCTGCAACATCGGCCACTTCGATAACGAGATACAGGTCAGCGCGTTCGAGAGCCAGACCAATATCAAGAAGCGCAACATCAAACCGCAGGTGGATGAGTACATTTTCCCCGACGGGCACTCCATCTTCATCCTCGCGGAAGGCCGCCTCGTGAACTTGGGTTGTGCCACCGGACACCCCTCTTTCGTGATGAGCAACTCTTTTACCAACCAGGTGATGGCCCAGCTTGACCTCTGGCAGCACGAATACAAGGTGGGTGTCTATAATCTGCCGAAGCACCTCGATGAGGAGGTTGCCCGTCTGCATTTAGGCAAAATCGGTGTCAAACTGACGACGCTCACGCAGAAACAGGCCGACTATATCGGTGTGAAAGTTGAGGGTCCGTATAAGACGGATGCCTATCGTTACTAGTAAAGAGAACCCTGAAAGGGTCCGTATTTTTATCCCGGCATTATGATTCTTAAAAATAATGTCGGGATTTTTATATTAATACATATTATAAAAAAAACGTATTTTTGCGCCTATCTAAAATCAGGGTAGAATATCTTTGCGAAAGAATTAATAACAAAAAAAATATAGACTTATGAAAAAGCAACTTTTCCTTTTGACAGCCCTGTTTATGGGCATTACCATGCTTGGCACGGCACAGAGTGCGATTGTGCCCGTGGGTGGAGACGCACAGTCTTCAGCCGGTTCGGTGAGTTACACCGTGGGGCAGATTGCGGTGCAAACGGTGGCCAACAGTAACGGCATTTATGTGGCCGAGGGCGTGCAACAGCCATACGAGATTCAAGCTGTGGGCGTGGACAACTATCCCCAAATCGTGCTTGACGCCGTGGTCTATCCCAACCCGACGGAAAACATTGCGCAGCTGAAACTTAACGGTTTCGAGCTTCCGGCCGATGGTCTCCGTGCCACTATTTTCGACGGCAACGGCAAGATGCTGCAGTCGTTTTCTGTCACTGACGACCTGACTTCCTTCCAAATCGGCCAGTACGCCACCGGAACCTACTATCTTGAGGTGAAAGATGGGAAGCGGGTGTTGAAGACGTTCAAAATCGTGAGGAAGTAGTTTAGAGTTTAGAGTTTAAGGTTTAGAGTTTAGAGTTTAAGGTTTAGAGTTTAAGGTTTAGAGTTTAAGGTTTAGAGTTTAAGGTTTAGAGTTTAAGGTTTAGAGTTTAAGGTTTAGAGTTTAGAGTTTAAGGTTTAGAGTTTAAGGTTTAGAGTTTAAGGTTTAAGGATAACGACATATCAATCCCCCTTAACCCTTAAACCCTCAACCTTAACCCTTAAACCCTCAACCTTAAACCCTCAACCTTAACCCTTAACCCTTAAACCTTAAACCTTAAACCTTAACCCCTCAACCTTAACCCTTAAACCAAAAAATAGAGATTATGAAGAAAATATATCTTTTATTTGCCATTATGGTGCTTAGTGTGGTGAGTTTGTTTGCATAGGCACCGGAAAAGTTCAGCTTTCAGGCGGTGGTTCGCAACGAAAGCAACCAATTGGTCAACAACTCACAGGTGGGTGTGCGCGTGAGCATCCTGCAGGGCAGTACCTCTGGAAATGCCCTCTGTGTGGAGACCCATACGGCCACAACCAATGCAAACGGTCTGATGACGGTGCAAATTGGGGGGCGGCAACTCGCAAGTGGGCTCTTTCACCAATATCAACTGGGCGAATGGCCCGTGGTTCTTGAAAACGGAGACCGACCCGAACGGCGGTTCTAATTACACCGTAGTCAGTGTGCAGCAGCTGCTGAGTGTGCCCTACGCCCTTTATGCAAAAGAGGCGGGCAACGGCTTCAGCGGCAATATCATGGACTATCTGACCCCCAACACGATACCCTACGTTGTGACGGCGTTGAATCAGGCGGGCGTGGCTACACAGAGCGATATCCCGTCTGTGCCGACAAATGTGAGTGCCTTCAACAATGATGCGGGCTACATTACGATTTCCGCCGTACCGACGGTGCCCACCCATCTGAGCGCGTATGTCAACGATATGGGCTATATCTCTGGCTATACGGAAACGGACCCGCAGTTCAATGCCTGGGATAAAAACTACAACGACTTGACAAACAAGCCGACCATCCCGACTGTGCCCACGAATGTGAGTGCCTTCACAAACGATGCGGGCTACGTTACCGAGGCCGAAGTGCATGAGGCGGCCAATATCCCGACGAATGTGAGTGCGTTCGTCAACGATGCGGGCTATCTGACCTCTTACACCGAGCAGCAAGTGTTGAGCATCAGCAATGACACGCTGTTCCTCACGGGCGGCAGTTTCGTGAAGTTGCCTGCCGGCTTTGATGGAAACTATAACTCCTTGACCAACAAGCCGGAAATCCCGACAGTTCCTGCCAATGTGAGTGCGTTCACGAATGATGCGGGTTATATCACCAGTGCCGCGCTGCCGACGGTGCCCACCAATGTGGGTGCCTTTTCCAACGATGCACACTATGTGAGCAACACCGGCTGCGACAGCATCCAATTTTGCGACATTCTTGCGCGGTTGAACGCTATGCAGGCTGAGATTGATGCCCTCAAGGCGATGATGCCTGCTGATACTACCCAGCCTGGTTCGGACACCACGGTGATTCCTGATCCGGTTGACCCGTCAGACACAACAGTGGTGCCCGATGCCATTGACCCGATGGACACGCTGTCGTCTTTAGCCTGCCCGGACATGCCCAAGGTGACCGATTTTGACGGCAATGAGTACAATACGGTGAAGATCGGCAACCAGTGCTGGCTGCGGGAGAACATCCGTTCTACGCACTACTCCAACGGCGTGGCAATTCCGCTGCTCGAAAGCTTGGAAGGTCTGACTGCCCTGCCGGAAGGACGGCTCTATCCCGACCTCAGTCAGGACAAGGTGAGCAAATATGGCTATCTCTATACTTATACAACGTCCTCCTTCAACCACAATTTAACCACGGTTGGCCCGATTACGGGTGTCTGTCCCGCCGGTTGGCGTATGCC
Source organism: uncultured Bacteroidales bacterium (assembly GCA_905235135.1). Lineage (GTDB taxonomy): Bacteria > Bacteroidota > Bacteroidia > Bacteroidales > WCHB1-69 > F23-D06. The sequence goes on from CAJOKR010000020.1 coordinate 118,243, forward strand.
TACCAGCTCAGATTGGGATTCGCTGTTCAACTACTTGTCGCAATGGGACACGCTGCGTTGCAACAATGAGGCTTCGCAGGTGGTGAAGGCAATCTTCTCCCGTGTGGATTGGGCGCCGAGCACTACGGAGTGCGCCATTGGTTGGAATGCCGCCAACAATAATGCCACCGGATTCTCCATCAAGCCGGCCGGCTATGTGGAGAACGGCCCTTACGGTGTTTATGGCCAGAATGTGGGTCTCGCTTCCGGCACTGCCGCCTACTTCTATACAAGCTCTGCCACGGTTGCGACCAGTGGCGGCGGCCAACAGATTGTAAGACCCTGGTTGTGTAAAATCAATACCCAGACTGCCGCTAATGGGGCTAACTTTATTATGGGCCAGCAGTCCCCGACCCCGGCCCAATTACATATTGGTGCTTCCATACGGTGCGTGAAAGACGAAGAATAAGGAAGATTGTCTGTTATGAAAAAAATAAGTCTGTTATTGTTACTTTTATCCGGCATCCTGCTCGCCATCGGGCAGGTGTCGGTTCCTTACAAGTTCCCTTACCAGGCGGTGGTGCGCGGCGCAGATAACCAGCTGTTGCAGAACCAGACGGTGGGGGTGCGCGTGAGTGTGTTGGAGGGAAGTACGTCCGGCAATGCCGTGTTTGTGGAAACCCATTCCGCACAGACAAATGCCAACGGGGTGCTCTCCCTGACCATCGGGACGGGAAATGCACAGGTGGGCAACCTCAGCTCTTCTGTACATTGGGGAACGGCAGAGAATTTCCTCAAGGTGGAGATTGACCCCCAAGGGGCAAGCAACTACACCTTGTCCACCACCCAGCAGTTAGTGAGCGTGCCGTACGCCCTGTATGCGCAAAGTGCCGGAAATGGTTTCAGTGGAGACTATAACGACTTGATACACAAGCCGAATGTTCCTGTTCTCCCTACCAATGTCTCCTATTTCTACAATGATGCGCAATATCTGACCGCAGCCCGGCTGAACGAGCTTATGGACAGTCTGCTTTCACCGTACATCCAAACGATTGACAGTCTGAATGCCCTGATCAACGCGCAAGCGGCGGCAATCAATAGCTTGGTAAATACGATGGACACGCTGGCCAACGGCGGCTTCCGGTGCGGAATTTACAAGGTGACGGATTTTGACGGCAATGAGTATCATACTCTCCAATTGGGCAACCAGTGTTGGATGAAGGAGAACCTGCGGACCACGCATTACAGTAACGGTATGCCAATCCCGATGGGTTCCACCACCGATTATCTTAACGCTTACTGCTACTACCCGAACAACCAGAGTTTGAACATGCAGACCTACGGATTGCTCTACAACTGGGCGGCTGCCATGAATGGTGCGGCTACCAGCAATAGCAGTCCTTCGGGGGTGCAAGGCATCTGTCCGAATGGGTGGCATCTGCCGTCGGAGTCGGAATGGGGTGATCTGGTCAGCTACCTGCAAACGCTTACCGATGCGGTCTGCGGGAGCACCAACACCAATCTGGCCAAGGCGGTAGCCTCCACTACGGGATGGGTAAGCAGTACGGTGCCCTGTGCGGTGGGCAATGAGCCTTGGGACAACAATGTCTCGGGTTTTTCCGCATTGCCCTCAGGCTACTATAACGGAAATTACAGCGCGTTTGCCTCCACCGCTTCCTTCTGGAGCGCCACGGAGGTGGATAACGCCAACGCCTACCAGTTCGGGATTCTTCATGATGCTGCGCAACTCAACATGCCGACCACCGGCTATGGCAAGAACAACGCCATGTCGGTGCGCTGTGTTCTGAACTAAAACCGCGCTGTCATGAAAAGAGTCTGTATCTTATTCTGGCTGATGGCCTTAGCCTCCGTGTTGATGGCGCAGGCACCGTAGGCCTTTACTTTCCAGACGGTGGTGCGAAACAACGGCGGCCAATTGTTTACCAATGCCACGATGAATGTCAAGGTGAGTATCCGTAAGGAGTCTAACAACCAGACCGCCTACGCGGAAACCCACACGGTGACCTCCAATTTCAATGGGTTGATTACGCTGGTGGTTGGCGACGGACAACTGTCAGCGGGCTCCCCAGCCTTCAACACCATTGATTGGGGACAGCGCTACAATCTGCTGTTGGAGATTGATCCCAATGGCGGTACAAACTATTCCATCAGCATTGAAGAACCGATTGTCAGTGTCCCGTACGCCCTCTATGCGAACGAGATGCAGGAGGGGGCATTCAGCGGCGACTATAACGACCTCTATAACACCCCGGTTTTTCCTGTCATCCCTGACTATGTGTCTGCGTTTTTCAATGATCCGCCATACGTCACCACGTTTCAGACAGAGCAGCAGATTGCCAATACCGTGCATGATTCCCTAAGTCCGCGGTTGGAAAATCTCCCAAGCCAGGTGTTGAATCAGGAAGAGACGGTGGATTCACTGATGGAAATGGTCGATTCTATCGTAAATGGTGGATTCCTCTGTGGTCTGCACAAAGGTGGTTGACTTTGACGGCAATGTGTATAATACAGTCCAGATTGACAAGCAGTGCTGGATGCGGGAGAACTTGCGGGTGCGCCATTTCAGCGACGGCACGGAAATCACTTGGGGCAGCGGTGTCAAGGACGGAATCCCGCATTGTTACAGGCCTTTCTCAAACAACTTCTTTTACCTGGGATTCACCGAGGAGAACACCGGATTGCATTACAACTGGTTCGCGGTTATGAACGGCAATTCTGCTTCCAATGCAGTGCCTTCGGGCGTGCAGGGCGTCTGTCCGAAGGGATGGCATGTGCCCAGCATGGCGGAGTGGGAGAAGATGATCAACTATGTGAAAAGCTGTCCCGAATATTCCTGCAACGGCAACCCTTCGGCAGTGGGCAAAGCCCTTGCCGGACAGACGGGCTGGTATGGGGATACCAACGTGTGTGCACCAGGATATGGCTGTACAGCATCGGGGCAAGGCTCGACCACCAACAACCAGACCCTGATGTCCATCATGCCTACGGGAGAGAGCTATCTATCTGTCAATCAAAACGTATATAACAATTATCATGGCAGTGAGGCCAAAGTGTGGAGTGCATCACGTTACGGCGATTACAGACGGAATGTGTTCCTCTCCAAAAGCAGTACCGGTATCACCACTGGACCTACATCCGGGGCTCTCTCGTCTCCGTACAACGGTCTGCCCGTGCGTTGCGTGCGCGATGAGCTTTCCTACAATCAGGTGCGGATGCGGTTGCCGGTAGTGAAAACCACCCGGGCCTACAACCTTACGGACACCACCTTCATGGCGGGATGCAACATCTTGACGGACGGCAATTCGTTTGTGACGGAAAAGGGCGTTTGTTGGAGCACCCAGCCGAATCCCACTGCCAATGGTCCGCACGCTGCCGCCGGGGCAGGTGAGACGGGAAGTTTCAAGGTCACCGCAACAGGACTGAGCCTCCATACCATCTATTACTATCGGGCATACGCCACCAACGCTGTCGGCACCGCATACGGGGAGGAATTTAGCGTTTCCACCACCTGGGACCAGATGGACAGCATGGTTTGCCCGGACGTGCCTGCCGTGGCTGACATTGACGGGAATATCTATTCCACCGTGAAGGTTGGCGACCAGTGCTGGATGCGGGAAAACCTCCGTGTTGCGCATTTTCCCGACGGCACCCCGATACCGATGTCTGCGGACTGGAGCATCCGTAGCGACAGCCTGCCGAACTGCTATCCTCCGGCAAAAGATGCGACCAAGGTGCCCACTTACGGCTATCTGTATAACTGGACGGCTGCGATGAATGGCGAGGCACCCAGCAATGCTGTGCCCTCTGGGGTGCGCGGCATCTGTCCTGCGGGCTGGCACATTCCTTCCAACGACGAGCAATATCGGCTGAAATCGTATGTGTCGGCATTGGACAAATACCGCTGCACCATTCCCCCGAGTCACGTCTGGTACGTTTCCCCGGCATTGGCCTCCAATTTCGGATGGGAGTCCTGCTCCACCGGTTGCACACCCGGTTACGACTTAACAGCCAACAACGCCACGGGATTGTCTATCTGCCCTGCTGGTTCCATCATCGGAAACGTCTCCTACAGCTTCATCGGCGGCTATTATGGATTCGGCACTTACGGCGGTTTCATGAGTTCCTCCTTGGTTTATGATGACCACAATCAAAAATACACAACACCCGCCATCTGCCTTCACCATAATGAAAATTGGATTGGAGGGACAATCCTCTATTACAGGAAAGATGCTCTTTCCATCCGATGCATACTCGACTATGATGCTGCCTCTTCTACCTCCACCTGCCAGCTGCCCTCGGTCATCACTGGCGAGGTGTCCGATATTACAGAATCTTCCGCCATCGTCAGCGGTACGGTGCACAACACCGGCGGCTGTGATGTGACGGAACGCGGGGTCTGTTGGAGCTTCTTCCAGCATCCTACCACAGATGACAACATTATGACTTCCGGCAACGGGGAGGGCGATTTCTCCTGCCAGCTGACCAACCTCATGGCCCAGACGGAGTATTATGCCCGAACTTACGCCATCAACGAGGAAGGCACAGCCTATGGTGAGGAGCGGCACTTTGTGACCACCGATTCTGTAGTTCCCGGACCGAGTGTGCCGTTGGTGACCACCTATCCTGTGACTGACATCACGCTCAAGTATCGGGTGGCATTGTCAATTCCGACGGCGGTGCATTCGTGACCGAATACGGCCTTTGCTGGGGCTTTAACCCCAACCCGACCGTGAATAATTTCCACATCGCGTTAGGATCGGGGGTGGAAACCTTCACCTACACGATGGAGAACCTCTACATGAGCCTGCCCTACCATGTGCGGGCGTATGCCATCAACAGCCAGGGTATTGGTTATGGTGAGGATATAGCGTTCCAAACAGCCACGCCTAACCCGCAGCCTTTCAACCAGATTTGTCCGGGATCGTCCGTTGTGTTTGACTACGACAGCAATGTCTATAATACGGTCCGTATCGGCAACCAGTGTTGGATGCGGGAGAGTTTGCGGACCACGCACTACAGCAATGGCACGGAGATTCCCCTGCTGACTTGGAGTTCGAACACACCGGCACGCTATTCTCCCGGCGGCAGCAGTTCTAATGTCACTGCCTACGGGTATCTGTACAACTGGTCTGCCGTGATGGGCGGTGCATCCCCATCGTCGGCCAATCCTTCCGGCGTGCAGGGCATCTGTCCCGTCGGCTGGCATGTGCCCAGTGCATCGGAGTACCAGCAGCTGAACGACTATGTGGGCAGCCAGGCCTCCTGTCGTTGCAACGGTTATCCGCAGAATGTGAAGGTGGCCCTGTGTGATCTTCCCACGGTTTATTGGAACTATTTGGAATATTACGAAGCCATCCCGGAACTTTATGAGATTTGCACCGCATTCGGGGCCTACTATCACGGTTTCGAAGGCAAGAAAATCCAGATTAACCACACCGGTTTCAGTGCTCGGGCGGCCGGATTATTCTATAGCGGGAACTATGTCAACATGATGGCAAGTGTGGAGTTTTGGACGGCCACAACGGCCAACAATGGGAACCCGACGTTTGTGATGCTCCAATACACCAGTCCCGAGATGTTGGTTTCGAACAGCTATCCCGCAGATTACGGTTTTTCCGTGCGTTGTGTGCGCGATGTGGCAGTGTCATGTCCGCCTACGGTTTACACCAACACGGTGAAGTACATCACATCCTCTACGGCGCAGTCGGGTGGTGAAGTCACCCATGATGGCGGGGCCACTGTAACCGACTTTGGCCTTGTTTGGGCAACCACCCCGGACCCCACCCTTGCCAACAGCAGCCTGTCAAGCGGTGTCCTGTCCGGAAGTTTCACGGAAGTGATGTCGGGTTTGCAACCCGCCACTGTCTATTATGTGAGGGCTTATGTCACTACCTCGCAAGACACTGTCTATGGCAACGAAGTCAGCTTCTATACCGAGGATAATCCGTTCTACGATGACGGTTGGCCTTGCACAACCACGCCTACGGTCACGGACTATGACGGAAACAGCTATAATACCATCCAGTTGGGCAACCAGTGCTGGATGCGGGAGAATTTGCGGAGCACCCACTTCTCCGACGGTTCCGAAATCCCCTTGACTTCCAGCGAGTTTTCCGATGAGGTCCCATACCGCTATTATCCTGACAATGCGCCGGTTTATGTCACCCAATACGGTTATTTGTACAATTGGCGGGCCGTTTGTGCCAATAATGATACAAACAGCAGCAGTGTGCCGTCCGGCTTGCAGGGTATTTGCCCGACAGGTTGGCACATCCCCTCGTATGCGGAATGGGACACGTTGAGGCTCTATATGTCCAGCCGGACGCAATACAGCTGTGACCAGGTTGTCGGCCAGGTGGGCAAAGCCATGGCCTCCACCATAGGATGGAATCTCTCGAATGGCGAGTGCTATGTCGGTGAATATCAGATGGCTAACAATACGAGCGGGTTCGATGCCTATCCCGCCGGACTGATGATTCAGCCACCCGGACAGATGCCCATATTCCCAAGATACTTTGGTGTTTCGGCCGTCTTCTGGACCACGACGAACAATTCCTCCCAGTATAAGAAAACCTGGCAGGTGCGCAGTGCCTCGTCCACGTTCAGCGGAACCATCACGAAAAAGTCGTCGGGTGCTTCGCTGCGGTGTCTGAAGGATTAGAAAAGGAGATGGCAAGGGGTTCGCAGGTACATGGCAAGTATATGGCAAGTCCTAGGCAAGTCAAAGTGCTTGCTTCGACTTGGGTAGTACTTGCCAAGTACTTGCCAAGGTGGGGGTGTGGGAACGAGGAATGTTTCAGTAAAGAAATGGATATTATTGAACGTATGGCAAACCGGATTCTTGACGAATTGTCCGACTCTAACAAAATCTCTTTGGGCGGTGTCCTTGAAGACTGTGATATTGAGGAAACTTCGCCATATTGCTTCATAAACACACTTGAGGGTTCTTCATTTCGTGATTTTTTCTGCCAATTTTTCATTGATGATGAATTATTGTTCACCATCAGTCAAGATGTCGGGCTATTGTATGAAGACGGACAGGCTTGTTTCATTCCAGAAAATCCAGACCATGTCAAAAAACAGTATTTCTATAATTGGGGGAAGTTGTTATACCGAATGAGGAATGATCTCCTTCAGTGCCAATCGGACACAATTCCGGGGATGAATGGGAATTATTTGTTGGTGCGATTCAATGGGCATTGGTCCTACGTAAATGGATTGGATATGAAAACGCTGAAAAATTGGCTGAAAATGATGGACAAAGTGGTGCCACGGTCCTATCGGAAATCATTCAAACGCAAAAAGGAACAATTAATCCTGTCGTGGGAAAAGAGATAACCGGACATGTTTTTTTTCTTACATTTGCAGCCATAAAATGTGATTTTGGAATGCGTATATTTCTGTAATGCTTTGGCCCAGCCGGCCTCAAATTTTCGATTGAGCATTTGGCTAATCGGCCTCAATCCTCCTTTTGTGTTTAGATTTCGATTTGGAGTTAGTTTCAGTAATATAATCAAACAAATAGGGAACTGCAAACAATGAAACACCGTCTTTCTCATATCTGCGAATATGAACGGCATATTCATCGGTATAAGTAATGGGCTCTCCTGCGGGTGATATTATGTCATAATAGTTTTTCGGAAATATTATTGGTTGGAGGGGGTTATAATAAGCCAATCGGAGAATGGAGTCATTTTCATCTTGCATTAGTAGGTATGCCATACGATACTTATGCAGCTGATAGAAATAGCCTTCCTTGTATTCGAATTCGTGATAAGGCGGAACCCACGACATGAAAGGATCACTATAGCAATCTTCCCTATTTACATAGCCTATTTCTTGTTGATTTTTGCAAAGTTGTCTTCGTAGATAATAAAACACGCTTGTAGTATCAGGTTTCACAGCATTAGCCTTATTACGACTATTCTTCCATGTATAAGATGTATAGGGTATGAATTCTTTATTGAGAAGCCATAAGAAGATACTCATATCGGAATCATTCCCTAATCGAATATTTGCAATATAATACTCATTGATTTTTTTATTTATCCTGTTCACAATTCTGTGATCCAATTTATAATGCCGATATCCGCACTCTGTTTGGGGCAACAGTTTGTCAAGACCAGAGGATTCGTCAAGCAAAACCATTCCAAAATAGTTCTTTTCTACAGCATTCCTGTCTCCTGAACAGTAGAATACCGCCAAAACATCCACAATGGCAGTGTCCATGCCGAGAATCTGCTGCCCGAACGATCCTAAAGATGGAAATGACAGGAAGATGAAGAGCATTAGACGAAATAGAGAGTGTTTCATTTGATTTCGATGTTTGGTTCTTGGCGGATGGAGGCGTTATCATCACAATAATCAATTTTGACAGCGTGGGTTTTATAACTGCTACCATCAAACAGAAAAGCAAATCTCAATATGTTCTTAATATCATCATTTGTGATATCATACATTTCAAAGTCATTGTAAGGAGTGGCTATATATTCCATTCTGCCTCCAGGGGCATAAAATTCACCGCCTTCATCCGAGAGTCCTAACAAATGTAATAACTCATGACCCACAAGTTGTGGACAATTTCCGAAATCAAGACCATCCGGTCCTGGAAGCATCCATGAGTGTTTTCCTACGGTCTTCCCACCATAATAACCTGTTTTTCCTTCTTCTATAGCTGGCTCAGGTTCTTTACTTAAATCTGCTTCCTCGAAATAATTGCCCCAAAAACCACCATTAGCGGCATTCTGTGCCGCAGCATCTCTAGATTCAGGAGGAACAGGATTGATCTCAAAATACAAGGTGTACTCTACATCGTCAATGGTCACTTTTCTGGTGATAGAGTTGATCTCTGCAACGGCAGGCAACAACTGATTGTAAGCAGTTTGAGATGTGGTGTAAACATCCATCTGAATAGTGATGATCTTTCCAGAAGCAGTATTCTCAATCGTAACTACAAAGTCACTCCCGTCCACATCTTTCATCCACACCGGGTTTCCCGCGCAGAACTGGTACGGACTCAACGACGGGTATTTGGCAACCTTCCGGTCGATACCCCACCACCGTCACAGCCTCGTGTCATACTGACGGAACTCGTACCCCGCCAAACCGCCCTGTCCATAGGCCTCCGCGTCGCTCTCCTGCCCGTTGAAGAAGTACCGATAACCCCCATAATCGTAACTTTGGCTGTTATATCGCTGGTA